>CAYMME010000106.1:0-14020 GCA_964391465.1 uncultured Planctomycetales bacterium
AAGTTGTGCTAGGAGGACCGTGATGCCCGGCATCAAACGCCCGTTCATTCTGATTGTCCGCGACGGCTGGGGACGGAACCCGGATGCGAAGTGGAACGACGCCAACGCCGTGCACCTGGCCCGCACGCCGGTGACGGATCGACTGATGGCCGAGTACCCGAACGTCCTGATTCACACGTCCGGCGAGGCGGTGGGTCTGCCCGACGGAACGATGGGCAACAGCGAAGTCGGGCACCAGAACATCGGGGCCGGGCGGGTCGTCTACCAGGAGTCGGTGCGCATCAGCAAGGCCGTCCGCGAGGGCACGTTTTTCCAGAACGAGCAGCTTCTGGCGGCGGTGCGGCACGCCAAGAGCAACGGCACCCGGCTGCACCTGTTCGGCATCGCCTCCAACATCGGCGTGCACGGGCTCCTGACGCACTGCTACGCCTGTGTCGAGCTGGCCGCCCGCGAGGGGCTCAGCGAGGTGTACGTGCACGCCTTCACCGACGGCCGCGACTCGCCGCCGACCTCCGGCGAGGGCTACCTGCGCGAGATGGAGGCCAAGATGGCCGAGATCGGCGTGGGGAAGATGGCCAGCGTGTGCGGGCGCTACTACGCGATGGACCGCGACAACCGCTGGGAGCGCGTCGAGCAGGCTTACCGGCTGCTCACACGCGGCAGCGAGCGGACGGCCACGTCGGGGCCCGAAGCCGCGCGGCAATACTACGCCGCCCCTACCGACGACTCGCACAACGGCGACGAGTTCATCCTGCCCACGGTCATCACGGATAGCGGCAAGCCCCGACCCCGCGTCGCGCCCGGCGATGCCGTGATCTTCTACAACTACCGCGGCGACCGGCCGCGCGAGCTGATCAAGGCGTTCCAACTCGACGACTTCGACGGCTTCGACCGCGGCGAGAAGCTCGACTTGTTCTTCGTCGGCATGACCGAGTACCAGAAGGGTCTGCCCGTTGAAGTGGCCTTCCCCAAGGCGGCCAAGATGGCCAACACCACCGGCGAGTACCTCTCCGACAAGGGGCTCAAGCAGTTCCGTTGTGCCGAGACCGAGAAGTACCCGCACGTGACGTTCTTCTTCAACGACTACCGCGAGGAGCCGTTCCCCGGCGAAGACCGGCAGCTCATCGCGTCGCCCAAGGTGGCCACGTACGACCAGCAACCGGAGATGTCGGCGTACGGAGTGACCGACGAGATGGAACGCCGCATTGCGTCCGAGCAATACGACGTGCTCGTGCTCAACTTCGCCAACGGCGACATGGTCGGGCACACGGGCAAGCTCGAGGCGGCCATCAAAGCCTGCGAGACGGTCGACACCTGCGTGGGCCGCGTGCTCGAGGCCATCCGGAAACGAGGCGGCATCGGCATCGTCACCGCCGACCACGGCAACTCCGAGCAAATGACCGATCCCAACGGCGGCGGGCCGCACACCGCGCACACGATCTACGATGTAGACCTGCTCGTTGTCGACGATCGACTCAAGGGCAAGTCGCTCCGCGAGGGAGGCACCCTGGCCGACGTGATGCCGACCGCCTTCGAAATGATGGGCCTGGACACACCACCCGAGATGGAGGGAGAGTCCCTACTAGCTGTGTAGGAGCTGTCAGCCGTCAGCTTTCAGCAAGCCGCAACCCGATGCAGGTGCCAAGACGCAACTGAGAGCTGACAGCTCGCTATTGATACTCATCGTGGCAGGCGCCGCAGTTGGTCTCCATCGCCTTGACCGTCTTGCGAATGGCCGGGAGATCCTTCTTCTTGGCCTCGGCCGCAAGCTGCTTGGCGAAGTCGCGCATCTCGACCGACCACTTCTGCCAGTCCTTCTTGTCGACGTGGGCGAGCAGCAGCAGGTTCCCCGACTCGGCAAGGATCCAGGCTCGCTGTGAGAACACGGCGTACGCCTTGTCGTCAGGCGAATCCCCTTCTGCCAGCTCGGTGATCTCGTCGTAGTGCTCCTGGTTGAGCTCCATCACCTCGCTTACCGGGGCGATTGGCTTGAAGTCCGGCTTCTTGACCGGTTGGGTCTTGCCGCCCTGAACGAGCTTGTCGACGGCTTGCACCATCTCGGCCAGGGCTTTGACCTTCTGCGGCACGGAATCGTACTGCCGCTCCTTGGCGATCTTGCCCAACTCGGCCGCGGCCTGGGCCGCCGCGCTCGCACGCTTCGGCAGTTCCCCCTTTGCGTCCTTGTGAAGCGACAGGAGGTTGGCCATCTCGGCAACCGCCCACGCACGGTGGCGGATCTTGGTCCACGTCCGTCGCTTCTCAGGCTTCGTCTTGGCCAGCTTGACCAGATCGTCCATGCACTCGACCTGAACCGCCGCGAGGTCCTTGGGTGGAGCGATGGGCGCATACGCCTTCCCGTCCGACGCTTCCCCGGCCCCGGCCTGGGACAACCCGACACTCAGCCCGACGGCGGCCAGCAACGCAAACGCAATCAGACACTCCCTACGGCACATCAGTTCGTTCTCCCGCGCGTGATGCTCATGGATTCGGCAAGCCTCGTACCCCATGCCCTATAGCTTACTTAAACCGTTGCGGCGAGAAAAGTTCCGCCGGGCGCGGGCAGGCTCACGCCGGATTGCGGTGCCGTATGGGCCCGCGGGGGTGCTCGGCCGGAATGGAGGGAGACTAGGCGAGAAGAAGCTGCTGCACGATCTCGACGATGGCGTCAATGTGACGGGACATCAACCACAGCGGGACGATCATCAGACTCACCCCGAGCACCATCAGACATCCGCCCGTAGCCGACGGCAGCAGCGATTGCCGCTGCATCTGCCGATGCAGCCCCACGCCGAGGCTTGCGAAACGTTCCATGTCGATCCGGTCGCCGTTCCAGCGCGCGCGAAGCGTCACGTTACGCAGGAGGGAGAAACTACTCACCTCAATGTGAAGACCGGCGGTGGGGACGTCGAATCCGCCGCCGCGAGCCCGGCTGGCCAGGCCGCACGCAGACAGGGCCCGGTGTAACATGGCTCGCCCCTGCTCCTCCGTGACGTTGTACAGCACCCAGCCGTCGGCACGCCCCGGAAGAAGTCGCCAGAACCCGCCCGTGGCAATCAGCACGCCGCAACACAGCGCCCACCAGTGCCCGCCGTCGACGAGGTATGGGATCGGCCACACCAGCAGCGGGACGAAGACCAGCGTGAGCACCTGGAAATCGGAACGGGCGTTGACGAGCACGGGATGGGCCTGGCTGTTCACCAAACCCAGGACAAGGAAGTACACCGCCACGGGGGCGATGTTAATCACGACCTTCAGCAGAAAGATGACTTGGTCCGACGCGTCCATCGGCTCCCATCCCGATGCGCTTCCCGGCCGGCAACACGTCCGGCCGATCAACTGTCCGTCGATGGCGACGGGGCCACGCAATCGATGTGCGACCCTCGTTCGGCCACCTTCCGGTATCCAAGATACTGGATGATCTCGAATACCTCCGTCCACGACGGGAACGGCTTGTTGTTCGTCCTCTTATACTCGTCGATTGCCATCACGAATTCCAGCACCTCGTCCGTGATTTCGCCCTCCTCGGCCGCACGGCGCTGGTCGGCCCGCCGCCGTCCGGGTCCCCGCCTTCGCTCGAGCCCGGAGCGTCGCTCCGGCCCGCCCCTCCGCTCATTGCTTCGGCGTCGGTCGTCCCCTCGACGTTCCGGCCCGTTGTACTTTTCGCTCACGGCCACTCCATCGCAGAAACAAGGCGCCGGCCCTACAGCCATCCGTGGGCCGCAGCCGGGCACCTAGAGCTCATCAACATCATCCTCGTCATCCACGTCGTCATCAAGCAGGTCGTCGTCGTCATCATCGTCGTCCAGCAGGTCGTCATCGTCGTCGTAGTCGTCATCGTCGTCGTCGTAGTCGTCGTCGCAGTCGTCATCGTCGTCGTCGACGCCCTCTCCTCTCGACGTGACCGGACGCTCAGTTTCCAGCCCGATGTCGTCTTCGAAATCGCCCTCCGGCAGTCTCGCGGGCCAGCGAGCCGGCCCGGCCGGCTCGGCGTGGGCCCCGCAGACGGTACTTCCGGGGCCCGGCTCGCTCCTCACCACAGGATCCTCGCCAGCATCGACCAGCAATGCCACACCGCCCGTCGCGGCTCCGCCACTGCACACATCATCGGTCATGGCCAACTTCTCCTTACAACAACATCTCTCCGAAGGCACACCACGGCCTCGCCCCATGGTGTGTTCCGATCAGCCCGGGGACGCCGAGTTCACTCGCCCGCCGGGGAGGTGAGCATCAGCGTCGACCCATCGGCTACCGGACGTTCCTCGACCCACCACCGCTTCCTCCAGATCATACGGGCCGCCTCCAAGACGTCGCCCAGCGGCCCGGCGGCCGCCGACACCTCGGGACGGCCGGCCTCTCCCTCGGCCACCGAGAAGCCATGGATCGTCACGGCAGCCTGCTCCGCTGCCGCCACGAGGGTTTCCCCGACCGTTCTCCGCTCCGCATCCAAGCATACCACCCGGTCCAGCCGCGATCCCACCGGCCGCGACACGCGCCGACGCACCGCAGCCGGCACCACCACGCTGACCGAGTTGGAGGCGTCGGCGGGCTGCCTCCCGGCCGCGGCCACCCCATGCTCCAGCCACGCCGCCCCGTCTCGACACCGCACGACAACCCCAAACTGCCGGGCGAGACGGCCCAGCGTCTCGCTCAGCGCCGTGTTGGTGACCTCCAGCGACACGAGTTTCTGACCCTCCCACACGGCCTCCGATGCCAGAACGTCCACCCCGTAGGCGGTGCGGACGTGCCGTAACGCCGCTGCCAGCGTCACGTCAGCCAACCTCAGGTCGGCCCGACGAGCCAGCCGCCGCTCCCAACGGTCCTCCGATGCCTGCCGCCGCTCATGCCAATACCGATGCTGGGCAGCCGCCATCGCCCGCCAGCCGCTCGGCATCCGCTCCGGCGAGGCCAGAACGGCGCCCTCGGGCAGCACAATCACCTCCAATCCCAACACCCGGGCGAGACAGGCGAGGGCCTCGTAGCCGTTGAGATGGTCCGCCTCGAAAACCAGACGCCGGACGTGTACCGAATCGGGCACTGCGGAACCAAGGGCAGCGGGGAAGCCCGCCTGACTGGCAATGGACTCGACGAGTGCACCCGCCACCGGGCGTCCTCGCGCCGCGAGCCGAACCGGCTGTGCCAGCCGTACAAAGGCCTCCGGCGCCGCCTGAGGCACGTCGATGGGAGCCCGGCTGTACCAGATCCCGGGCAACAAACTGAGCAGAGCAACCGTACCCACGCATCGCCCTACCACATGAGTGAGATGTCTACCGGCGCCAACCGCAGGCGCCACGGCGCGCACTATTGTATGCCGGTCGGCCACTTGTCAAGCTCCCGGAAGTGAACGATCTCGTCGCGAACCGCCGAAGATACTCCCATGCGCTCGTTGACCGCGGCTGCTGTCCTGCTGATCCTGGCCTCCGGCTGTTACATCGACGGCGATAACGACGGCCTTCCGGACGACGAGGAGCTGGTCCTCGGCACCAGCCCCGAGGCGATCGACACCGACGAGGACGGGCTCAGCGACCACGAGGAGGTCCGGATCCTGGGCACCGACCCGGTCTCGGCCGACACCGACGGCGACGGTCTGGCCGATGCCGCCGAAATCGAACTCGGGACCGATCCAACCGATTCCGATTCGGACAACGATGGCCTCGATGACGGAGACGAGGTGGTTCTCGGCTCCAACCCACTTGTCACGGACTCTGACGGGGACGGTATCTCCGACGGCAGCGAGGGCAGCCTGGGAACCAACCCCACCGCCGAGGACTCTGACGGCGACGGCCTGAGCGACGCCGAGGAAACGAACGTCACGCTCACCGATCCCGACCGTAGCGACACCGACGGCGACGGGCTCTCCGACGGAGACGAGATCAACACCCACAACACCGACCCGTTCGATGACGACACCGACGACGACGGACTGCTCGACGGACGGGAGGTGGCGTTGGAGGCTGATCCGCTTGTCCGAGACACCGACGGCGACGGGCTCTCCGACGGCCGGGAGGACACCCTCGGCACAAGCCCCACCAAGACCGACAGCGACGAGGATGGGATCGGTGATTTCGATGAGGTCGACAACACGAACACGAACCCGGCCCTGGCTGACACGGACGGCGATGGAGCCGCCGACGGAGCCGAGATTGCCGCGGGCACCGATCCCACGGATACGGACACGGATGACGACGGACTCAACGACGGCGCCGAAGCCACGGCCGGCACCGACCCCCTCGTGGTCGACACCGACAGCGATGGCGTCCTCGATTCCGTCGAGGTCCTCACCGGCAGCGACCCGCTGGACACGGACAGCGATGACGACGGCCTCGGTGACGGCACCGAGCTTTCCGTCGGGTCAGATCCGACGAAGGCCGACACCGACGGAGACAATCTCGAGGACGGCGCCGAGGTCAACACGCACAACACCAGCCCTACCGACGACGATACCGACGACGACGGACTTGCGGACGGGGCGGAGGTCGACACGACCAACACCGATCCCACCGATGCCGACACCGACAACGATGGGCTGAGCGACGGCGATGAGGTCGACACCCACTCGACCGATCCGCTCGATGCCGACTCGGACGGTGACACCTTGTCCGACGGCGACGAAGTGCAGGTGCACGAGACAGACCCGAACGACACCGATTCCGACGACGACGGCACGAACGACGGCACCGAAGTCACCAACGGCACCGATCCCAACGACGCAGCCAGCAGCTAGCGTACGAAACAGAGCAAGGGTCAGAGAAACGGGAATCGGGGGTGGGCGATCCGGAGGTGCGACTCACGAGGCCTTGGACCCGTCCGTCGCCTCGGCGTCACCTTCCTTCTTCGCCGGTTCCTTGGGCGGGGACAGGTCGATCCGCATGCTGCTGAGACGTGTGGTCGACCCGGTTAGCGGATTGACGGCAATCAGTTCGCTGACGTTCTTGACTTTCCGCAGCTCGATGCGAACCGGGCCCCTCATCTCTTGGCTGAACCGCGTCTCGCGCGTCCCGATGGAGATTCGCACCCCCGGGTAGATGAGCTTGTTCACCACGACACGGGCGTCCCGTTTGGGTGACGCGTCGGCGATCATCTGCTTCTGCTGCTCGCGCTTGTTGTTGATCTCAAGCTCCATCTCGTCGGCCTTGAAGAGCAACTCGGTCGCCTGCTCCTTCTGCGCCGGGGTGAGGCGTTTGAGGTTGGCCATGAGCGGCTGGACCTTCTCTCGGATCTGCTCGACCGCCTCCAACTGCTGGGTCACGAACGCATCGGCCTGTCGGGAGGCACGGAGGACGTCCGGATCGATACCCACGGTGATTTCGGTCTTGGTACCGGCGTCGCCGCCCAGGGACCGAACCTCGATGCCTTCCCGGGCGTAGACCTTCCCACCGACGATGTCGCCGCGCTCGACCACGATCTTTCCGTCGCTGCGCAGCTCGCAGTGGATGGCTTCCTTGCCCAGCGTGATGTCGCCGCCGGCACACAAATGGGCCTCGGAGCAGAACTTGGTGAGTATACAGCCGGCGGCGTCGACGCGTCCCTTGAAGCGACCGACAATGCCGCCGTGGATGACGACATCGTCACCGGCTTCGATCTCCGCACACTCGACGGCACCGCCGACGGTGACGGATTTTTTCGACTTGACCTTGAACAGATCGCGAACCGTACCCCGGACGTTGACATCGCTGACCGCATCGACGTTGCCCGACTCCAGGTCGACGTCGCCCTTGATGTACAGGACGTCATCGATGTCCAGTCTCCCCCCCCGAAAGACGACACGGCCAGCAGCCGCAGCCACGGCGACGGTGGGATCGTCCGGAGACGTGCGTACGTTGGGTCCAAGCCGAACCTCTTGGATACGCAGTTGCGGGGCGAGGGCGTTTCCGTGCACGTCAACACCCCGTTTACCCGGAACGGGAGGGATGATGTAGCCGATGACGGTCCCTTCCTCCACCGTCTGAATGAAGTTCAGCGCGCGGTAGTCGATCTGATCTTCGTCCGATTCGGTCGGTTCCTCGGGAGCTTCCGGTTCGACCGGCTTGAAGTCGCCGTGCTTCCCTTCGACCGGCGCCTTGCCTGCGGCGATCAAGAACCGCTCCGGCAGGTCCCCCTCTCCACCGCACTCGGCCACAAACGCCTCCACCTTGGCTGCAACGGCGTCATTGATTGGGATTTTGACGACCTCGAGTGCAGCACGCACGCCCTCGGCGGTGATCTGGTCGCCGGTGACGGCACGGGCAGGCGTCACCCAGGCGTTGATGCGGTCGGCGTCAATCCTGACGTCGACGATGTGGGCCACTTCGGTGCTCATGGCGCGTCTCCCTCGTCCCCGACCGGGTGGCGCCTCGCCCATTCGGTTCGACCGCGCCACGCCGCATCCTGTCGAGCGCGGGTCGAGACCGCGTCGTCAATCAAGCGCTTGCCGCTGCCACCTTCTCCATCGTCTGGTTGATCTTCTCGGCGAGGGCCTCACCTGTGAACGGTTTGACCACGTAGTTGTTCGCCCCGGCCTGAATCGCCTGGATCACCCGCGACTTCTCCGCTTCGGTCGTGCACATGATGATCGGAACCGTCAGGCCCTTCTCCCGAACCTTCTTCAGCAGCGTCAGACCGTCCATGTTGGGCATGTTCCAGTCGAGAAGCATGAGGTCCGGGGCCTCGGCAGAGATGGCGGACAACGCCTCCACGCCGTCGGCGGCTTCGACAACGTCCGTGTGACCGAGGGCGGCCAGTGCGTTCTTCTGGATGTTTCGGATCGTGCGCGAGTCATCGACCAGTAGGATCTTCATGATGCGGCTCCTGCCATCGCGGGCTTCTCAACCTTCATGGAAACGCTGACATCGAACGGGCCAAGAGCCGTACGACATGGGATCACCACGCGCGGGTTCGCCGACGATCTGCTGACTTCATGGTTCTCGCCGATGATCACACTGGGCAGACTGATGCTGACGTCGAGCCCCTCGAACTCCGATTTCGCCCCTCCGGCAATCATGTTCGCCAGCTCGCCCACCGCATCGGCGAAGTCCGCGTGATCGATCTCGAGTTCAGTGCCGGCGAACTGGGCCACGATCCGCAGTGCGACCTGCTTGGAAAACGACACCACGACCGAACCGCTGGCGTCCCCCGAGAATCCGATGACGCCGGACACGTCCGGTCGATCCCCTTCGCCGGCCTTGACGTGCGGCTTGTCGACCGTGACCTCCACGGACAGCATCGTCTTGAAGACGTTGCGGATCGACTTTATGAACGGATTAATGTAGCGTACGTCCATCAGCAGCGGCCTCCCTGTGGACACCGTCGGCGGCTTCGGCAACCCGCATCCCACGACGCGGCCTCGGGCAACCGGCACGACAGAGTCTGTTTGCAGTCGACCTGCCCGACCCCCGCACCACAATGATCGACACACCAGCGCCATTCCGCGCCGGATCAACGGGACGCCGGTGCGGACGCTGTTATCCTATCGGGTGCCAACGCACTCAAGTTCACTGTTGCGTGCGGCCGCCGAGGACGAAGCGAGAAGGCCGCATATGGGACTGATCATTCGGCCGGCTCTGCAGCGCCGGCGGTGGCAGGCTCGGATTGCCTCGCGGGAATGAGAAAGACGGCTCCGCACTTGTCGCAGCGGGCCCGCGCGCCTCGACCTTCCTCCGGAACGCGAAGCTGCGCCGCGCACTTGGGACAACGAAGCGCGATCTTCGGCCGCGACGGTTTCCGTTCTTCGGTCCGCTTCTCCGGGCGTGTTTCCTCAGCGGGAGCCTTTGGGGACGTTGTGTCCGGACGCGGCGGACGGGCGGATTGCCGGCGCGCAGCGGCTCGCTTACGCGGCCGCGAAGCCGGTGCGTCGGGCTGCCGGCGAAGTGGAATGCTCTTCCCGATGGCGGCGGTGTAGCAGTGGATGAAGAGCAGCTCGAACTCGACGCATTGCACGCTGCACACGAGGTGTTCGCTCGCCTGCGAGAGCTTCCCGGCCCGGGCCTGCTCGTACACGTCGATGAACGCGAACGGCTCCCACGCCTCGCCGAGCTTGAGCATCTGCGCGAAGCGATCCACGACCGGATCGGAACCAAGCCCGATGGCCTCAACCGCCGCGTTCGCCAACGGCTCGTAGACCGGATGGCCGTCGAGCTCTTGAAAAGCGGACTTGGCGGCATCCGCATTGCCGGACTGCCGTTCGCAGAGAGCGACAAGGTAGCGCCGTTCGGCTTCGGGCGCCGCTTCCGCGTACATGCGCGCTTCGCCGATCCAACCGTTCCACAGGTAGAGCAAGGCCCGCACGACGGCGACCATTCCTTCGTCGGCGACCGCTTCTCCGCCGACGAGCGCAGCATCCGCGATTTGGTCAAGTGTCTGCTTGGCCGTGCGATCCACCCGCGGCTGCCATTCCAGCGGGGGCACACCCGCACCGCGCCCGAAAAGAAGCGTCGCGACCTCCGGTGGCAGCTTGGATGGATCCAGCTCAATCATTGTGTCAGTCTCGATGGCCTCGTCGGGTCGGGCGAACCCTACAACTCCACAAGTCGGGAACTGCCGTCACCCGAACACGGCGAGACGGTCAACCCCACATTCGTCTCTCGGCTGAATCCGAGGCCGGCTTCATCTTGACCATCCGCCCACGTGACTCGCCAAAAATCACCGCGTGCGTGCGGTCCCAACGTCCGATCACCGCGCGAATCACGTCTACCAGAGGGCAACCCGCGCATTTGGTGAAGCCGGCTAAGGAAGAACCCGATCTTCTCACCATACTGGCCCCCAAGGGGCCCCATCAGGAAAGGCCGTGGCATGAATCCAGCTAGAGTCCTCGTCGTCGACGACGACGAATCGATGTTGCGCTTGGTGCGCATGAGACTCGGGAACGCGGGGATCGCCGCGGACACCGCGCTGTCCGCCGAGGACGCGCTCACGATAATGAGAACAAACCTCTATTACGTTGTCATCCTGGATATCAACATGCCCGGCATGAGCGGCGTCGAGATGGTCGAGGCCCTCAAGCAGCGAAACCCGCTGGTTCAGGTGATCATGCTGACGGTGGAAGCGTCCTTCGGTCGTGTCCTCGACTGCGTCGATCGCGGGGCCGTGGACTTCTTCACCAAGACCGAAGACCTCAGCGAAATGATCGACTCGGCAAGAGTGTCCCTCACGCGCGCCGCTCGCTGGGCCCGGCTGATCGGCCACCAGGTCTCCCCCCCCGCCCCGGTCGGTACTTGATCCGAATCAGATGCGCAGCGCCGCGAGCTTCTCCGCCGTCGGTTCCCCATCCGTCGTCCACCCGCGCGCGGCGTAGTATCGTGAGAGCATCTCATCCAGGTGAACGACCACGCCTGCCGCCGGACCGTCGGGGAAAGGCTCGTCGAAGAAACGCTTGGGCAGAGAGTCGTCGGCGGCCGTGAAGCCCGCCTTGTTGTTGAAGAGCCGCTCGACGTTCCAGATGCGCTCGCCCGCCTCGAGGAGATCATCCACGGTGTAGTCCACACCGGTCGCCGCCTGGATGGCGGGCAGCAGATCTCCCTTGATGGCGTCCGCTCCGGAGAACAGGCACATGCCCGTGGAGTCGTGGGCGGCGGTGAGGTTCTGTTGACCGGCGACCCACTCGCCCTTGCCCTCCGGCGAGTGAGGCTGGGGGTTGTCGCCGAACGCTTCGATCGCCGGGGTCCACGCCCGCACATGGCAGCCGCCACGATTGGCGGTCGCGTAGGCGACCCCCATGCCCTGGTAGCCCCGCGGGTCGTAGGCTGCAAGCTCCTGCCCCTTCACCCCCATGTACAGTTCCGGCCGGCCGAACTTCTCGGTCATTCGCTTCGATCCCTCGGCCAACTCGTTGCCGAACCCTTCGCGGTAGGCGGTGGCCTCTACCATGCGGACCAGAGCCTCGCCCGACCCGAACGGGATCGGCATGCCCGTGATCTCGTCGCTCAACGCTCCCTTCTCGTACATCTCCATCGCGGCGGCCAGCGTCGCGCCCATCGAGATCGGGTCCATGCCGAGATCGTTGCACAGGAAGTTCGCCATAAGCACCGCGTCGAGATCACCGACCCCGGTGTCCGCCCCCAGGGCCCAGGCGTTCTCGTATTCCGGTCCTTCCGCTGCCGGCCGCCAATTGCGGGGGTGAGTGTTGACCATGAACCGATCCGCCTCCGGTCCGAGACGCGACACCCGACCGCAAGCGATCGTGCACGCGAAGCAGCCCTTGTTCCGCTGCAGGTAGTTCTCGCGGACGGTGACCCCGTTCAGGTCGTCGGAACGCTCGAACTGCCCCTGCTGGAAGTTGCGCGTGGGCAAGCCGCCCATCGCGTTGGTCAAGTCGAACGTCGCGACCGTCCCGTAGGTGGCCAGCGCTTCGATGCCGTCGGCGAGCTTCTTGCGGAACTGCCACAGGGCCTTGAGGAACTCGGCCGGCCGGGCCACGTTCACGCCACCGGTTCCGCGGACGGCGATGGCCTTGAGGTTCTTCGAGCCCATCACCGCCCCCACGCCCGAGCGGCCGGCGGCCCGGAACTTGTCGTTCATGATGCACGCGAAACGTACGCACTTCTCGCCGGCGGGGCCGATGCACGCGACGCGCGCATCCGGCAGCCCCAACTCCTCGCGCACGAGATCCTCGGTGTCCCCAACCTGCTTGCCCCAGATCCCCGCAGCATCGCGGATCTCGATGTGATCGTCGTGGATGTACAGGTACACCGGTCGCGAGGCGCGACCCTCGATCACGAGCATGTCGTAGCCGGCGTACTTGAGCATCGGCGCGAAGTACCCGCCGCTGTTGGAGCCGGTGATCGTACCGGTCAGCGGCCCCTTCGTGACGACCATGTACCGCGTGGCCGTCGGCAACGATGTGCCCGTGAGCGGCCCGGAGGCGAGGATCAGCACGTTCTCCGGACTGAGGGCATCGACCGTCGGGTCGAGCCACTCGTAGAGGCAACGGACGGCCAACCCGCGCCCTCCGATGTAGTCACGCGCCCATAGCGCCGGCGTCTGCTCGACGTGGCACGTTCGGTCCGTCAGGTCGACCCGAAGATACTTGCCCGTCCATCCGTACATACCGATCACTCCGCTACGTTCAGCGATGCATTGACCCGCGCCATGTTCTGCTCCGCGCGGGCTGATTCTACTGCATTCCCACCCTCCGCGGGAAGGGAGAGCCGTCGGGGCCCGTGGCACCGGGTCCGTGACACCCTGCCACACTACGGCATTGCGAGGACCGCTCGCCCGACGCAATAAGCCTTCTGCGTGATTGCGGCGCCGAGGGTCGGGCCGTAGAAGCAGACGCTGGCCTCGTATCCGCCCTGCGCATACTCCTCGGCGGTCAGGATGTAGCTGATCCACTCGTTGCCCAAGCCGCCGATGGTCGGATGCTTCGCTCCCGCCGAGCGAAGGGAGTCCTTGATCTTCAGCCCCAGGGCCACGACCATCTCACCGGGAACGCTGGCCACCAGCCAGTCATCGAGCCGCACCGCCTGCACCGTCGTCTCGCGCGGCGATATCTCGTTCAGGATCTTGTCCACGGTTACGTCGTCGAACCCGTACTCGGCACCTCCCGATTCCATCATCTTCGGATGGATCTGCGCGGCGGGCAGCTTCACCGAATGGAGAGCGAAGCCGAGCTGCTTCGGCGCCGTCGGCGTGATATTGCGATGGGTCTCTGCGGCAATCAGCCCCACGTGGCGCCCGAGCATCTCGGCCCGTTCGTAGTTGCTGCCGGCCTCTCGCGGTCCGCCGGGCGGCAGCCGCGGCGACTGATCGCCCTCAGCCCCATTGTAGTACATGCAGGTAACGCCGCTGCCGATCACGGCCTCGACCTCGCGCTGCATGTAGCCCGGCCAGCCCCCCGAGACCCACATGTCCGTGTCGTCCATGAACGTGGGATGGGCCGTGAAGTTCACCAGCACCGCCAGCGGCCCGCCGTCCGCGCGATCAATCCGCAGAACCCGGAAGTGGCGGGCGCCATCGAGCGCCGCATCCCTGTGGTGCCCCGCGCCGACATGCTGGCCCAGCTCATGCGCTATCGCCACGGCATTGCGGTAGCCGGCACCCACGGCAAAAC
>CAYMME010000106.1:14030-20266 GCA_964391465.1 uncultured Planctomycetales bacterium
CGACCAATCCGCAGAACCGTCACCGCCTCGTCACCCACCTTGTCGCCCCGGCGGTTGGCGCTGCACCCGGGGGCGCGACCGACCGCGCTGCCCGCCTTGACCGGTGCGAGATTGGCGGCCGCTTCGCGGATGACCTTCGCCAACCGATCCACGTGGAAGTCCAGCAAACGCTGGCTGAAGATGCCGATGGCGGGGTTCTTGAGCGTGTTGCGGTGATTCAGCGCAGTCATCTCGAGCCCGGCATGCGAGTGCGACGGCAACAGCAGCACGTTCTCGGCCCCGAAGCCGTCGGAGCGTAGCTTCTCGACGAGAAAATGTTTGACCGACCCGGGCACGCCGACGATGTCAAGCGTGACGACGGCGACCTTGGCCTCGCCACGCGCGAGCACGAGTGCCTTGGCCTTGACCAGATCGTGAACGCCCTCGGCGGGCTTGCTCATCCGCGCCCCGTACCCTCCCAGCGGCAACCCCCATTCGAGCGGCGGCGTGATGCTCACGGTCGCCACCCCGCCGCGCACTACCTCCGCCGCATCGGCCACAGCGAACCCACTGAAGAAGCACACGAGAACACACAACAGCGGAGCAGGCAATCCGGCCCGCGCCTGGCACGACCCCGTCGGTTGCGGGGACCTCAGCGGTTGGCGCGACCCCGCAGGGGTCAAGGAACGTAGCCAGGGGTGGAGGAACAAACCGCATGACGCTCGTGTCATGAAAGCACTCCCATCTACGTCGTGAGCCACAGAGTCACTCGACGGCGTGTTCAAGAACGCCAGCGCTACCGAGAAACGCACAGATCTCCGACCATCGCTCGCGCTCGTTCCCGACACCCGGGAAGTCATTGTGCCCGCAGGCGTACTCGATGTAAACGGCGCGCGGGGCGAGGTCGCGCAGCTTGCGACCGTGACGGACCGGAACGATCCGGTCATGCGTACCGTGCGCGAGGAACAAGGGCATCGTTGTGCCGGCGACCACACGATCCGTGCGAAAGGGGTGCCTGGCCAGAAAGGCCGGCGCCCCGTACCCGTGCGCCATCGCACCGGTGCTGCTGAACGTCTGTTCCAGGATCAGCGCCGCCGGTTTGCGGTGTGGTACCAGCGCCGCCGCCACCGCCCCACCCAGCGATCGCCCGTGATAGACGATGCGGCTCCGGTCGACCTCGGGGCGTTTGACTACCTCATCGTAGAACCGCACGCAGTCGGACACGATCGCCTTCTGCGACGGCTTGCCAGCGCAATGCCCATACCCGCGATACTCCGGCAACAACACGGAGCATCCAACGTCCAGGTACGCGCGGACCAAACCGTCGCTGTCGTCGATCGTCTCGGCGTTCCCGTGAAATGAAACGACCAGGGGCCCGGGATTGTCCGGACCGACGCCGGGCGCCGGCACGAACCACGCCTCGACCTGCCCGCCCTCCTCGACATCCAACCGGATCACGACCGTGTCTTCGCGGAAGGGCCGATCCCGCGGCGGAGGCGTCATCCCGGTCGGAAAGATGAGGCTGTCCTGGCGCAGATACAGCCCCGCACACCACACGACGTACGCAATGACAAGCAGTCGGATCACGCGAAACCAGCGACGCTTGGACAGAGGCCGCCGAGGCGCCGGCGATTCGGAAGCGTCATCCGTCGCTGCATCTGCGTCCTCACTCAAGCGTCACCTCGTCCGCCACACAAGGAACGTGGGCGTCCCATCCCTGACGGCAGCTTGTCAGGAGCGGGAGACTGAACCGCCGAGGGACCCCCTCCCTCCCGCCCGCGAGGCGCAGGACGCGACACACGGGTCCGATGCACAAGGACGTTAGGGCTGCGCCCGCCGCCAAGCCGTCCCGTCGACACGGTCCTCGAGGGCAATGCCCTTCTCGGTCAAGCCGTCGCGGATCTTGTCGGCGGTGGCGAAGTCCTTGTTCTTGCGGGCGTCGGCGCGAAGCTCGATCAGCAGTTCCATGGCCCCGGACAGCAGGTCGCCCGCCCCACCGCCCTGCTGCGCATATTGCTCGCGAACGACACCGAGCACGCTGCCGCCGAGCGTGGTGAAGACCTCGTCGAGAGCCGCGAGGCTACCTTGCGACGCCCCGCCGGCCACGGCCGTGTTCGCCGTACGTACCAGGTCGAACAGCACCGACAGCGCCCCGGCCGTGTTGAAGTCGTCGTCCATGTTCTCGTCGAACCGCTTCCGCGCTTCGGCGATCGCTTCGCCGGTCTTCGCATCGACATCAGCCTCGGGCGCCGTCGTCGCCGCCTCGCGCACCGCGATCACGCACTCGCGCAGCCGGGCATGTCCTTTCATCGCGGCCTGTAGCGCGTCGTCGGAGAAATCAGCCGGTGCCCGGTAGTGGCTCTGGAGAATCAGGAACCGCACCACGTCGGGCTCGTACGCCCGCGACAAGCTGACGTTCTTCGCTCGATCCGGGTCGGCAATCGCCCCGGCGAAGATCTCCTTGAGGCTGACGTAGTTGTTGAGGCTTTTGCCCATCTTCTGGCCGTTATTGATGGTGATCATGTTGTTGTGCAGCCAGTACTTGACGAAGGGCTGCTCGGTCGCGGCCTCACACTGGGCGATCTCGCACTCGTGGTGCGGAAACTGGTTCTCGAGCCCACCACCGTGGATGTCGAACGGCTGGCCGAGGTACTTCGTGCTCATGACCGAGCACTCGAGGTGCCACCCGGGATAGCCGCGTCCCCACGGGCTCGTCCACTGCATGATGTGCTCCGGCTCGGCGCGCTTCCAAAGCGCAAAGTCGGTGGGGTGTCGCTTATCGCTGCGCACCTGGACGCGGGCACCGGCCTCGGCCTCCTCGGTGCGCCGCCCCGAGAGCTTTCCGTAGCCGGCGAAGCTGCGCGTATCGAAGTAGACGTTGCCGTCGATCTCGTATGCGTGCCCCCTCTCGATCAACCGCTCGACCAACTCGATCTGCTCGGGGATGTGGCCGGTCGCCCGCGGCGCGATGTCGGGCCGGAGGACATTGAGTGCGTCCATGTCCGTGAAGTAGCTGTTGGTGAAGAACTCGGCGACGGCCATGGGGTGCCGTCCACGTCGCTTGGCCTCGCGAATGATCTTGTCCTCGCCCTCGTCGGCCATGCCGTCGTCCTGCTCGGTCAGGTGCCCAACGTCGGTGATGTTTTGCACGTAGGTCACGTCATGGCCAAGGTGCCGCAGGTAACGCAGGACGACGTCGAAGCTGACGTAGCTCTTGGCGTGACCGAGGTGGGCGTGCCCGTACACCGTCGGGCCGCACACATACATGCCCACCTTCGGCGGTGCAACCGGCGTGAATTCCTCCTTCGACCGACTCAGCGTGTTGTACACATGCAATGGCATAGTCGCCCCGACTCTGTCAGATCGTGGGCAATGCCCACTTTTCCACGTCTACGGGTGCCCCATCCCTGACGGCCGTTTGTCAGGGGTGGGGGACGAATGCGCCCCCTACCGGGATCAGTCCCCCACCCCTGACAAACAGCCGTCAGGGATGGGGCACCCTCGCTCAGTTTGGTGGTGGGCGGTTCCCGCCCTACGCATCGACCGGGACAATCGTCGCCACGGCCACGCACGCAATCGCCCTTCCCTCGCCAACGTCGCCGAGACCCTCGTTGGTCTTGGCCTTGACGTTCACATCCTCCACGGGCCGCCCGATCAACGCCGCGATCGCCTCGCGCATCGGCTGCTTGTAGGGCGAGAGCTTCGGCCGCTCGGCTTGCACGACGACGTCGACGTTCGCGGGAACGTAGCCGAGTTCCCGCACCTTGGCCACTGCCGTCCGCAGCAGATCGGCACTGGCCGCATCCTTGTAAGCAGGATCCGTGTCGGGAAACTGTTCACCGATATCCGGCAGTGCGGCCGCACCCAACAGCGCATCCGTCACTGCGTGCAGCACCACGTCCCCGTCGGAGTGACCTTGCAGGCCCTTGTCGAACTCGATCGTCAGCGACCCGAGCACGAGGGGCCGGCCGGGCACGAGACGATGCAGATCGCAGCCGATGCCGACTCTGACCACTGCGCTGTTGCACCTATGCGGCTTCGTGGGCCAGCAGCCGCGTCACGTATTGCCGGATCAGTTCCTGGATCGCCTCGGGAGACATCATCGCATCGATGTTGATGAAGCCGTACTCGTCCGCCATGCGGTTGAGTTGCTCGAGCAGCATCGACTGGTACTTCTGGAAACTGTCGTACAGGTCCTCACCGAGGTTGAGGTCCATTCCAGATTCCCAGTAGTTCATCATGCCCGCCATCAGCACCCGCGGGATCAGCCGGGCGACGGAGACCTGAAGATGAAACACGAGATCCGGCACGACCGCGAACCCGTATAGCTCGCGCACCCAGTCGCGGTCGACGCCACGGACCACGGCCCGGGCCATGGCCGTATACACGTACCGGTCCGCAAGCACGATGAATCCGTTCCGCAGCGCGGGCAGGATCTGATACTCGAGCCGGTCGGCGAAGTCGGTGGCATACATGAGCGTGTACGTCATCCGGCTAAGCGTGTGTCCCTTCTTCGCCTCGGTGATGGCCCGTCCGATCAGCTTGCTCCGCGTCCACCCCGTCTCGACCACGCCGTAGCCCTGCACCTCGAGCCACTCCCGGAGCATGTTGGTCTGCGTGGTACGTCCAGCCCCGTCGGTACCCTCGATAACGATCAGTTTGCCCGTCCAGGGGTTCGCCGAAGCGTAGGGGAGCCCGTCACCGAAATAGCGAGGAACCTGATCCTCGGTCATATCGCCACCGCCTCGTGTCGTTCGACGCCGTCCAGGAGCTTGCTGAGCGTTTCCCGAACGACGGCCTGCTGCTCATCGATGGGCCGGTCCGCCTGAATCACCGTGAAGCCGTACTCGTCGATCATCTGCCGATACTGTTCCAGGATTCGTCCCTGAAAGATGCGGAAGCTCTCCGTGATGTCCGGCGACAGCCCCATGTCCATGCCGGCCTCGTACATCTTGATCTTGGCCCGGGACCCCAGGATCCGCTGGACCGCCACCTCGAGCGACACATCGAAGTAGAACGCCGCGTCGGGGCGGACCGCGAAGTTGTACACCTTGCGGACCCATGCCGGATGGCACCCGCGTACGACGTCCCGACTAAAAGCCGTGAACACGTAGCGGTCCGCCACCACGACCATACCCGCCTTGAGCGGTGGAATGATGTTGTAGACGAGTCGGTGGGCGAAATCCGTGGCGTGCACCAGGGAGAACGTCGTCGGCGTGAGCACCATCTTCTTCTTGCCCCGCCGGGTCACCGCCTTGACCAGGTCGGCACTGTTCCACTCGGTGAAAAACACGCGGTAGCCCTGGGCGGTCAGCCAGCGATGGGCCAGTTGAAGCTGCGTGCTCTTGCCCGAGCCGTCGATGCCCTCCACCACGATCAGCTTCCCGGGAAACGGGTGGGGGCGGTCAAATCCGTTCTGCGAACCCATCTGGCTCATCGAGTCCTGCCTTCAACGATGCGTCTCGGCACGCCGTCAAATGGCCGCGCCGCACCGGCGTAGCTTGAGTAGCCTCACCGGTGTCCCGATAATGGTAAGGGATGCGATGTCCGGATTCCAGCGGTCCAGGGTGGCACCGGGCCGCGATCGTCGGGCTCACCGGCCCCGGCCCCAGGAAGAGGACCTATACCGGCATGAGTCGCTCTAAGCCTGTTCGAATTCTCTTTGTATGCACCGGGAACGCGTGCCGTTCCCAGATGGCCGAGGCCCTGACCCGTCAGGCGGCCGGCGACCGGGCCGAGGCCTACAGCGCCGGTTCGCACCCGGCCGGGTACATCCATCCGCTCGCCCAAGCCGCCATGCAAAGCATGGGTGTGTCCCTAGAAGGACAATGCTCGAAGAGCTGGGACTCGTTCCTCGGGCTGTCCATGGACATCATCATCACGCTGTGCGATCACGCCGCGCGCGAGCCGTGCCCGGCCTGGCCCGGACAACCGGCCACCGCGCACTGGGGATTCCAGGACCCGGTCGGACTGATGGCCACCGAGCCCGAGCGATTGGCGTTCTGCCGCGTGGTGGCCGAAGGGCTCAAGGTCCGAATCGAGAGAATGCTCGCCCTGGACCTCGACGACCTCTCTCCTGAAGACCTTCAGAAAGAAGTACAAGCGCTCGCCACGAGTTGAAGAACCATCCGAGCCCCAAAACACAAGCGCGGGGGCCAGCCAGACACCGGTTGCCTGCAAGCGGCCCGTTCACCGGCAGCGAGCTAGCCCGGATTATTCACGCTTGCCCCTGTTTTACGACCTCCTTGTGAGTTAAG
>CAYMME010000107.1:0-20233 GCA_964391465.1 uncultured Planctomycetales bacterium
GCTCAGTGGGTGCGCAATACGCTTGCCAGCGGGGCCGGAGTTAGTGAGGACATCGGACTCGTCATCGCCAGCGTTCAGAACCCCGGTGATGGGAACCTTGCGAATCGCTACGTCGAGTTGCAGCGGCCCGTTGGCGGCGTTTTTGTCGCGGTGGACCGTGTCGTTCCCGTCGCGGGTGAGGACGCTTTCGCGGCTGTCGGCCCCGGGAACAGTCTGGCGAGAGAGCTTGACGAGGTTCTTGGCAATCGCCCCACCCGCTGGCGTTTCAGTGTGGCAGGGCATGAGATGGTGCCGGCTGCCCCGACGCTGGGGCAGGCGAACGGCGGTGTTGACCTGAGCGGCACGGTGCAACCGTCGCCGTGGATGTTCAGCAGTGGCGGATTCAGCGTGCCGTGGGCGTTTGACTCCGTGGCTCAACTGACGAACGTGTTCCTGGTGGGGCCGGACCCGAATGCATCGCCCGGCGAAAGGACGGTGCCGGCGGTAGTTGCGACGATGCAGGCCAGCGCCAGCATGGGCGCCTTGGCGCCTGCGGCGCAGACGGCGGCAGGGCGGCCGATCTTCGCGGGTCTGGACGAAGTGTCCATGCATTCGAGGTTCGGCGATTTCCCCGTCCCCAGCGAGCCGTGGGCAAACCGGCTGTTCCAACTGTTCACGACACTCAGCGCTGCCCACGACCGCGTGTGGTACGACACGGACACCGACGGTGTCGTCGACGCCGATGAGATCATTCCCGTCGACAACGACGGCGACTGGGTAGATGACGGTGACGGTGTCAGGGAGAGTGGTGAGCAGGGCGTCAACGAGCCCACCGAGGACCACGACATCGGCCGAACCACCGCGGGCCGGCTGAACGTCAATACTGCGCCGGAGATGGTGTTGGAGTCGGCGCTGTACCTGGACACCGACGTGGCAGCTCCCGCGATGGAGCTTGCCGAGACGATCGTGGCCTACCGAGAGGGACGCACCTTCGGTGCGCTGGTGCCGCCGAACATCGACACGATGACACCGTATCGGTCGATCGCCGAACTGATGCAGATCACGGAGGAGTGGGTGGGGCTGCCCGACGAGAACCAGTTCGAGTACTTCGCGACGGACACGACGGACCTGACCGTTCCGCCCGACCTGACGGATGGGAATGGGGACGGGATCCCGGGGGACGGGGCCGCGGACGACGGTGACGGTCTTGCCGACGACTTTCGGGAGCGGGATGCGATCTTCAATCGGGTGGCGAACCTGCTGACCGTGCGGTCGGATGTGTACACGATCTACATCGCGCTGGTCGACAACAAGGGCACCCTCAACGATCCTACCGACGACCAGTACCTGCGTCGGGTGCAGCTCACGGTCGACCGGACGAACTGCTACCGCAGCTCGAAGAACAAGCCGCAGATCGTGGCCCGGGAAGACAGTAGCTACTACGACGTTACGCGGTAACGTCGTAGGGGGACCAAGGGATTGAGGGACCGAGGGACCAAGAGGCAGAGGGGCCGCAGGAATTCAGGGCACGGGGGCCGGGCTGGTGCAAGGATAAGGGCTGAGCGATGACGGATAGGCCGGTGCCCCGATCCCTCATCTCTCATCCCTCATCTTCCATCCATCATCCTTCATCGCCTCCCCAATCCGCAATCCGCGATCCGCACTCCGCAATCGGAATGACCTTCGTCGAACTCGTTATCGCGGTTGTCGTTGTCGTGCTCTTCGTTTCCGTGCTGCTGGGGGCCACGCGGAGCGTGCGGCGGTCGGCCAAGCGGGCGCAGGCGGTGCAGTTGGTGGCCGGGCTGGAGAAGGCGCTGAGTGCATACCAAGCCGAGCACGAGGTGTATCCGTCCGGCGATGAGGCCGGCAACGCGGCCGGTGCGTTGCACGCGCTGCTCGGCGACCGCGGGCCGCTGCCTGAGGGCGTCGACCCCGTGCTGGTGATCCGCGACCGCGGCCGGCGGACGGTACGCGACCCGTGGGGCACGCGGCTGCGGTACATCACCGACCGCTACGCGGCCGAGCCCGACCGGGCCACCATCAACCTCACTCGCCCCGTCTTCGTCAGCGCCGGCCCCGACCGCGACTTCGGCGACGACGATCCGACCCACAACTCGGACAACATAGCGTCGGACGATCAGGCCGCGCCGGCCGCGGCGGCAAGCGAGAAGTGAGAAGTCAGAGGTGAGAAGTTAGAAGTGAGAGGCTGCGGCGTCCGTCGCCGCGTCCTTCGTCTCTCATCGCTCCCGGGTCTTCACCACGAAGAACACGAAGGTGCGGGCGGGTCTGCCTCTCCTTCTTCGCGGTCTTCGAGTCCTTCGTGGTTGTATCCCATGCTGGCGCTCCGCGCGGCCTGCGCCAGCGAGGGCTGGTGATCACCTGACGGGGGGCAGGAGACGAGGCTCCGGTCCCTCTTCTCTCACCTCTCACTTCTAACCTCTCACTTTTCACGCCGCAACGCGGCGACGAAATCTGTGCCAGCCGAACGCGAACAGAGCGGCAGCGAACGCTACCAGCACTGCGCAGCTCGTCAGGATGCGGGTCACGTTGGGGTGCGGGCTGTTGAGGATCTGGTCGTAGGCGATCAGGGCCCAGGCGTGCGGGATGGCCAGGCTCAACTGCCGCATGGTCTCGGGCAGCCACTCGCGGGGCATGAAGCAGCCGCTCATCCCGGCCAGGGCGATGACCACGAGGTTGGCGTAGGCCGACACCTGGGCGTCGGTGCGAACGAGCACCGCGGTGACCAGCCCCAGGCCCGTCGCGGCCAGTGACGTGCACGCGATGGCCAGCGGCAGCAGCCACGGGAGCTCGCCCCACGACATGCCGAACAGCAGCTTGCCGAACACGAAGAGCAGCACGCCCTGCACGACGGAGACGAGGAAGAAGGGTGTGGTCTTGCCCACGAGCAATGCAGCGGTGCCGATGGGGGCGGCCTGCAGACGCAGCAACGTGCCCTCCTGACGCTCGCTCAGGAACGAGCGGGCCATGATGTTGATCAGGAAGAACGCGAACAGCACGGTGTAGGACGGCACGATGAATTGGTAGACCATGCTGCCACGTTGAAGTGACGCACGCGGCACGGGGGCCGAGGCCGGTTGCGTCGCCGCCTGAGTCGCTTTGTCCTTCACGCTGCGAGGGTTGAGCAACATCCGGGCCACTGGGTGCCGCCGGGCGATGTGCGGGCGCAGAACTGGACTCGAGGCCCTGATTACGAGCTGCTGGACGATTTGTGCGGCCGCGATCTGCGTCGGCCGGGCGTAGACGTGCACGTCGATGCTCTCGAGCCCGGCCGCAAGGGCACCGCCGCTCGGGTCCAGCACGTCGCCGAGCGTGAGGGCGTCGACGCGCTGACGAAACGCCGGGCCGATGGTCACGGCGGCCGTGCGATCGCCGTCGTCCACCTGAGCATACGCCGTCGCGGGACCGTCCGTCGTGATGACATCGACACCGCCCCCCTCACGCAGGGACGCGATGATCGCGGCACCCAGCTCGTCGCCGCTCTGATCGACAACCACCAGCCGCAGCGTCGTGTTCTCGTTCTGCCAGCCGAGCAGCTTGCCCGTGGAGTAGCCCAGGATGGCGATGATCACGAGCGGCATCACGACCAGGATCGTCAGCGCGCGGCGGTCCCGCATGAGGATGATGAGGTCCTTGTGAATGATGTGTCGTGCCGCCATGGGGTCAATCACGCAGCTCGTGACCGGTCAGTTCCAGGAACAGTCGCTCCAGGTTGGCTTCGCGGGTGTTGATCGTCAGCAGCCGGACGCCTTCCTCGTCGAGCGCGGCCATCAGGTCGGCCAGCGGCGGTGTGTTCGCCGACTCGGCCGACGACGCGGCGGCGACCACGAGGTCCGCCTGCCCGTTCGCAGCGTGCACGACCTCGACCGACGCGTCCAGGCGGTCGGCCAGGTGCGGCCTCCATCCGGAGACGCGCAGCTCCACACGCCCGGTGACGCGGCGTAGGAGTCCGTCCAGCGTGTCGGCGGCGACGATCCGGCCGCGGTCCATCACGGCGACGCGGTCGCAGAGGGACTGCACCTCCTCCATGTAGTGGCTTGCGTAGAGCACGCCGAGCCCTTCGCGGCTCAGTTGCCGGATGCGTTCGAGCAGGTGGGCTCGCGACTGCGGGTCGACGCCGACCGTCGGCTCGTCGAGGATGAGCGCCTTTGGGTCATGCATCAACGCAACGCCCAGGTTGAGCCGCCGCTTCATGCCGCCGGAGAACGTCGCGACCAGGGCGCTGCGGTTCGGTGCCAGCCCCGTCAAGTCGAGCACGGCCTCGGTTCGTTCGTGCAGGCGCGACCCGGTAACGCCGTAGAGCCGACCGAAGAAGGCGAGGTTCTCTTCGGTGGTGAGCTCGGCGTAGACGGCCAGGTCTTGCGGAACGATGCCCAGGGCGCGTCGCAGTTCCCGGCCGCCGGTTGCGTACGACGTGCCGTCGATGCGCACCGAACCCGCGTCGGGTTCGAGCAGACCGGCCAGCATCATCATGGTCGTCGTCTTGCCCGCTCCGTTGGGCCCGAGCAGCCCGAGGATCTCGCCCGCGTCGACGGTGACGGTCACGTCATCGACGGCGACCGTGCTGCCGTATGACTTGCGCAGGTGCTGTCCTTCGAGCAGCGGCATGCGTTCTCCGTGTGGCACGGGCATCCTGCCCGTGATCGGCCACGCCCTGGAAGGGCGTGCCACGATGGGTGGCCCATGTCTTCAGACATGGGGGACACGATTCGCTGATCCCATCGCGCCCCCATCTTTGAGAAGGGTGGGGCACCCGCCATTCGTGCGTGCGTAGCGTACCAGGAACACCCGAGCCGCGGCATTCTCGCTGGGTGCCACGGGCGGCTTGCCCGCCCGTGTTCTGCAGTAAAGGCACTGGCAGACAAGCTGCCAGTGGCACCCGACGCTAAACACGTGCGAAAAGGTGGGGTACCCACACTCAGACACTGGGGGACGCGATTACATGCCGGCGGTTAGGATCCGGCTCCCGAGCACGACGCCCACGGCGGCCGCGACGCTGACGCGTACGTTGTCGTCGATTCGCGAGCGGAGTGATTCGGCCACCGCCGCGAGCCCGGCCGCGGTAGCTCCGCAGATGGCCGCAACGGAGAGCGGGACGGCCGGTTGGGCCTCGCCCCAGTAGGCTACCGTGGCGAGCGGCACCGCGCACAGCACGAAGCAGAGCAGCCCCACCCACGTCTTGTCCGCGTTCCAGGGCAACGCCCTCTTGCCGAACAGCGTGCCGCCCAACGCGGCCGCGGTGTCGCCGAACGCCAACACACATAGGACCACCGCGGCGTACTCCGCGTTGGCCGGAAAGAGGATCAAGACCAGCAGCGGAGGGATTGCGTAGGCCAGGCACGTCTGCAGCCAGTTCTCCGTGCCGTCGCGCCGGATGCCTCGCGGGTTGCGGATGGCGATCAGCGTCAGGCCCGCGACGACGGCGGCCGCGACGGCCAGGTTCCACGCGGGCAGGGGGTCCTCGTGATAGACGTGCCACATGACGAACGGGATCAACCCCGGCAGCATGTGGGCGAGCTTGCGGCGCCACTCCAGTCGCGAGACGAGCGGCTGGTCGCAAGTCGAAGCGTCGGACTCGGCGACCGTGGATAGCGCATCCGCGCTCAAGGTCGACACCTCAACGTTACGAGCATTCGCCGTCGCCCTCGATCTCAATACCGTCCCCGCGGAAACGCCACGCAGTCTCGTTGCGTGGATCTTAACGCCGCCAACGGTATGGGCAAGTTGCGGTGTAGTTGTAGGGTACTCACCGATGTGACGCGCGCAGCAGGTGCGACCGGGGGCTTGTCCGTGAGCGCTTCATGCGAGCACGGGCAGGCGAGCTGCCCGTGGCACCCAGACGCCCGCCCCGAAGGGGCGCGAGAATGTAGCCGGGGGTGGAGCGCAGCGGGACCCCCGGTACCCCGACGCGTCGCGCCTCCCGCCCCGGATGGGGCGGAGGAAACTCCCGCGTCGTCGTGGAGCGCTGCGGCGGTGCGCCTCCGCCCCGTCCGGGGCGGCTGTGCGTTGTACTCCGCCATCCACGGGTTGCGCTTCGCTCCACCCGTGGCTACGATCCTCGGCCCCGTGGGGGCCGCCGCCGCCGACTCGCGCATGTGGAGTGCGCCCAGAGTCGGGAGGCGCGCGACGCTGTCGTTGTTGCGGGGCACTGGGTTCGTTACTCTCGAAACCTGCGGAAGCGCCGCATCAGATGTGTGCAACGAGGTTTGGAGACGTCAGGAGCGTGCGTTGAAACCGGGCAGCAGCGCAACGACGGTTGACGGTTGTCGATGCCGGGCATGGTGGTCGCGTCGTTGCGCCGCCGGTTCCGTGCTTGCCCTGAGCGTGATTGTCTTCGGTGTGGGCTGCACGCATCCGGGCACCGACGCACTGGCGCGATTCCTGGAGTCCGATCCTGCGTACACGAAGCTGCCGAGCGGGCCACAGCGGGTCGATGCGATCTGGGCCCACGCGAGAAACGAGACGGGATCGGACGTCGGCGCGCTCGATTTGCTGGGCTCGATCGCGGTGGCCGAGGGTCTCAAGCTGCGGCATCCGTTCGACACCGGGCTGACCGCCGACGGCGTGCTGTCGCCGAACGACAAGACCGGGCACTTCTTCTCGCACGCGATGTGGCAGTACTACGATCATCACCGACTGATCCCGGTGGCCGGCGCCAATGGTGTCGCGTGGGAGGTGGTCGGCGAGATCAAGAGCTGGTTCACCAGCGGGGCCGGCTTCGACTGGGAAGACATCTGGGCCAACCGCCTCGGCCGCGAGTTCGGCCGGCGCATCTACCACGCGGAGAAGATCGGCAGCGCGCCGGTCACCCCGAGCCAGGTCATCGCCGAGGCAGAAGCCTTCCGGCCCAAGAAGGTCGCGGCCGAGCCGCCGCCGTGAGCCGGGGCCTCACTGCGGAGACGCGCAAACATGGCGGCGCCGCTTCCGGGGAAGCGGCTTGGCCATGGCACCATGCCGTGACGGTTTGCAGCGACGAATGCGTGGGCCTCGGGTCCGACGTGGACGTGAGCCGCGTCGAGCCGACCCCGTAGGGGTCCAGGGTGGTTAGCCCGGGGCGTAAGCCCTGGGTATTCAATGGCACATTTCACCAGAGACCCGGAGGGGCGACGGACACGTGGGGCGTGAGTGTCGTTCCCCGTGTGGCACGCGCAACGGATTCACGGTCGGATAGCGCCGCCCTTTCAGGGCTCAATGGCGTTTGCGGGCGTTGACCCAGGGCTTCCGCCGGCTCTGGCCGGCTTGCGCCCTGGGCTAACCATCCTTCGCCGCGTTGCGGCTGGCGTGCTACGCGCAGGCGAATCCTCTCGGTTGGCGGCGGAGCACAATCATGGCCGCCACGAGGAGGGCCAGCGTCATCAGGGTCATGCCCCACTGCGACACGGTCGGGATGGGGAAGATGCACTGACCCTCCACGCAGGTCCCGGTTCCGCCCTGGCACGCGGTGCCGTCGGAGACGTTCTCGTATACGCACACGTCACCGGAAACGCAGTCGTCGATCGTGCAGTCGTTACCGTCGTCGCACTGGGTGTTGTCGAAACCCGGACACTGGTCACACGGGTTGGGTACGCCGTCGCCGTCGTCGTCGGGCTCGCACACGTCGGGCACGCCGTCGCCGCTACAGTCCGGCTGGCAGGCGTCGTGCACCAGGTTGCCGTCGCAGTCGCAGTCCGGCTGCGGGTTGGGCTCCTCAATGCCGCCGTGGAAGTCCGAGCAGAGGTCCGCCGCCGCGCCCAGCTCCGGCTCGACGGTCGTGACCCATGGCGCCGGTACGTCCTGAATCAACGTGATCGGATCGAGGCTCTCGAGCCCGGTGTCGAGCACCCGCACCTCCCCCGGCGCGCCGACCTTGGTGAACGTGAACTTCGGCAGCACGGGCAGCACCGAGGTGAACGTCCCGCCGTCGCAGTGTGATTTCACCGCGGTCAACGTGCCTGACGGCGGCGCGACCTCGGACAGGTCGACGGCCACCTCCCACTGCTCGGGCACGCTGCTGACCATGACCGTGATCGGGTCCGTGCTCACCAGGTTCAAGGCCACGACGTCGATGGCGACGGTCGACTCGGTGGCCGACGGCAGATCGCACTCGTCGAACGGGTCCTCGGTGCGGCCGATCAGCGTGTCGGCGTCGCCGAACTCACCGTACGGGGTCGGGCCGAGCGGTGAACCCTCCAGACACACCGAACCCGTGAACGGATCGGAGCCGGGGGCAAAGAAATCGGCCGGAATGGCCGGGGAGCCGGCCACGCCGAACTGATGGCACATCTCCCCGTCCGCGGGCGATTCCCACGGGTCGATCAGCACGCCGCCGGGCAGGCAATCCTCCTCCTCCAGTCGCGTTACCGGTTGTGGGCGACATCCGACCGACGGCGAGATCACGTGCACGAAGATCCCCCCGCCGGCTTCCCGAATCAGGGCGACGTTCTGCGTCCAGCAGCGACGGCAGGCGCCGAACCACGTGCCGCCGACGGTATCGCAGTCGGCCTTGGGCACGTCGACGCAGCCGCCCCCAGCCAGACAACAGGCCCCGGCCTGGCACTCATCGACCGTGCCGTCATTGTTGCAGTCCGGCGGTGCCTGACTCGCCGCAACGAGATCCATACCATCCATACCAGGAGGCGGGGGACTGCTGTCGCGGTACGTCCGCCAGAAGTGTACGCCTCCAACCAACGATGGCACATTGCCGAAGAGGCCTTCGCGAGTGTTGTACTTGAGCACGTCCGGGAACGTGTCCGAAACCGTAGGCGTGAATCCCGAGAGGAGCGTGACGTTCTGCGTGGGGCACTCGAGCGTCACCTTCCCCTGGACGTCGACCTGATCGTGACCGTTCGCCACACCCGGCCCGGATGTGCCTTCGATCTCGATGTCGAGGTGGGTGTTCGGGCCCATCGTCAAGTCGCCGGTAATGGTTGTGACGTTGACCGAGAAGCCAGGGCTGATTCGGGCGCTGCCTTCGCAAACAACATTGCCGTCGATCGTGCCCGAGCCAGTCAGCTTGCCACCTCGTACCGTCAGTGTGGTGGTTTGGATCGTACCGTCCGCTAGTTGCGTTTGGGCATCGCTCTCCGTCTGCTCGAACGTGACTCCGCTTCCCAAACCTACTGTCGAGGCGTTCAAGACCCAGAAAATTCCCTGGTTCTCGAAGACCGTGCCGGTGCAGTCCCCGTCGGTTTCCTGGAGGATGTACTTATCAAGCGGTGACGCCAAAAAGTCCGCGGCGAAGTGGCCCTGGTTCTCCACTCTGGCACTACACACATCGAGGTTGCCTTCCGTCCACATGGACATATCGCCGGCGCGGACGATCAGCGTGGCGAACCACAGAATCTTAATCGCCGAGCCGCTGAGCGTGACGCCGGCGTTGGCGGTGATGATGCTCGTGCCGGCGCCGCCGCCCCAAATCTTCCCCCCTTGCCAATCGAACGAACTGGTGATCTCGAGCGCCGCCGAGGGTTCCAGCCGTCCGGCGGTCAGCGTGAACCAGGTGAACGTGGCGGGTACATCCAGATAGACGACACCGGTTCCGCCGATCGCGCAGGAACTCAACGTATTGCCAGCATTGAAGTCTCGCCCGATCCTCACGCTTCCGCCGCTCACGGTCAGATCCGAGCCAATGTCGAGCGCCTCGGCGCCGGGGGAGAATACCGTCGTGCCGTCGGTGACCGTGCTCAGCGTGCTCTGGAAGGGGCCCTGGAACGTGTTCGTGCCGTCGGCCAGTTCGACGTTGCCGACGGTCACGCTGGAGGTTGCCTGGAACGTGTTCGTGCCCCCGGACAGCTTCAGGGTACCGGTCCCGACTCCGGCGAATGGAGCGGTGATGTCGAGCGTCGCGTAGGGTCTGAGCGTACCGCTCGTTTGCCTGAACTCACCGCCGATCGTTGACGCGGCCGCAAGTTCGAGCTGGCCGCCCACCATCTCGAAGTCGCCCGCGCTGGTCAGGCTGTTGAGTGTCGTAGTACCGGCCAAGGTGGTGTACACACATTTGTGTGCGCCGCCGGACGGGATGTTGACGTCATCGCCGGGTTGGGGGACTACGGCCAGGTTCCAGTTCGCAGCGATGTGCCAACTGGTGGTTCCCGCGGGATCTCCGCCCACCCAGTCGCGGGTAATCGCGTGAACGGGCGCAGTCGGCGCGCTGACGATGGCGAGCAACAGCGGCAGGACCGTCAATGCTTCACGTACTGTCCGAGACATGGTCGCGCTCCTTCCTCTTCGCAGAATGGAAGACTGCCTCTCATGCGTGTCTGCTACCCGGAAGACCGTCTCCCGGTCGTGGCGGTGCCGCTGCCGTAGATGTGCGGCTGAGGACCCACAGAATAAACCGAGTGACTCTCACGAACTGCGAGATGTAGTCTACCACAGAGGTGTCGATCCAGGCCACAAAATCTTCAGCAATATTCGTATCCCTAGTTTTGGGTATGCGCACAGAAGGCAGGCGGACCGTGGTTGCCGGCGCGCGTCTCGGTTTGCGGGCGTGAATGGGTGGTCTGCGGACTCGGGATGCACGTGAGCCGCGTCGAGCCGACCCCGTAGGGGTCCAGGGTGGTTAGCCCAGGGTGTGAGCCCTGGGTATTGAACGGCGTATTTGGTCAGAGCCCCGGAGGGGCGACGGACACGTGGGGCGTGAGTGTCGTTCCCCGTGTGGCACGCGCCACGGATTCGCGGTCGGATAGCGTCGCCCTTTCAGGGCTCAATGGAGTTCGTGGCCGTTGACCCAGGGCTTTCGCCGGCCGGCGCCGGCATGCGCCCTGGGCTAACCACCTATCGCCGCTTCGCGGCTGGGCTGCTGCCCACATGCATCTCGTTTCGACCGAGTTCTATACCCACGCGCAGCACCAGCACGCATGGCGCCACGTGCGTGCGAACGGTTGCATCGTGCATGGCAGCGCCCTGCGACGGAGCAGTCATTCGACATCGGTGACCGCTTGGCATCGCCCGAGGAGAGCATCGTAGATCTGTTCGTCGAGTTCCGCGCCGTCGGGGAGATGCACTACGAAGACGCGCCCTTCCCGCAGAAGTCGTGGTCGGCGGTTCGCCAGACAACGGATGACACCACGAATATCGTCCGCCGGCCCGTTTTGGAGGATGATGATTCTGTCATACCGATGCGGAGCGTCTTCTTGTGCGCTGCTCCCGGTGGCCATCAACAGCTTCTTGGCCTGTGTGTTGCCGCCACATTCCCCGTCGGCCAGGACGGCGGACGCAGGTAGGCGACATTCCGTGACGGCTTGGTAGTCCGAGTGGCGGCAATACACCACGCTTGATGTCATCGCGTCCGAGTCCGTCAGCACCAACTCCCGATACAGCCGGTCGTCCGTGTTGGGCTGTCGCCCGCACTCGTGGAACGCCCCTCGCATGACGGTTCTCCACTTCATGTTCCTGTAGATGCTCCGCGCACCATCTTCCCGACCTTCTTGAGGGCGTCGGGCGTCAGCGACATCAGGAGGCGGTACTTCTTCTCCTTCTTGGGCTTGGCGATGAAGATGAGGTCAGCCTGCTTGAAGGATGAGCAGGGGTGCTTGGCGGCTTTGAGGTTCTTACTCTGCCACTTCGGGCGGACGACGAACGGGGCCGAGCCGGGTTCGGTCGAGCGCACCATCAGCTTCATGTTGCCGTCAGGCTCGAGCCGGCCGTGGAAGAAGAGTAGGCCCGTGCCCGCCACCTCGGACGGGTGCTTGTGGTAAATGAACCGGTCGCCCAGCTCATCGTAGAGGCGCCGCTCCCAGCCGACGAGTTTGTCGTTCTCGATCTTGAGTTCGAAGAAGCCGAGGACGGCCCGCTCTTCACCGGAGGCGAAGAGGTCGAAGCGGTGGCGCTTGCCGCCGACGGCGGTGTGGAAGTAGATGCGCCGGCCATCCGGGCTCCAGGTCGGATGCTTGTCGTGCGTCGTGCTCAGCCGATGGTGCGCGCCGGTGCGCAGGTCGAGCAAGTGCACACCCTGCGTCGGCTCGTGCACGCGCGTGTAGAAGGTCAGCCAGCGGCCGTCGGGTGAGACGCGGGCGTGTTGCAGGAGCTCCGTGGGCTGCATGCCCCAGTCGCCGTGCTCGATCAGCCGCTCGGCCGGGCCGCCCTTCCACGGGATTCGCTCAACCCACGACCGCATCGTGTGTGCCCACGGGATGCTCAGGCCGCTGTCGAAGCGGATCTGCGTGAGCACGATGCGCTCGCCCGTCTCGTCGAACGACGGCTGGATGGGCATCTCCATCCGGCCGAGGAACTTCTTGTAGACGCCGTTCTGAATGATCTCGGCCTTCTGCCACTTGCCCGATGCGTCCTGCTCGGCGACGGCGATCGAGTACACCTCGTACGGCAGCGCCGGGTCGCGATAGATCTCCACCTGCACGGCCAGACGCTTGCCGTCCGGCGAGAGCACGGGCGAATCGAGCACGCCCGTGCCGGGCAGGATCTCGACCGCGCCGTCTGGCAGGTCGATGACGGGCACGTCCGGATGCACGAATGCGGGCGCACCTGCGTGCGCGCACCCGGCCAGGACCGGCAGCAACGTCAGCGCCATCACTAATCGTTCCCGCATGTGGCCGTGATGCTCCAGCATGGCGTGTATTTCACTCGCGGGTGCGGGTCGGTTTCAAGTCGGCAGACCCGGCGGTCACGGATTCCGAACCAGCTTGACGAACTTGACCTCGTACGGAGTGAAGGAAAGCTCCGCGGGCGCAGACCGCAGAGGTTCCTCGAGAACGTTGACTTCCTCGATGCTCTTGAACTTTCCATCACCGGACGGCACGGCGAGGGCAAGCGACGTGGCTTTGCCGTCGACCTCGCGCAGGTGGAGGATCACGCCGTCGCCGTCCACCGCGGGCCGGGCGCCGACGAGCACGAGGTTCGGTGCATCGACCCCAAGGCACGACGCCGTGGGTGCGGCCTTGGTCGCCTTGCCGGGCGGAAGCACTCTGGCAATCAGCGGGGCGCGCGAGCCCCAGCCGAACCGTGTGGCGGCCGTGTTGCTGGTGTCCGACGTAGACGTGAGATAGTAGCTCCACCGGAACTCACCCGGCTGCGTGGCGCGGAAGTTGGTGAACCAGTAGTTGTTCATCACCCAGGAATACACGTGCGGCCTCTCGACCTGGGCGATGGGCTGCCACTTGCCCACCTTGTGACCGCCGAGTTGGACGAGCGGGACTTGGTCGCTGCCCCAGATGATCTGTCCCTCGCGCCCGCGCACGGCGAGGAAGCTCTGCACGGTCTGCCAGTCGGAGGCGGTACCCGGAAGCTGATCCCGGCCGGGTCGCATGATGCCGCCTTGCGCTTCGTAGAGGACCTCCGCGCCGGGGAGTGCGAACGGGAACGCCACGTAGACCGCTTCGGGTTGCACGTCGGCCAGCTTGCGGATCGCGAAGTGGAACTCGATTCGTTTCTCGGCTTCGTAGAGACGGATCTCGCCGCTCGCGCCGTTGGGCTCGGCGCAGCCGCCCATGTCGGCGGTGAAGGCGATGCTACGCCAAACCGGCCCGGCCGATCCCGGGCGCAGCTTGACGTTGCGCAGGCCGGTACGTTGGAAGGTCTCCGGCCGAAGGTCGCGCCCGCTGGTCGAGGCTTCATGGAACAACTGAGCGCAGGTGCGCTCGGCCTGTTTGTCGATGAGTTCGCGCCCGGTCTGCTTGTCGACGATGCTGGTCAGGCCCGCGGTCTTGGGGTCGACGGATAATCGGTAGAAAGCGTTCTCGATGACGCCGGACTCCGCGCTGATTGGGCTTGCGGGTTCCGGGTCACCGGGTTCGACGCGGCACGACTTGTAGCCCAGTGCAGGGACCTCTTCGACCCACAGGGCCCAGTAGGTGCCCTCGCTCCGGTTGCGCAGCGCTTGTGCGCGGACGGCCTTTCCAGTCTGTGCGTCCACGATGCGGTAGCCCCGGCCTGGGGGCAGGATCTCGTGGTCGATGAAGACCTCGATCAAACCGGAACGCTTCCAGTTCAGCGTGTTGAACACGGCGATCGTGGGCACGGCGGCGCGGGGCACGAGCGGCTGAAGAGCACCGAGAGCTTCCTCGCGAAGCATGCCCGCTTGCTTCACCGCCTCCCACACGTAGGCGGCCTTTCCGCCCCACTGGACGCGCGTGTTCTCGGCCAGCGGGTCGGTGATGCTTTCGGCGGCACCGTACGTGTGCTCGTCGTAGAAGAGCAGGTTCTCGTGGATGGCGGCGGCCCGGTCTGCCAAGTCGGGCGCCGGGCGGGCTCCGAGCAGTGACGCCATCGCGAGCAGGGTCTGCGAGGCGTCGACGGCCACGTGCGTGGCGCGGGAGGCCGCAGTCTCCGCCGCGGCCGAGCCGAAGCCGTCCGTCCACCAGTCCGGCCAGGCCTTTCGATGCACGGCCAGGTCGTCCGCGTGATGCTTCTCGACGTATTCGAAGAACTCGCTCGCCGCCGCGCTGCGAAGTCTCGGCCAGGCGTACTTCTCGTTCCAAGCGCGGATCAGGTCGCAGACCTTCATGGCGGGCGGTGAGTTGTCCGTGTGGTAGCCGCTGTACTGAACCGAGACGCGGTCGAACGGGTAGTCGCGTTTCGTCAGCGATTCGAGGTACTCCAACAAGCCGGGCTCGACCGTGGCGACGCTGCCGTCGTGGATGTGCCAGTAGTTCCCCGTGTGGTAGTGATCGGCGCGCAGGGCCATGATGCGCTTGCCGGACGGGGACTCCCACCAGAACGGCGTGGGTAGGTCGAAGACGGGCAGGCCCCGCGTCGTGTTGATGCCCATGGCCGCGTACTTCACACCGGCGTCGGCGAAGTAGTCGACCAGGCACCAGCCGAGTCCGTTGACGTCGTTTTGCATGGCTGCGCGGACGGGTCGACCGAATGTCTCCTTGAGGTGCCGGATCGGTAGCAGGGAAGCGGCCAGGCCGGACTCGGGTGCGACCTCGGACATGTTCAGGAACATGCCGGTCAGCTCGATGCGGCCCTCGGCCACGCGCCGTTTCAATCGGTCGATCTGGGCCGGCGGTCGGCGCTTGAGATACTCGCGCACGGCCCACGTGACCTCGCAGGTCCAGCGGAAGCGGGCGTCGTCGGGGTAGTCGTCGGTCAGGTCGCAGTAGTCGAGGGCGTAGTCGATGAAGCGCAGATGCTCGGGCAGGATCTCGGCGTGCGGTCGCGTGTAGCCGATGTCGGTGTGCACGTGCTGCACGAGGTAGAGCACCCAGGGGCGGGCGCGGCGAAGTTGAACGTCGGGCAGCGTCAACTCATCGGTGGCGCATCGCAACGTTACGCGGGCGGGGCCGGTCTCGGTGATGACGGGCACGTCCAACTCGAGGCGATGTCGACCCGGGGGCAGCGTGCCGAGGCGAAAGACCTGGGGCTCGGGCCAGTCGCGCTTGCGGATCTCGCAGGTGAGATCGCGCAGGCCGCCGGCGGTGACTTGTGCGACGACGACCTGGCGCCGACCCTTGTCCGTGTTGAGCACGGCCTCGACCATCTCGAACCTGGCGTCGATGATCTTCCCACCCGGCACGGAATCGGTGGCCACGGCCGATTGCACGCCTTCGATCGGTCGTCCATCGGGCGCCGTGACACGCAGCAGCAGTCCCCAATTGCCGCCGATCTGGTCGACCTTGGCCAGCAGTCGGTTGTTGCCCTTCTTCAGCGTTACGGGGACGTGGTCCTCGGCCGCTCCGATGGTGCGTCCGACGTGGTTGTTGTGGACGCGGTCGTTGTTCAGCCAGACGCGGACGCCGTCGTTGCTGCGCACGTTGAGCAGGGCCGGTTGCGCCTTGTCGGAGATCAGCCGGCAGAACGCGTAGGCCACGCCGGGGGTCTCCTTGGATGCACCGAGTATGTCGATGTAGTCGAGCAGGCCGGCCGAGTCGGCGAACGTGGTCTTCCACGCGACGGGTTGTTCCGGCGCGCCGGGCACGGCATCGTCTTCTTCGGGCACTATGCCGCGCTCGCCGCCGGCATCCGCGAGGTAGTCCTTCTCGAACCCGACGCAGTTGTCGCCGTGGATCATCGCGCGGGTGTTCGGCAGCGGTCCGGCCACCGTCCAGACCGCGATGGACCCGTCGTCGCGCAGGGGAAACGATTCCCACGAGGCGGCCGATGCGGATGAGCTTACGAGCAGCAGAGTCAGCAATACACGCTTCATGATTATGCTCCGTGGTTCAGTCTGGCAGCAGTGTAGTGCTTCACGGTCGAGGATGCATGCCCACGCCGAGACGCGACCGTGAGGGAGCGTGAAGCGTGGCGCAAGCCACGCGCCAGCGACACGCACATCAGATGGATGACGGCAATGCCGGCATCCCACGCTCCCTCACGGTCGCGTCTCGGTGTGGGCGACTGCCTCGCTTCTGCACTCCGGGTTGACACGGGCATCGCAAGACGCGAGTTTCGTAGGTGTGGCTTGCGGGCTGCGAGAGGAGCCGTGATATGAGCGTGAGATCGACGATTGGCCTGGTTTGCATCGCGGGTGCGTTGTTCTGGCCGGTGGGTGCCGCACGGTTGCTCGGGGCCGAGATTAAGCCGCGGGCCGACGCCCCGCAGCCCCGGCCGCCGGAAGAGAGCATCAAGCTCTTTCAGCTTTCCGAGGGCTTCCGCATCGAACTGGCTGCGGCCGAGCCGCTCTTGGACGACCCCACGGCGATGGCGTTTGACGCGCAAGGACGCTTGTTCGTTTGCGAACTGCACGGGTACAACCTCGACGGCTACTACGACGTCATGGAACTGAACAAGACGGGCGTGCTGGACAAGAAAGTCCGGCGCATCCCGGCCACGCCGGAAGCGATCAAGAAGGCCGAGGCGGAGACCTACGGCACGGTCAAGCTGCTCGAGGACATCGACGGCGACGGTCGGATGGATCGTGCCACCGTGTGGGCCGACCGGCTGCCGCCCTGTTACGGCATCATCGCCGTTCGCGACGGCGTGCTCGTCACGTGTGCACCGGACATCGTGTTTCTGGCCGATCGCGACGGTGACGGCAAGGCGGAGGTGCGCGAGACGCTGTTCACCGGCTTCGGGGCCGGCGAGCTCTGGACGCGCATCAGCAACCCGCAATGGGGCCCCGACAACTGGCTCTACGTGCAGTCCGGCGCCGGGAGCGGAGGGACGATCCGCGGATCGCATCTACCCGCCGAGGTGCGCTTGGGCAACACAGCCTTCCGCCTCAAGCCGGACGGCAGCGCGCTCGAGCCCGCGACCGGCGGCACGGGCGGGTTCGGCCAGGCGCTCACGGACTTCGGTGACCGATTCCTGCTCACCAACTCCGCGCACGCTCTCTACGTCGTACCCCTCCCGCACAAGTACCTCGTACGCAATCCTCATCACGCTGCGCCGCCGCCCATGATCAACGCCTCCGGATACATCGAGGTCTATCCGCGCAGCACGCCGCACCCCTGGCGACTGGAGCGCAGCCGGAACCCGGAATGGGTGAACTTCTATGGTTCGCGCGAGGCGACCGCCAACGGATACTTCACGGCCGTCTGCGCGCCGCTGGTCTACCGTGCGGCCGCGTTTCCGCCGGAGTACCACGGGAACCACTTCACGTGCGAGTGCCAGCAGAACCTGATCCACCGCTGCCTGATCGAGCGCGACGGCGCGGGCTACAAGGTCCGGCGGGCACCGGGTGAGGAGAAGCAGGAGTTTCTGACGTCGACGGAGCAGTGGTTCCGGCCCGTCAACCTGTGCGTCGGTCCCGACGGCGCGCTGTACGTCGTCGACATGTACCGCGAGATCATCGAGGACTACTCGGCGATTCCGCGGTACCTTCAGCAGCAGTACGGGCTCATCACGGGCAGCGATCGCGGGCGCATCTGGCGCGTCGTGGCCGACGGGGCGCCGGCACCGCCAAAGCCCGACCTGATTCGGGCGCCGGTTGCGGAGCTTGTCCGTGCCCTCGCCGCCGACAGTGCGTGGTGGCGACTGACCGCGCAGCGGCTGCTGATCGAGCGCGGTGACAAGAGGGCGGTCCCGCTGGTTGCGGCCCTCGCGCGCGAAGGGAAGACGGCCCAGGCGCGCATGCACGCCCTGTACACGCTGGACGGGCTTGGGGTTCTGGAACCCGCACCCGTCGAACAGGCGCTGGGCGATTCGCACTACGGTGTTCGCGTGCACGCCCTGCGGCTGGCCGAGCGATGGCTGGACACGCAGCCGACGCTGTTGGCGAAGGTGCTGGCGATGAGCGACGACCCCGACCCGAGCGTCAGGCTCCAGTTGGCCTTGACGCTGGGCGAGACCAAGGATGAGCGGGCGGCGCAGGCGCTGGCGAAGCTGGCGAGTACGTACGGGAAGGATCGCTGGATGCAGGACGCGATTCTGAGCTCGGTGGCGGAGTCGGCCGGTCGACTGCTGGCGGCGATCGTTCGTGCGGAAGACGACTCGGACGCCTTCCGCTCGCTGGTGCAACCGCTTGCCGGCATCGTGGGCTCCCGGCGCGACGATGCAGAGATCGGCCGTGTGCTGACCGACATTGCCGATCGCACGAAGGACATGGACGCGGCACTGCAGGCCGCTTGCCTGACGGGTCTGATCGAGAGCCTCAAGCATGGGAAGGCCCGGCCGCTGGCCTCAGCGCCGGGCAAGCAGGCCTTGCGGCGATTGCTGGTGAGCGCGCCGGGACGCGTGCGCGTGCTGGCGTTCAAGCTGGCCGGTGCGCTTGAGCTCGATGATTCGCAGGAGCTGAAAGCGGCGTTCGCCAATGCGGCCACCGAAGCGATGGATGCGGATCGCGCTCTCGAGGATCGACGGGCTGCGCTCGCGTTGCTCGCGAACGCTCCGTACTCCGTGCTGGAACCGGTGGCCGAGGACCTGCTGGACAGTCGCCAGCCGCTCGACATTCAGTTGTCCGTCGTCGAGGCCTTGTCCGCGGTGGGCGACACCGAGGTTGTCGACTTGCTGCTGTTCGGCTGGGACGCCTACACGCCCAAGGTGCGAGAGGCCGTGATCGATGTGATCTTCGGCCGCAAGGACCGCCTGCCCGCATTATTGGATGCGATCGATGACGAGATCATCGGCGTGTCCAGCCTGAGCACGTTTCGACGGGTGCAGTTGATCGAGAGCCCCGATACCGAGCTGCGTAAGCGGGCCGAGTCGCTGCTGGGCGGTCAAGGCGGCGATGTCGCGGAAGCGGACCTCGGGCCGTACCGGACCGCCTTGGATGGACCGCGCGATGTCGTTCGCGGCAAGGAGGTCTTCGAGAAGCAGTGCGCGCAGTGTCACGAGCTGGAGGGGCAAGGATACGTGGTGGGTCCGAAGCTCTCCGATTCGATGGGCAAGCCGGACGAATCAGTCGTCATCCAGCTTCTGCAGCCGAGCCTCAATATCACGCCGGGCTATCGCAACTATGCGGTCATGACGACCGGCGGCTGGGTCTTCACCGGAATCCTGGCGGCGGAGACGGCGACCAGCATCACGTTGCGCCGGGAGAAGGGCGTCGAGGAGACGATCCTTCGCAAGGACATCGAGGAGATGAAGGCCTCGCAGCTTTCCCTGATGCCGGACAACCTCGCCGAGGAGATCGGTCCGCAGGACATGGCCCATCTTTTTGGGTACGTCCGCAAGACGTTGGGGCCGGTGAGCCCGTCGAAGGTCACGCTCTTCGAGGACGATCCCGGGTTCGTCGATCTGCTCACGAAGGGTAGCGGTGTCGCCAAGATCGAGCAGGATGGTCCCTTCTCGGGCAAGGCGTGGCTGTCGGTGACGCCGCCGCAGCGCTTCTCGAACGGAATCGCGGGATGGAAGTACCCCATCGCGGAGAAGCCGGGGCCGGGTGCGTACCGATACCTGCGGCTGGTGTGGAAGTCGCTGGCGGGGAAGGGGGTGATGGTCGAGCTGGCGCACAACGGCCAATGGCCGCAGCCGACGGACCCGTCGCGGCGATACTACAGCGGGAAGAATACGACGGCGTGGCAGGCCCGGCAGGTGTCGCCCGAGCGGCCGACGGAATGGACGGTGGTGACCGTCGACCTGTGGAAGGACTGCGGTGCGTTCACGCTGACCGGGATCGCTCCGACGGCAATGGGTGGGGCCGCCGGCTTCGACCGGATCGAGTTGCTACGCACGCTCAATGATGTGACGCCCTGATCGGCTGGATGCCAGCGCGCCGTAGCGGCCGGCGCCTCGCCGGCCGGGTGCCATGCCCAAGCGCAGCGCCGGCATGCATGGTGCTGCGAATGCGCGCGAACGGTTGCGTCATGCATGGCGGCGCCCGGCCCGCGGGTGCGGACCGGGCTTGGCCATGGCACCCTGCCGGTCGACGGCCTGCGAGGCGCAGGCCGCTACGATTGCGATTCATTCTTCACACGCC
>CAYMME010000108.1:0-20219 GCA_964391465.1 uncultured Planctomycetales bacterium
TTCTTCCGCCCGTTATTGCTCTGCCAGTGCACGTTCCCCTTCGTGCCGACCACGCGCTCCGACACGTTCTTCGCGCAACCGGCCATCTGCCGGCACATCGAGTGCACGTGCACGCCCTTCGGGAAGGTCACGTCGGCCGAGAAGCAGTCGAACTGATCGCCACTGATGCGACGATGCCGCGCCCCAACGGCTACCGCTTCGAGGGCGTGTGCCCCGATCGCCCAGGTGATGATGTCCAGGTTGTGTACGTGCTGCTCGCAGATGTGATCGCCCGACAGCCACCGCCAGTTGTACCAGTCGCGGATCATCCACTCCATCGTGCTCCAGTCGGACTTGCGATCCGCGTGCCTCATCCGGCCTCCGTTCCAGTAGCACTGACCGGACACGATGTCACCGATGGCCCCGTCGTGGAGGCGTTTCATGAGTTCGACGTAGGGCTTCTGGTGGCGGCGTTGCGTGCCGGCCACGATGGCGAGCCCCTTGCCCTTGGCCTTCTCGCCCGACTCGATGATGCTGCGAATGCCCGGGGCGTCGACCGCGGCCGGCTTCTCCATGAACACGTGCTTGCCCGCGGCCACACAGGCCGCCAGGTGCTCCGGCCGGAAGTGCGGTGGGGTGGCCAGGAGCACGAGGTCCACGTCCGTGGCCAGCAGTTTCTGGAAGGCGTCGAAACCGATGAACCGGTTTGCCTTCGCGACCTCCTGTCCCTTTTCCTTCAGCTTCCTGAGCGCACCGTCCTGCCGGTCGGCCAGCACGTCGGCCACCGCGGTGATTCGCACCGCCTTGTCCGCCGCGATGCAATTGAGCGCCGCGCCCGTGCCGCGCCCGCCGCAGCCCACAAGCCCGACCTTGATCGGCCCGTCCTTCAAAGCGCCTCGAACGACGTACGGAAAGCTGCCCGCCACGGCACCGGCGGCGGCCGCGCTCTTCACGAATCGCCGTCGAGAGATGTTGCTGCCCTTCGGATTATCCATCGTGACCTCCTCCGCTGCGAAATCGCGGTTGCTGCAGACAAGATTAGGACGCGGCACCCGTGGCCAGCGCCGGGCGAGACTCACCCAGGGGGCAGCATCACGCGCCGACCGGCGCAGTGTCAAGTCGTGCGAGTGCGGTCACCGGTCAAGAAGTGTAGCGGCTGGCGCCCCGCCGGCCGGGCGGCCGGCGAGGCGCAGGCCGCTACAAGGCCGAGCAACCGGCTGCGGCGCTATCCGGGCTTGGCCGCGGCGCGGTGCGATCTGGCCGACAGGACACGATACACGGAGGGCAGAACGAGCAGCGTGAGCAGCGTCGAAGTGAACAGTCCGCCGATGATGACAACGGCCTGCGGTGCGCGCTGCTCGCTGCCTTGTCCGAGCCCGATGGCTACCGGAAGCGACGCACCGATGGTCGAAATCGTCGTCATCAGGATGGGTCGAAGGCGCAGTGCGGCCGCGCGCTTGACGGCCTCGTCGATGGGCAGGCCCTCCGCCCGAAGCTGATTCGCGAACTCGACGACAAGGATTCCGGTTTTGGTGACCAGTCCCGCGAGCAGCACCAGCCCGATCAGCGAGAAGATGTTGAGCGTCATGCCCGTCAGGAAGAGCCCGCCGAACGCGCCGACGACCGAAAGCGGCAGAGTCACCATGATGGTGATCGGATCGACGAAGCTGTTGAACTGGCTCGCGAGGGTCATGTAGATGATGGCGATCGCCAGCGTGGCGCTCAGCGCCATCGCCGCGAACGACTCCTGCATCAGGTCGGCGAAGCCGGAGAAGCCGTACTCGTAGCCGGGAGGAAGCAGGTCTCCCTCGGCGATAAACTGCTCGATCTGGTCCACCGCCGACTGTAGCGGCGTGTCGGCGGTCACGTTGGCGAGGACGGTTATTTGGCGTTCCTGCGACTGATGGTCGATCTGCACCGGCCCGGTGCCCTCGACCAGGCGAGCGACGGATGCCAGCGGGATCACGCCCGCCTTGGCCCGTACGGGAATCTCCCCCACCATCAGGTGATCCTGGTGTTCCCGATCCGCGAGCCGGACGACGACGTCGTGCAGGTCGCCGTCCTCCTCGTACGTCGTGACGTCGTCACCGCCGATGAACAGGCGCACCGCTTCGCCGATGTCCCCAAGCGCGACCCCGAGCGACCCGGCCAGAGCGTGATCGACCTTCACCTCCAGCCGGGGCTTGCCTGCTTTGTAGCTGGTGTTCACGTCGACAATGCCCGGCATCGCCCGCATGGCGTCCACCACCTGGGCGGTGATCTCCTCGAGCTTGTCGAGGCGTGGCCCCCGGATGTCGAGGTTGATCGGGGCCGCCCGAAAGCCTCCGCCCGAGACGCGCGGCACTTCCTCGACGGAGATGTCGATGTTCTGCAAGTCGGCGAAGCGGGCGCGGACGCCGGCCATCACCTCGAGTTGCCCCCGGTCTCGCTCCGCCTTGGGAACCATGTCCACGGACAGCGTGGCCACATCGATTCGCTGCCCGCCCCCGCCGCCGACGGTAGCGAGCACGTGCGCAACTTCCGGAACCTCCCGCAGACGCTTCTCCATCCGATTCAGCGAGCCTCGGGCCACCTCGATGGGTGTTCCCGTGGGGAATTGGAGCTGCACGTTGAACTCGGACTCGTCGGGCGTGGGCACGAACTCCTTGCCCACCCGCTGAACCAGCAGGAGGCTGGCCACGAAGACGGCGAATCCGGTCGCGATGACCCACCCGCGACGTCGAATGGCCCAGTCGATGAACCGCGCGAAGACACGTTCGACGAGAGCCATCGGGCTGACCCTCGGCGTTTTCGCGTTCGTCGTCCGGCCTTTGAGGAACACTGCGCAGAGCATGGGAGTCAGCGTGAGCGCACCGATGGTCGAGGTGAGGATGGCGAAGGTTACCGTCATGCCGAACTCGAAGAAGAACCTCCCGACGAGGCCGGAGGTGAACGCAACGGGAATGAACACGGCGCAAAGCGAGACGCTTGTCGCGACGATGGCGAAGCCCAGCTTCCGGCCGCCCTTGTGTGCGGCTTCGAGCGGGGTGTCACCCTCCTGAACGTGACGCACGATCGTTTCGACCATCACGATGGCGTCGTCGATCAGGATGCCCACGGAAAGGCTCAGTGCCAGCATGGTCATGTTGTTGAAGGTGAAGCCGGCGAAGTACATGCAGGCCATCGTGCCGACGATCGACGACGGAATGACCGCGGCCACGATCAGCGTTGCCCGGACGTTCAACAGGAACGCGAAGATCACGATGACGGCCAGACCCACGCCGATCAGCAGGTCGCGCTGAGCACTCGTGATCGAGTCCCGCACGAACCGCGATTTGTCACGCGTGGTGACGAGCGATACGCCCGGCGGGAGTTCTTCCCTTACCCGCTGAATCTCGGCTTTCACGGCGTCGGTTACATCGAGAATGTTCGCGCCGGACTGCCGGCGAATCAGCATCGTGACCGCGGGCACGCCGTCGAATTGCGCCAGTGTGCGCTGCTCTTCGCCGCCGTCCTCCACCTGCGCGATGTCGCGCAGATACACGACGCCGACGTCGTCTTCGCCCACGACAATGCCGCCGATCTGCTCCGGTGAGGCCCACGCGACTTCGGTGCGCACCGACCACTCGCGGGACACCCCGGTCAGGCGCCCGCCGGGCATGTTGCGAACGCCGGAGCGCAACGCACCCACGGCCGTGGCGATGTCGATGCCCCGGCCACGCATCGCGGCCCCCGAGAGCCAGACCCGCACCTCGCGCATCCGACCGCCGACAATGCGGACGCCGCCGACGCCCGGAATCTTCTGGAATCGATCCTTGAGCTCGTCGTCGGCGAGATCGGTCAGGCGGCGGACGTCGCCGGTAAGGTCGCTGAGGACGATGGCGATGATCGGGCTCGAATCGGGATCGAACTTCTCGATGACCGGGGCTTCCGCCTCCACTGGCAGCAGCGGGATGACGGTGGCGACGCGGTCGCGGACATCCTGGGCCCCGATGTCGATGTCGTACTCGAGTTCGAACTCGACGATGACTTCGGAAACGCCCTCCTGCGTCTCCGAGCGAAGCGTCTTGACCGAGGCAAGCGAACTGAGGGCCTCCTCGATGACTTCCGTGACGTCCGTTTCCATCGTGAGGGCGTCGGTGCCGGGCATTAGCGTGGCCACGGTGACGATGGGGAAGTCGACGTCGGGAAAGAGGGAGTTGCTGATCCGCGGGAAGGCGACCCCGCCGAACAGGATCAGTGCCCCCGCGGCCATGACGACGAGAACCTGCCGCCGCAGCGCGACCTCGGTGACGATCATGGCGAGACCTCGACGTGGACACCGTCACCCAACTCTTCGAGGTTGCCGACCGCAACGCGATCGCCGTCCGCGATCGAGCCGGTGATGGCGGTGAATTCGTCACCCTCGAGCGCGACGGTGACCGGGACGACCTCGAGCCGCCCGTCGCCGTTGATCTTGTAGACGAGGATGCGTTCCTCGATCCTGCGCAGGGCCGGGTTCGGCACCCGCAGCACGGCGGTGCGACGCGCCACTTCGACGCCCACGGGGAGCATCATGCCGGCGGGCAGATCGCTGTGCTCCGGCGGGATCAGGCACCGCAGCACGGTGCCCTTGGACTCTGCCAGCAGGACGTTGCTGACGGCCAGGACCTCTACGTCGATCTTCTTCCCGCTCGAGAGCTGCGCGACGACGCTCGACACGTCCTTGACGCCTTCGTAGTAGCGGTCCGGCACGGTGAACATGAACAGGCGGTCGCTGTTCGAGGCGACCACGAGGACATCCGTCGCCGGAGTGCGGGTGACCCAATCTCCGGTGTCCTTGAGCGTGGCCTCGATCGTGCAGTCGAACGGGGCACGCACCTGGGCGTCGGCGATCCGGCCCCCGAGTTCCGCAAGCTGCGATGCGATGACCGCGACGGTGGCTCGCCGCGCCTCGAGAGTGTCTTTGGCCACATTCACCGACGCCTTGGCCTGCTCGAGCCGGTTGGCCAGCGCCCGGCGAACGGTGGATACCTTTCTGATCTCGTTCTCGGCGGCGGTCGACTCCTCGCCCAAACGTCTCACGCGCCCTTCGTTGTACTCGGCATACTCCAGGTCGGCGGCCACTGCGGCCACGTTTGCCGTCGCTTCTTCGATCCGGCTCTGCGCTTCCGCGACGAACGATTCGGCTTCGGCGAGCTTGGCCGTCAGTACCGTATGTTCGCGCTGGAGCTCCTCTGTGTTGATACGAAACAGGACTTCGCCGGCCTTTGCACGATCGCCGACCGCGACTTCTCGCTCGAGAATGCGCCCGGTCAAGGAAGATGAAATCGTTGCCCGCTTGTCGCTGCGAACTTCGCCGACGGTGTGGTATGTCCGAACCACGGGTCCGGTGTCGATACGGTACGCGTGCACCTGGGGCCGCGACGCCGGCGGAGCGGTGGAGCCGCTCCCCGCCCCCCCGCACCCGGCGAGAGCAAGGCCCGCAACCGTGAGCACCCATGCCGTCAGTCCGCGCATCCGAGAAGTCCTTGCGTGGTCAGTCGAACGATCTCGTCGATCCGCTTGCGCTGCTCGCGCGGGCCGGATCCGGCCAGGCGCGTCATGCCTGCCATGAGCGAGGCCCGGAGGAAGACGAGGGCCGTGTCGTTGTGGACCTGTTTCAGCTTCAGCAGGCACAGGACCTCCTGCTCGACCTTCGTGTATCGCTTGTACGCTTGCTTCGCATCGCCGACGACGCCGTGATCCGTGCCGAGCTGAGTCCAGGTCGATCGTTCGAGGAACAGGTTGACGGCACCGAGGTGGTCGAGGCCGGCGTGGCACATGGCACGCAGCAGGGCGTCGAGGCGGATCGCCGGATCGGCGTCGGGGTCCCGTTCCTGCTCGACCCGCGTGGCGACGCTCACCATCATGCGGGCGATCAGCTCATTTTCGAGCTGATCTTTGTCTTCGAAGTAGCGGTAGACGGTACCCACCGCGATGCCGGCCTCCTCGGCGAGAGCCCCCATCTGCAGGGGCTTGCCTCCGCGGGCGCAGGCCTCGGCCGCGTCGAGAATCGCCCGGCGTCCCGCGTCCCTTCTCGCAGCTCTGAACTCAGATTTCACTTTCGTGAACCTCCGTTCACAGCAAGCGTAGAATCCGCCGGCCCTCCTGTCAAGTCAAGCCGCGGCGGATATGGGACGCGGGGGGGCGGTGACGCCTCGGCTACATCCGTGGCACCGTCTGTAGAGAGGGGCACAAGGGGTCTGGCGTACTCCACGGCGGACTGAAGCGTTGCGTTGTGCAGGACCCGTGCGTCGGCTTTACACCTGTCTCTGGTACTGGTAATCTCGCGGACGAATCAGTGGACGGGCTCAGCGGAGTTGGCGTTTGATGCAACACAACAGATTGTCGGCATACGGCGTTCTCATCATGCTCGTGGCGATGATCCCTCTGACCGGCGTCGACTGCGACGAGACGGGAGATTTCCTCCGCGGCACTGAGTCGCGCACGTTCGCCGCGGTGGTGGCCGATCAGATCAGTTCCGGGATCATCACCGCGCTGGCCTGCGAGTTCAGCGGGCGCCTGGTCTTCGGAAACGCCGAGGACGCCGGGCTTCGGGCCTGCGATCCGACCTACGACGCGTCCGCTTCGACGACCGAAACGACCGAGTAGAGATCGATCCCGCCAGCGCACCCTCAGATCCGAGCCTTGAGCGCGAGCGAGTGGGTCTCTGCGAGTGCAGAGTGCGCGGGTGCCCCATCCTTCGCAGCCGTACCGCGAAGGGTGGGGGACCGATCGAGTCGCGGTGGGGCGCATGATGACGAGAGCCACCATTCCGTCTCTCACGCCTGACAAGTCCCGGCGCGCCGGGATCGGGGATGGGGCACCCATGCGAATGCGGAGTGGCATCGATCCCCGGCCGTTCGGCTCACTTGCGTTCGGCTGCCTTCGCGGTTTCCAGGCGGGTCCAGAGTTGTTCGAGCATGGCGGGTAGTCCGGTGCCCGTGACGGCCGAAATGCCCAGCACGTTCTCGTCGAGCGTTTCCCGGAGCGTGTCGAGCGGCCCCTGACTGTCCGACAGATCCATCTTGTTGGCGACGAGTAGTTCCGGCTTGCCCGCCAGGGCCGCGCTGTACTGCTCCAGCTCATGCCGGATGGATCGGTAGGCCTCGCCCGGGGTGGGCTGCCCCTCGGGGGGCTGCACGTCAACGACGTGCAGGATGATGCGTGTGCGCTCGATGTGACGCAGGAATGCATCGCCGAGCCCCGCTCCCGCATGGGCCCCGTCGATCAGCCCGGGGATGTCGGCCAGGACGATCCGGCGGTAGCCGCTCAGTTCCACGATGCCGAGGTAGGGTTGCAGCGTCGTGAACGGGTAGTCCGCGATCTTCGGCCGGGCCATCGTCAGCCGCGACAGCAGCGTGCTCTTGCCCGCGTTGGGGCGGCCCACGATGCCTACGTCGGCGATCAGCTTCAGCTCGAGGCGCAGCCTGCGTTCCTGTCCCCGTTGGCCCTCGCTGAACTCACGGGGGGCCTGTTCGGTCGGGCTGGCGAACGTCTTGTTGCCGTGCCCGCCGCGCCCGCCGCGGGCCACACAGACGCGCTGCTGGGCGTCGGTCAGGTCCTTCAGGAGCGTTTCCGTGTCGCGATCGTAGACGAGGGTTCCCGGTGGGACCCGTACGATGGCGTCCCGGCCGCGACGACCGTGGCAGTTCTTGCCCTGACCGGGCCGCCCGTTTTCGCCCCGCCAGTGGTGGTGCCCGGCCAACTCGCTCAGAGCGTCCAGCGACGGGTCGACCACCAGGTACACGCTGCCCCCGTCGCCCCCGTTACCGCCGTCCGGTCCGCCCCGCGGAACGTACGGCTCGCGCCGGAAGCTCATGCACCCGTCGCCGCCGCGCCCCCCGCACACGTGGATCTGTACTTCGTCGATGAACATTCCAATCCCATTCTCTGCGTCCGACCGGCCAAGGTCCAGTCGGCCGGGTGCCACGGGCAGCTTGTCTGCCCGTGTTCGTCGGATCCTGCCCGCCGAGGCGCCGCCGCAAACCCCGCCCCGGGACGTTCCGTCCGGCCGGGATATGCGGTATTCTGCCGGGTCTGGCGCGGTGGGCGACGTGGCCCACCCGTTCGATTCGGGCACCCAGGCAATACTTAGATGCAGAGAATTACATTCCGCAACGGGCGATTCTACAAGGGCGACGATCCGCTGTTCATCGTGGCCTCCGACTACCACTACTTCCGCGACAAGCGCAGCCACTGGGCCGACCGGCTCGACAAGCTGAAGGCCGCGGACGTCAACACGATCACGTTCTACCTCCCCTGGCGGCATCATCTTCGGGTCGACGACGCCGGGCGGCGCAGCTTCGACTTCACCGGCGAGACCAAGGACTCCCGCGATGTGGTCACGTTCATGAAGCTCATGGCCGAGCGCGGGCTCTACATGATCGCCAAGCCCGGGCCGTTCATTCACTCGGAGCTGAACATTGGCGGGCTGCCCGACATCACGTCGCCCTCGTTCAATCCGGACATCACGGTGTGTCGAGCGCACGACCAGAGCCGGGTCACGTGGGAGTACTGTCGATCCGAGTTGCCCTCGCCCTTCGATCAGACGTTCGACGACCTCACGCGCGAGTGGATGACTGCGGTCCGGCCGCTGCTGCTTCCCTATCTGTCCGACGAGGGTCCGCTCATCGCGCTGCAATTCAACGACGAGACCGTCTACTGCACCGCGAACAGCCCGCCGTGGTACATGGGCTACGACGAGCCGTCGCTCGGATACTTCCGCAAGCTGCTGGCCGAGAAGTACGGCGACATCGGCACGTACAACCGGCTGCACGAAACGACGTGCGCCGGCTTCGACGACGTGACGCCACCCGTCTTGCCGGTTGCCGACGATCCGGCCCCCGGCCCCAAGCGGCGCGGCGATTTGCTCGCCTACAGCGACTGGGCCATGTTCCAGTGGCGCATGCGACGCGACATTTACGAGCGCTACACGCAGTTCCTCGACATCGATCTGCCGTACCTGACCAACTACGCGGGCATCACGCCGCCCATCGTCGAGAACGTTCCCGGCCAGACCGACAACGTCCCCAAGCCCACGCCGTACGATCCGGTGTACGCGGAGTGGTGGTTCGCTCACAACCGGATCGACACCGACCTCGACTTCTGCGAGTACGGCATGATCTCGTGGCTGGGCGTGGCCGCCTACGACATGACGGTCTTCAACCAGTACATCAATACGGCTCGCCGGGCGCCGGGCATCAACATGGAGGAGAACTGGGGCTTCGCCAAGCTCTACGACCAGCGATCCAAGGACGGCGTCGTCCCGTTCTTCCAGACGCTCGCGTCCGTGGCCGGCGGCGCCACCGGCTACGACATCTACTGTGGCGTCGGGACCGACTACTGGGACGACACGCTCGATCGCATCACCAAGCTGCAGTGTCCCACGTTCCCGTCCGACGCCCCCATCGACGAGCACGGCAACCTGCAATCGCTCTATCCGACGGCCAAGCTGATCGACGGCTTCTTCGCCGCCCACGGCAGCGACCTGCTCAAGGCTCGGCTCGAAGCCGACTGCACGTACCTGCTCTGTTCGGACTACGCGGCCGTCTCGTCCTGGGTGCCGGATGAGAAGTACTGGCATATCCCCGATTACGAGATCCCGCGCTGCGGGCATCAGGGGCTCGAGCCCTTCGCGATCGCCATGCAGGAGGCCGGGTACGTATTCGACATGACCGAACTCGAAGCGGCCTCACTCGAGCGCCTGCTCGAAGAGCGCGCTCTGGCGATTCACTCGGCCTTCTTCATGGCCGAGGCCGACCAGGACAAGCTCGCCCGCTACGTCGAAGCCGGGCGGCCGCTGTTCATCTCGGGGCAATTGCCCACCGAGACCGAACGGTTCGAGCCCTGCACCCGGCTCAAGGACGCCGTCGAGGCGAACGCCGGCAAGAACGTTACCTACTCGCAGGAGAACCTCTTCTCCACGGGCAAGATCATCGCTGCCCTCGGGGCCGCCGGGATCAAGCCCAAGGTGACGTACTCCGACAACATGCGGGCATTCGTGTACCGCAGCGAGAACGACTTCTTCGTCTTCTTCTTCAACTTCGATGTCAGTGGTTCGCACGAGAAGACCATCGATTTCTACGGTCACACGTTGTCGCTGACGGTCGGCTCGAAGACCTCGGGCCTGATTCGCGTCCGCGACAACGCCGTGGCCGCGTACGTCGTCAAGGGCGTCAACGAAGTCGAAGGGATCACCCACACCACCGTCATCCGGTTCAAGGATCAGGCGATCGAGGTGGCCGGCGACGGATCATCGGTCGGGTAGCACGTCGATGCGGCGCCACGGCAGTCGGTAGGGTGGGTCGAGACCCACCTGCTGTTTGGCGAAGGAGTTCTTCGTGGGGGTATCCGCGTCGGATGGCGGGATCGAATGAAACCATCACGGTCGCGGCAGGTCAGATGGCGGCCGAACCGCTCGCGCGGGCGTCGTCGTCTCTGGAGGCCGTCGAGCGACTGGCTCGCCAGGCCGCCGGGCGAAGGGCCCAGCTTCTGGTTCTGCCCGAGTGTGCGTATCCGGCCTACGTGCTCGGCTCGCCGTCTCACTATCGGGAGGCCGGCGTGCTCTCGTCGGTACAGTACGTCGAGGTCCTGGCGTCGCTGGCCCGTGAGCTCTCGCTGCACATCGTCAGCGGCTACGTCGAGGACGACGGCGAGCGACTGTTCAACGCCGCGTGCCTCATCGATCGGCACGGCAGCGTCGTGGGCCGCCACAGCAAACAGTTTCTGTGGGACTGTGATCACGACACGTTCACGGCGGGGACACGCATCGAGACCTTCGAGACGGAACTGGGCCGGATCGGCATGCTGGTCTGCGCCGACGCCCGGATGCCGGAAGTCGTGGCCACGCTCGCCGCGGGCGGCGCCCAGCTCATCGCCGTGCCGACCTGCTGGGTCAATCTCGGGACCGGGCCCGACCGGCACCGCAACCCGCAACCGGAGTTTCTGATCGAAGCACGGGCTCGGGAGTTCTCGCTTCCGTTTGCGTGCGCGAACAAGGCCGGCGAGGAGACCGACACGGTGTCCTTCTGCGGCCGAAGCATGATCGTGCGCGCCGACGGCACCGTTGCGGTTGAGGCCCTCCCGACCGGTGAAGGCCTCGTCGTCTCGAGGGTCGTCGTCCGGCCGCCCCGGCGCGTATGGCTTGCCGAGACGAGACGCCGGCGCCTCCTTGCCGATGATCCTCCGCAGCGAGGCGAGACTGAGCCGGCGCGGTCGCTCACCGTGGCCGTCGTGCCGCGAAGGGCCTTCGGAGAGAAGATGGGCGACGACGGCGGTGCGGCCTACTTCGCCTCGCTCCGGCAACGTGGCGTGCAACTCCTGGTCACCAATGTCCAGTATGAGGCCCTGGCCGAGTCGGCCGTGCGGATCGGCGCTCTGCATGACGTGGCAGTTGCAGCGTATCCGTCATCGAGCCGGGTCCGGTCGTTGGCCGGAACGTGCGTCGGGCTCGTGGCGGGTCAGGCGGCGAGGTCGTTCGCATCATCGCGAGGCCTGGCCCTTGATGGGGCCGAGATTCTGTGTGTCCTGTCGATGGCGCTGGACCTGGCTACGCTCCGGGCGCGGGCGGTCGAGAACCGGGTGTTCGTGCTGGCCGCGTCCGCCGAGACGGTTGCCGTCATCGCTCCCGACGGAGCGGTTCTGGCGCCGGGTGATGCCGACCAACCGGCGGAGATCATCGTGACGCTCGATCTCGCCCTGGCCGCGGACAAATGCGTCGCCCCCCGAACGGACGTAATCACGGCTCGTTACCCTGCGGCGTATCGGTTCTAGCGGCCCGTTGCCATTCGCTCTCGATGCTGGGAGCCGACGGCAACCAACTCACCGCTTCGCGAAGTCGTCCCATCGTGACGCGATTTGCTCGGCGGTCCGATCCCCATGCACGTAGAGTCCGTAGCGCAGCGTGAGTGTCTTGCCCTTGTCGAGAACGTACGGTTCGTACAGGCAGAAACTGGTGCCCATCCAACCGTCGTCGCGGACGTGATAGTACGTCGGGTGGCGCGGGTTCGACGGGTGGTCCATCAAGGTGATGCCGTTGACGGTGTCGGCGGTGACACGACCCGAGTAGTCGACCCAACGAGCCGGTTTCCAGAAGACCGCTTTTTCGTTGACGCCGCCCTCGGAGTTGCGGATCGTACCCCCGCCGTCGTGCACGCCCATCATCTTGGCCACGCGCACGCCGAGGAAGCCGAACGGCGTCTTGTCGAACGTCACTGCGGCCTCGGTCGCGGAGAACTGCAGCGTGATGTCGATCATGGCTTCGCCGTCGGCCAGCGGTCGGTAGCACGTGGTGCGCCGCTCGGTGACGACGAGCTTGCCGTCACCGGCGAGCCAGTGGTTGAGGGTTGCCATCCCGGCCGCTTCGTTCCCGTCTTCGCACTTCTCGATTCGTTGGTGGACGATTCTCGTATCGCCCTGGTCGCTCCAGAATCCGAGGCCGTTGACCTTGTGGTGTGCGATCCACACGGATGTGTGGTGGCGGTGGCCGTGCGGGTCGTGCGGGTGAGTCATACGCGTAACGGGCCGGCCGGCCGGACCGATTACCGGGAACCAGAACGGCCGCACGTTCCGCGGGCCGAAATGATAGCGCAGTCGCTCCACCCCGTCGACCTGGAATGAGGCCTGGTCGTCCGGTAACGGCACCACCTGCACACGCGGAAACGGCTTCGCTGCCGTTTCCGCCCCACTTGTGTGCGAGAACATGAACCCGGACGCGACTGCGAACGTAACGATCCCCGCGGTCGGAAGCTTCGCACCGCTAGTGGGGCGGGGTCCTGACTGGATTCTCTCGATCATGGCGTAGCCCTCACGGATTCGACGATTGTTTGCCACGGCAACCCACAGGAGCATATCATACCGCCGCTCCCGCGTGAGCGCGGGCGAGTGCCGTAACGAGGAACAAGACCCCCATGAATCGTCGGCTGACCGTGCCATGCCCCGTGATCTCCAGGCTGCCGCTCGCGGTTGTCGCGGTGGGGCTGTGCGCTGTCGGCTGCTCGCGGGAGGCGGACATCCTCGGAGGGGGCTCGGACCAGGATCACGACGTCATTCGAATGAGCGGGGATCCCCCCGCTTTCGTGTTCCCCGACGACGTCAAAACGGATGATCCGTCGGTCAATGCGTTCATCGAGGAGTTCGGCCGGATCTGCATCGAGGGGGAGTACGACAAGTACCGGATGAAGGTGTGCCGGCGCTCCGATCCCGTGTCGAAGGAGGATTTCGAGCAGGTCTGGCACAACATCAGCGAGATTCACATCTGGAAGATGTTTGCCCTGCCTGAACCCAAGGGTATGCCCACCCGGCGGTACGCGGTTTTCGCCAAGGTGAAAGTCGAGCAATCCCGGGAGGAGCCCGAGAAGCTGGTGGTGTTGCAGGTACTCAGAGAACTCGGCAAGTGGGTGATCGACGTGCTGCCGTCGGAGGAACTGGACCTGCTGTTTGCAGTCGCGTCGCAGCCGACGACCGCTCCGACCACGACCCAGGCCACATCGAGGACGCAATGAGCGAATCAAAAGGCATGCCCTATCAGACGGCAGCCGAAGAGACTTGGCGCATCTTTCGCATCATGGCCGAGTTCGTCGACGGGTTCGAGACCCTGACGCGCATCGGCCCGGCGGTGACCGTGTTCGGCTCGGCCCGTACGTCACCGGAGGCTCCGATCTACGCCCAGGCCGAGCGGCTCGGGGCCAAGCTCGTCGAGGCCGGCTACGCCGTGATTACCGGCGGCGGCCCCGGCATCATGGAGGCCGCCGGCAAGGGTGCGTTCGAGGCCGGCGGCACCAGTTGCGGACTCAACATCTCCCTGCCCCACGAGCAGAGGGCTCACCCGTATCAGAACGTCGCCCTCGATTTCAACTACTTCTTCGTGCGCAAGGTGATGTTCGTGAAGTACGCGTGCGGCACGGTCTGCTTCCCCGGTGGGTTCGGCACCATGGACGAGTTCTTCGAGGCCATGACGCTGATCCAGACCGACAAGACCGAGCGCTACCCGGTGGTGCTGGTGGGGACCGACTTCTGGACCCCGCTGCTGGCGTGGGTGCGCGAGACGATGCTTGGTCAATACCAGAACATCTCGCCCGACGATCTGGACCTGTTCGAGCTGACGGACGATCTGGACCGGGTGATCGCGGTGCTCAACGAGCGACGTCCCTCACCCCGGCGGAGCCACGAAGAGGAAATGCGTCTGCCGCCCTACGACCGCCTCACGGCCGAGGGCACCCGCGCCGGCCGCCCGCCGACGCTCGGTGAGATGTTGCCGTAGCCTGCGGTCACACGACCTTCACCGCTGCCGGCTTCGTGTAGTTCCGGTAGTGGTCGGCGACCCGGCCGGCCTTCACGTCATCCTTGTGGATCAATACGCGGTAGTCGAACGTGACCAACTCGCCGGCCTTCCACGTGTGTGAGCCGTCCGACTCCTTGCTGACGAAGTGCGACAGGCCGAAGACGTTCGCGGTGAACAGGCCGTAGTCGCGAACGTGCCAGCGCGACGGGTAGCGGAAGTTCTTCGGGTTGTCGAAGATCGTCAGACCTACCGTGTGCTCGCCTGCCTTGCCGGTGTAGTCAACCCACGGCGACGGCTTGCCCCAGCACGCCCCGGCGCCTTGCTTGCCCTCGGCGTTCGTGATCGTGCCGCCGGACTTCTCCTTCATCGTGCCGGCGACACGGGTCGAGCACAGTCCGCCTTCCTTGGTGTCGCCGAACTTCACGTCGCCGTCGGTGAAGTGGAAGTTGATCGACAGGTCGACCACGCGCACATCGTCGTCGGCTCGCCAGAACGTGTAGCTGCGCAGCTCCGTGAGCTGCCGCTGCCCCTGGCGGGTGGTCCAATCGATCAGAGATTCGATTCGGCCGAAGACCGGCCCGCTGACTGCGCCCACCAGCCAGCGATGCTTCTGGAAGCCGCAGCGATCACTGGTGCTCCAGTGGTCGACATCGTTGATCTTGCCCCAGGCGACCCAGAAGGACTGATGATGCCGATGGTCCTCGCGCTCTTCGGGCACGCCGGGACGCATCGGGTAGTGCCGCGTTACGGAGACGTCGGTTGGCCCAATGAGGGGGTACAGATACGGGCGCGGATGCTCGGGCGTCCCACCGAAGTTGTATGTCGTGAGCGCTTTCCGCCCAATCCGTACGTCAACTTTGTCGGGGTGGCCGTCGTCCACGACCACGCCTTCGGCCGATCCGGCCAAGCCTGCGGCCGAAACCTCGAAGGTGCGTTTCTCGCCGGCATTCATCGCGTCGACCCACCAGCACAACTTGCCGTTCGGCGTCAACTGGCACGGTACCGGCTTCTTCGTCTTCGTCTCGATCAGGGCCAACACCGGCGCGGTTGCGAGCTTCGCGGCGGGAACCGCTACACTGACCGGTCCGGCCGCTCGCGCCGTTTCACCTGCTTGCACTTCAAATCGCATCATCTCGTGTCCTTGTCTGTCGCGTACTGGGTTTTGCCCCACCTTCTTCTTCTTGTCGCGCCGGCCTGCACGTCGGTTTCGCCGACATGCCACGCTCCCTAACGGTCGCGTCTCGGCTGCGCTGCTATTGGCTGACGGATTGCAGCGCCTTGGTCAGCGTCTCGTATGCCGTTCGCGCCACCGTGTCCGGATCGGGCTTGTAGTCAAACGGTTCGACCGAGACCCATCCCTTGAAACTCGTCTTGGCGACCGCGGCCAGGATCGGGCCGAAGTCGGTCCCGTTCATCCCGGGGCCCTTGCCCGAAGGATCGTTGGCATGCAAGTGCTTGGCCCGCGACCCCAGCTTGGCAATGGTGCCTTCAATTCCGTCGGGCATCGACGCCATCGCTTTGCAGTCGAGCATGATGTCGATGTTCGGGTGGCCGATCTCGTCCGCCATCTTCGCCGCGTCGGCCGCGGTCTGAATGAAGTTCGTTTCCGCCGGGGCCAGCGCTTCGATGGTCAGCGTCACGCCGCGGGCCGCGAGCGTGTCGCCTGCGGCCGCATAGACCTCCTTCGCCCGAGCCCACCCCTCCTCGAACGTCATCGGTGGCTCGATGTTCCGCTGCTGCGGCGAGCCGAAAACCATCACCTTGCCGCCCACGTCGCCGCAGAAGTCGGCCAACGCCTTGAGGTAGTCCGCCGAGCGCTGCCGCACGGCTGCGTCGGGCGTGGTCAGGTGCAGCCCGGTCGGCGAGACGAATAGCCAGTGGAGCCCCACGATCTCGACATCGGCATCCGCTGCCGCCCGCACGATCTCCTGCCGCCGTGCCGCCGGTATGTCCTCGACCGATTCCGCCAGCGTGAACGGGGCCAGCTCGACGCCAGCGTAACCGATCTCCGCCGCCTTGGCGAAGATCTGCTCGATGGGTACGTCACGCCAAACCTCATTGCAGATTGCAAACTTCATCGTTTCGCACACCTCACTCTCGGGTCAAGCTCCGTCCAAGCACAGTGTGTCATTGGACACGATCGGCGCCCGGTTTGCACGCGCCGAGTCCGGGCGGTTTGGGTTGGGATTGACGGGAATGGCGGGATGTCCGTCCCCCACCCTTCGCAAACGGCCGCGAAGGATGGGGCACCCGGCACCCAGCACGCGCCAAGCCGGGCGCCTCACCTTCGCTGCGACTGATCCGTCCTATCGAGTGAAGTACTCGTACTCACAGGTGGCTTCCCGGGTTTGTCCGGCGTCCACCTTCAGCGTCCATTGGATCCGGCTGTGTCCGGTCAGCACCTGCTGGCCTCGGTTGCCGGCCCAGTCCTCCGCGGCGAAGTCGCCGATCGTGATCGTGGCGTCGTCGGAGGCCTTGGTTGCATTCCCGCCCAGGTTGCAGGTGAGAACCAGATCGATCGGGTCGGTTTTGTAGTTCGTGACGCGCAGCGTCCCTTTCTTGGAGACCCGTGTGTAGTCATGCCCGTTGAGGTGAATCGCCCTCGGCTTGCGGCCGACCTCTTCGTCGGTGTACGTGCCTCTGACGTCCACTGCGACCGTGAGGGGGAGCTGGCACTTTCCGCCGATCGACGTGTAGGTGAGCAGTTCCTGGCCCAGCGGGAGCGAACCTTCCACGACCAGGGCCGCCCCCGTCGTCCACGGCACGTCCGTCTTGTTGGTCATTTCGACGTGGTGCCAAATCTCGTTCTTCAGGAGCCTGACCGGGGTCGCGTGTGCGCCGCTGCCGCCCACCGGCTCCGAGCCCGGTTGCTGCAGCCGAACGTCCCAGGTGTAGAGGTGCCGATACGGAACACTCGTCGCAACGAGCGGGATGGCCGCCCGCTGCCCCGCCCGGAGGTTCGCGTTCGGGACGTGGAACACGAAGAGATCCTGCGCCCCCTCGCCTGCCAGCTCCGCCGGCAGCGCCGGCACCGCCGCTCCGTTTGGCGGCGGTTCCTCCGCCTGGCGGCCGCGCGTCTCGCCGCTGCGTTGTGACATCAGAGCGTTCAAGAACGCGGGTTGGCCCATGAGCTGCGGTGCGGCGCGTAGCAGCGGGTTGTCGAGCGTCGCCATCAGGCTCAACGGTGAGACCACTTCTCGGAAACGAATGTTCGGCACGCCAACCACGAGATCGAGGGGAACGTTGACCAGGTCCTCGACCTCATTGAGGATCTCCGCCTGCATAGCAAGTTCCGCTTGTCCCGTGGGCTGAAGCGCAATCCGATACGTGGGAATCCAGCGGATGCCGGGGCTGATGTAGGAGAGTTCGACCTCGACTTCCTGGTTGCCCCTTTCCGGATCGAACGCGAGGCGCATCGACCGCTCCGTTTCCTGCCGGCCACCGCGCGGCATGATGTGTTGCGCGGACGTGATGCTGGTCAGTCGACCTGATTTGGGCTCGGCCCAGAACGATCCCAGCACCATGCGTTCGGGGACGTCCTCGATCAGTGCCGTTGCGGCCTGGTCGGTCTTTCCTATCGCCTGCTTGATGAACCTGGCGTATCCGTCCTTGAAGACGACCACACGGTTCGTCTTCACGTCCAGCCGCGCCGCGCCGCGTCCTCCCGCCTCGAATGTGGCGGCCGCGCCGCACAACGCGACGGGCGACAGGACGACCAGGGCATAGACCCCATGCCTCGATGTTCTGACAGTTCGTGTTCTCATCCGCAGTCTCCTTGCACAAAGGTCGAAACTTCCTTACGCAAGAGATCATACGTTGCCGGCGGCGTGTGAATTGTCACGGGTTGGTAACAACCGCCGGCTGTCGTCCCGGGTCTTCGGTTCTGATGTGGGTGGGAATGGGAACCGCGTACGATCCCCTTCGGTTACGAGGAGCGAAGCTCGGCCAGCGTTGCCAGGAGACCGGCTGCCTCGTGGGGATCGGCGACGCGATAAGGCGCTAGGGTTGGGCCGTCACCGACCTTCACGCCTACGTCCGGGTCTTTCAGGATGGCGAACGCGTCTTCGTCCGTTCGATCGTCGCCGATGAACAGGACGGCCGACGCGCCGACCTCGCGGCGCAGTGTTTCCACCGCCCGCCCCTTGTCGGTGGCCACGACGGTCAGTTCGATGACCTTCTTGCCCTCCCGGACGTAGACGCCGTTGTGTGAAGCCGGTCCCTCCATGACGGCTTTCAGTGCAGGTTCGACGTTAGCAGCGTCCGCGTTACGGTAGTGAAATGCGATGCTCGCCGGCTTCTCCTCGACGGTGAAACCCCTCCCGGGCGGAGCGATCTCCGTCAACTCGGCGAGGATTCGATCGCGCAGCTCCACCGCTTCGGGCGGAAGCGTCGCCGAGAACCCCGAGTCAAACTCGGTGCCATGACTGCCAACCAGGTGCACGCCGTCTGGTGACCCCGTCAGGCGGGCCAAGTCGCTCAACGAACGTCCCGAGATGACCGCAACGTGCGTGTTGGGCAAGTCGGCCAGGGCTTCAAGTGCCGGCATCGCGTCGCGGTCGGGAAATGCCCGCTCGGGATCGGAAACGATAGGGGAAAGAGTTCCGTCGTAGTCACTGGCGACGAGAAGGACGGGCACGTGCGCCAACGCCTCCAGCCGCTCGAGCAGCTCGCTCCGATTGGTGCTCTCCGGCGGTGTGCTCACTGTGCCAACGTGTCCAGATAGTGAGCGGCCCAGGAGTACACATCGTGCTTCCTGGCGATGCGACGCATTGTTCTCATGCGGCGATGGGCGACCGCACGGGGCAGTTGCAGGGCTGCGTCGAACGCTGCCGCGACACCGTCGATGTCGTGTGGATTGACCAGCAACGCCCCGCGCAGCTCTTTGGCCGCGCCGGTGAACTCGCTCAGCACCAGCACGCCGGAGTCGTCGAGACGGGTCGCCACGTACTCCTTGGCCACCAGGTTCATGCCGTCACGCAACGGCGTAACGGCCATCACATCGGCCGCCATGTAGTACGCGACCAGTTCGTCGGTGGGCAGGCTGCGGTAGAGGTACTGCACCGGAACCATCCCCGGCTCGCTGTAGGCACCGTTGATACGGCCCACGAGCTGCTCGATTCGCGCCCGCATACTCGCATAGTCGCTCACGTCCTCGCGGCTGGGCACGGCGACCTGGATGAAGACGAACTCCTTCATCAGACTCCGGTTCGTGTCCAGGAGGGTCTCGAAGGCCCGGAGCCGAATGTCGATGCCCTTCGTGTAGTCCAGCCGGTCGACGCCCAGGAAGATCCGACGGGCTCCCTTGAGCTCGCGCTTGATCATGTCGGCCCGAGCCCGGATCTCCGGATCCGCCGCCAGCGTCTCGAAGTTCTGTACGTCAATCGAGATCGGGAAGGCACCCACCTGCACCGATCTCCCTCGGAACTCCAGCCGGTGACTCGATCCTTGGGCCGGGGCGAACCGGCGCGCCGCCTGCGTGAAGTTCCTTGCGCCCAGTCGTGTCTGGAACCCGACCAGGTCCGCGCCCATCAGCCCCTCGAGGATCTGTCGTCGCCACGGAAGCTGGGCGAGTAGCTCCACCGGCGGGAAGGGAATGTGCAGGAAGAACCCGATGCGGAGGTCGGGGCACAGTTCACGAAGCATGCCGGGCACGAGTTGGAGTTGGTAATCGTGGACCCAGACGGTGTCCCCGGGGCGCAAGGCGGCCGCGGCGGCTTCGGCAAACCGGCGATTGATCGCCACGTAGGGGCGCCACCAATGTCGGTGGAATTCCGGCGTGCGCACCGCATCGTGGTATAGCGGCCAGAGCGTGTTGTTGGAGAAGCCGTAGTAGAACCCGTCCAGCTCTTCCTGCGAGAGGGGCACCGGCCGCTGCTCGATCTCGTCGTGCACGAATGGCTCGGGCACGGTTCCGGCGACGCCCGGCCAGCCGACCCAGCATCCGTCCCGTTGCTGG
>CAYMME010000109.1:0-20002 GCA_964391465.1 uncultured Planctomycetales bacterium
AAGAGGTCGCCCTTGGGTGACCGCTCGGCCTGGCTGCTGAAGCCCTTGATGTTGATGTGCGGATTCGGCTTCGTGGAACGCGACCGCTCCGACTCCGGCTCGCCCCTTCCAGCGGCAAGCTCCTTCACCATGTCCTGGGCGAACCGTAGTGCCCCGCTGTGACTTCCGACCGAGCAGAAGTGGTCGGGGTTGCGCAGGCCGAGGAGCATCGCTCCGTAGCCGCCCATCGACACGCCGTTGATGGCGCGCCCCTCTCGCCGGGCGATGGTGCGATACGTCTTGTCGATGTGCTGGGTGACGTCCTTGATGATGTAGTCTTCCCACCGGTTCTTCTGGCCGTCCTTGCTTCGGGCCCAGTTGACATACCAGCAGTTCCCGGCGTCGGGCATGACGACGATCCAGTCGTAGGGAACGGTGTGCTCGGCTGCGCCGTAGCGTATCCAGGCCGGGTAGCTGCTGGTCCAGCCGTGCAGGAGATACAGCACGGGGTAGCGTTTCCCGGAGTCTGCGTACGTTCTGGGCAGGACGACGTTGTACTTCAAAGCCCGATCGACAGAGGCAGCGAAGAACTCCACCGTGCGGAAGGGGAGCGGTTCGGCCGGTGCCGTCGGCGCGATCGACGTGATCAGCGCGCAGACCGCGGCGCATCGCAGTGTTCGTCTTGTCATGGGGTTACTCCGGAGGTGGCGGTACGCTTCGGGCGAGTCGCAGGCCGACCCATCGGAACGCGTGCTCGGGCCGGTCGGCATAGCGCAACGTCGGGCGCAGCAGAGCGGCCGAGTCGACGTACCCGCCGCCGCGCAACACGCGGAGCGCGGTCGCACGAGGTTTGCCCGGCTGCGTCGAGGGCGCCGTGCCGCTTGCGGGGGGCTCTTCCTCAGCGGTGAGGTAGGGACGGTACGAACTGGCGCACCATTCCCACACGTTGCCCTGCATGTCGTGGAACCCCCACGCGTTCGGTGCTCTCTTCCCGACGGCGCGCGGGGCATAGTCCGCGGTTTCCTTGGGTTCCTTCGCGTCGTCGGGGTTGCGCAGCGTGTTGGGGCGATACCACGCCGCTACGCTCAGGTCGGCAGGCTCGGGATCGATCTCGCCTCGGTCTGCCCGGCAGGCGTACTCCCATTCCGCTTCGGTGGGTAGGCGGAAGCCACCTCCGGGCACGCGCTGGTTGAGCTTGTCGATGAACGCGATGCAATCGTGCCATGAGACGCTATCGACCGGCCGATTGCCGGCGTCGGGAAACTCCTGCCCCTGATGCGCACTCGGGTTGGCGCCCATGATTCGATGCCACTGCGCCTGCGTGACCTCGAGCGCGCCGAGGTAGAACGGAGCGACGGCGACGGTGTGAACCGGACGCGCATCCGGGAGGCCGTCATCACCCATGTCGAACTCGCCGCCGCGTACGAGCTTCATGGGCAGACTCAGGTCCTCGATTGTGACCTCGCGGGGCAGGCCGGTCTGCGGATCTATCTTCGCGGTCGTCGTGCGGAAGCCGGGGATTGCCGGGTTCTGCCGGCGTCGCACGAACATCAACGTCTGCTTCGCCACGCGGTGATCGGGGCGCAGCCGCAAGGCCGCCCTGAACGACTTCTCGGCGTGGGACCACTGCTCTGAGCGCAGAAATGCCTCTCCGGCTTCGATGGCCTTGTCGCACTCGGCGAACCGCTGAAGCAGGGCCTCGAGCTGCTTCGCTTGCTGGTCGCGAACATGACTGCGTTCGGCCCTCGGATCGACCAGGGCGTGGGAATGGTGACACGTCTGGCACGAGTCGATCTGCTTCGACTCCGGGCACCCCTCGTCGTGACACCGGGCGCAGAGCGTTGCGATCTCGTCGTCGCGAGGGTTGCGGTCGGGCTTGACTTCGTTGCGTTCGTTGATGACGTGGTCTTCGCTTCTACCGTGACAGTCCTGGCAGCTCTTCTCTTCCTCGTAGTGGACCGAGATGCTCCATTCGACGACGGAAGTGACATGACAGCGGGCGCAGACGCCTGCCTCGACGAACTCGTCGGGGATCGGGTCGACCGCGTCCGGGGCCGTTTGTTTCGTCGGCTCAGCGGCGCCGGCGGCGAGCGCGTTCCACGCCAATGCGGAGGCAGTGACCGCGCACACAAGAAGTGGTGCGTGTTGCCGTGCGCGATTTGCGAGCCCTGACGGAGTGGGCGATCGGTCGGTATTCGCTGTCAGACTTTCCATTGACTGTCCAACCATCGGTAGTGGGGGGGAAGCCATCGGCCGCGCGTGGCAATGGCAACTTGTCGCGCCGACTCGAGCGCTTCCTGCTCGGTGCAGCTCAGTTTCAACTGTCGGCTCAGGGCGGCAACGTTCTCGTCCAGCTCGTGCTCCTGGAACATGCCGGGGATGGCGGCGGTGATGAACGGCCGGGAGTATACGAAGCGCATCGCGGCCTGACACAGCGTCTCGTCGGGAAGTCGTCCGAGCGATTCGGTCAGGCGGGCGACCACCTCGGGCAGGACCTGCGTGTTTCTCCGCTGGTAGAGGGTGATGTTCTCATTCTCGGGTCTCGATTTGCCCCGCGCGTTGGGGTCGAGCCGGACAATCGAACCTGCCGCCAGCGGCTTGATTGCGACCAGCCCCACGTTCTGCTCGATCGCTGCGGGCAGGAACCGGGCGTAGTCGGCCCGAGCGTGAATGAAGTTGTAGGGGAAGAAGATGTAGTCGAGCCCTTCGAGCGCGTCCAAGCAGGCGGTCATCATGCGGGCGTTGTGGGTGGCGATCCCGATCGCCCGCACCTTGCCGGCCTGCTTCGCCTTGCGGAGCACGTCCCAGTCCTCGATAACGCTCTCATGGGGTCCGGCCCCGTCACCCACGTAGAAGCGGTACATGTCCACGTAGTCGCCGAACAGCGCGGCGCCGCGGTCGATGAGCTCGCCCAGCAACCCGGGGAGCTGGCGGCACAGCGAGATCTGCACCTTGTCGCGCCGGCCCTTGACCAGCCCGGCCATCGGCTCCCACTGACCGGCGTTGTCGTAGACGTCGACGGTGTTCACGCCGAGGTCCAGGGCGCGGGCGATCAGCCGATCCCGGCGCTGCTGGCCCTCATTCGATAGGGTATGTCCGCGCTTGGCGGGCTTGCGGTACTTCGGATCGGTGTGCGAGCCAAAACTGAGGGCGGACACGAACAGATCGGTCCGGCCGAGCCGGCGATAGCGCATTTTGCCGCGGCGATATTCCCGCACCGGTTGGGCGGGACCGCGATCGCGCCGCGTGGTGCCGTGGGCGGCGGCCGGCAGCATCCCTGCTCCGAGGGTGGCGCACCCGTGTTTCAGGAACTCTCGTCGCGAGGTGTCTGAGCCCATCACGCGCCTCCTATGACGTCGACGGGGCCGACGCGGTCTGCACACCGACAACGATTTCGGCCCGGTCACAACACCAGCGTATTGGTGCGACGCACGCTTCGCAACGCGTGCCGCACCGCTGTGTCGCCGGCGGGGCGCTCAGGACACGGCTCGAATCTCTCGCTTCTTCTTGTCGAAGGTCACCTTTCGGCCCATGGTGTAGGCCATGTCGCCCATGACGACCGCGATGCCCTGTTTGTATCCGTATTCCATGTTGGCGTTCGTGTCGGTGCCGTTGCGGATGCCATCGATCCAGTTGGCGACGTGCGCCGGACCGGGGTAACCGGGATCGACATCCAGCAGCTTCGTCGGCTTGACCTTCTCGTTGAATCCTTCGCTCGAGTACGTCGGGTTGCCGATGCAGTGCCCGAACTTGGTTCTCACGGAGCCGCGCTCGAACATGAACAGCGTGGTCTCGTTATCGATACGGCTGCCGAAGTGACTGGTGAACTGGGTATGGAATCCCTCGGTGTACTCCAGGTTGACGGTGACCTGGTCCGGGGCGTCGCACCGGTCGTCGTTGCTGAGGGCGTACTTCCCGCCGAACGCGGTTGCGGCAACGGGGAAGTCGCACTCGGTCACGAAGTGCAGCGTGTTGATGAAGTGGCTCATCCAGCCGCCGATGGCGCCGCTCGAGAAATCGTGGTAGCCCATCCAGGAGGCATGCTGGTGAGCGTCGAACGGACGATTCGCTCGGTTGTACAGGAAGCCCTTCCAGTCGGTTTCCGCCTCGGTCTTGGGGCCCTGGTAGGGGATCCAGTAGGGAACGGGCGACGTCTCCGTCGACTCGATGCGGAAGAGCTTGCCGAGCTCGCCGTCGGCGATGAACTTGCGCACGGCGCGGACGCCCGGACAACTCACGCCTTGGGAGCCGTGCTGAATCACGATCTTCGAGGCCTTCACCGTGTCGTAGCACTTGTTCAACATGGCGAGGTCGGCGCCGGTGGGGGCGAGCGGCTTCTCGACGTAGATGTGCTTGCCGGCCTGGGTCGCGTCGATCGTCTGGCCGCAGTGCTGATGGGCGGGCGTGGCGATGATCACCGCGTCGACCTCGGGGTCCTCGAGCAGCTTGCGGTAGTCCCGGTAGGCCTTGGGCTTGTTGCCGAAGAGCCCTTCGACCTGTGAAGGATAGCTGTCGGTGCGGCGTTTCCAGACGTCGTTGATGGCCACGATGGCGGTGTTCGTCTTGCCCGGCTCCACCATGCTCTTGACGATGTACCGGCCGCGACCTCCGCACCCGATGAGCCCGACTTTGACGCGTTCGTTGGCGCCGATTACCCGCGCGTGGCTCGAGGCCGACATCTTGGAGACGGCCAGGCCCGCGGCTGCTCCCGCGACACCCCGGCGAAGAAACCTGCGCCGATTCATTTTCGTGTTTGGCATTGTCCAGCTCCTTGCGTGGTGATATCTAAGCGTGCGCCGAGCGACGCCGCCTGCGGTCATTCTACACGGGCCGGCGAGCGGTTGCACGAAAGGGGCAAATGCAATGAGACATGCCATCGCTCTTGTCATGGTTACGTCGTTCTTCTCGCCGGCGCGGGTTGAGCCGGCCGAAGGCGGGAAGCCGGCGTCCGGCGGATGGGTCGAAGTGACGGCCAAGGCCGCGTTCAGTCCGCGCGACACGGCGGAGGACGCCGTGTTCGCTGGCAAGATGTGGATCAGCAACGCGTACTACCACGGGAACGTGCTTACCCGGGATCTGTGGTCCTCGACTGACGGCGCGACGTGGACCCGCGTGCTCGCCAACACACCGTATGACGGCTACAGCGAACTGGTCGTGTATGGCGGCAAGATGTGGGCGATCAAGGGGAGCGTGTGGGTCTCGGCCGACGGGGCGAGCTGGAAACGGGTCGCCGAAAGCACGCCGTTCGGCGCCCGCGGCTACGGCGAGGTCGTGGTACACCGGGACCGGATGTGGCAGTTGGGCAGCGGGAAGGATGTCTGGTACACCACGGACGGCGCGAACTGGACGTGTGTGACGAAGGATGCGCCGTACGGGAACCGCGCGGCGTCTGCGGTCGCGGTCTTCGCGGGCAAGCTGTGGCTGATGGGGGGCAAGACGCCGGGGGCCAACACGCGCCCGGAGAAAGGCTACAAGGACAGCACGACGCACAACGATGTATGGTGCTCGGTGGACGGAGTGACGTGGAAGCGGGTGCTGGAGCATGCTCCGTGGGCCCCGAGGCAATGGTTCGTCTCGAAGGTGTACCGGGGGCGGATGTGGATCATCGGCGGATACGACAACGTCAACGCCGCCAACCTGGGCGACGTCTGGCACACGCGAGACGGGAAGCACTGGGAGCGGTTCGCGTCGGAGAAGAGCTTCTCGCCCCGGCACGAACCGACGTGCTATGTCTTCGACAACAGCCTGTGGGTCGTGGCCGGCAACGCGTGGCCGGTTCGGAACGACGTGTGGCGGCTGACGCTGCCGCTGCCGCCGTCGGCGCCCGTCGAGGATGGCGGCAGCGCGAAGTAGCGTGTCCGGTTGCGGGGCGCCGGCCCGGTCGGGTCGCCCGAGGGCCAGTGCGGGCTGGTCGCAACGGGCGTCTCATGGGTGCGTCTCGAATTCGGTGGCAACCGGGTGCCACGGGCAGCTTGCATGCCCGTGCTCATCACGCCGGGACAACGGGAAACACTGGCGGACAAGCCGCCAGTGGCACCCACCACGTGGGGTGGTGCCACGATTCACGAGATGCACCCGCGTCTCATGTTCGCGGTATTTTGGGTTTGACAGGCTCAGGCTGCGCGGGCTACCATCGCCGTGCGCGGTTCTCGGGATAGGGGGACATATGGACATGCGAATACCCCGACGCGATACACCGGCGGAGCCGGTCTCAATAGGAATGCTCGTGCACTGCGCTGTGGTGCTGTGCGCGATGGCTCTGGTGTTGCCCGTTCCGTGCTTCGGTGGGGAGCCCGCGAGTGCGGTCTTGGGCACCACGGAGACTGCACCCGCGTCCTGCGGTGACGGCACCTGTGACGAGGACGAGGACAACTGCAATTGCCCGCAGGATTGCGAGGGCGAATGTCCCACGGGCTTGCCCGATCTGGTCTATAGCGCCGATGCCGTCAACGCGGAGGTCGTGAGCTGGTCTTTCGTGGCTGACGACTGCGCGGTGCAGGAAGGGTGCGCATCGGCGGGCGACCGCAAGCTCCTATGGTTCACGGCCGAGGTGTGGAACATTGGGAGCGCCGATCTCGCTCTGGGAGACCCGGTCGACAACCCTCTGTTCGTCTACAACGCGTGCTTCGATCACTATCAGTTCGAGCAGTTTGGCCAGTGGCGACTGGTCGACGACAACGGGCTGGTCGCCACCGGAGTCAAGCCCTACTTCTGTCTGTCGGACCACTACCGCCACGACGCGAACGCGAACGTGCTATCCAAGTACTACTGCCGGAACCAGGGCGTGCAGGCCGGCTGGGCGGATGTCTATTCGGCCGGGTTGGCCTGCCAGTGGATCGACGTTACCGACATCCCGCCGGGCGACTACACGCTCGAGCTGGAGGTGAACTACGAGCTCCTGCTGCCCGAGTCGGACTACAGCAACAACATCACGTCCGTGCCGGTAACGATTCCGGCCGGAGAAGTCGAACGGCCTTGCGGCAGCGCACTCCTGACGCTGGTTTTCGGATCGGGTCTGTGGGTGTGGTTTCGGCTCGTGCCGTTCTCATTCGGCGGCCGGCGCCCGCAGCGACCGGCCGGCGACACGTAGGTCGTTGCGCGATTGGCGTCCGGGAATGGGACCGGATGCCGTGACCAGCGCACGAGGTGTTCGGGCCTCCCATACGATCGAGAAAGACAATGGCGCCAGAAATGCATACGCACATTCGGCATCACCGACCCGATCCGTCGGGCGCGGCGCGCGCGCGCAGTGCCGTCACTTGCCCCCGATGGCTCCGAACGTGGACGCTCACGTGCACGTTCGTGAGTGGTGTCTTCGCCCTCGTCTGGCTGCTGCTGCGCAGTGGGAGCAAGCCGAGCCGGTTCTTCTATCCGTGTCAGCAGGCGGCGTTCTGGGTGGCGGCGGCGGCGTTCGGTGCGCCGCTCGTGGCCACGGTCGTGACCCTGCGGCGGCAACTCGGCGCCCTCTTGCGGCCCACACCGAGACGGATTGCCGCGGGTGTGCCGGCTGCGCTGTGCATCGCGGTCCTGGTGTCCTCGTCGGGGACTTGCGTGAGCAACACGCCGGTTCTGATCCTTGATCCGCCGGCCGGGTACTCGCCGGACGTCTACGTGGCCAAGAACGCCCGGGGCATCGAGACGGGTCGCTACGGGGGCGTCGACGACCTGGTGACGCTGATGGGGGAGAATGGCTTCAAGTTGCATCGCTCGGAGACCGAGGGGGCCACGGCCGGGGCGGACGGGCTGATCGACGTCGACGACGTCGTGCTGCTCAAGATCAGCGCCCAGTGGGCCGAACGCGGCGGCACCAATACCGACGTGCTGCGCGGCGTGATCCGCCAGATCGTCGAGCACCCCGACGGGTTCGTCGGGGAGATCATCGTCGCGGACAACGGTCAGGGACTCGGCGACCTCAATCGGGCAAACAACAACGCGGAGGATCAGCACCAGTCGCCGCAGGACGTGGTGAACGACTTCGTCGCGGAGGGGTGGCCCGTATCCGGGCTGCTCTGGGATTCGCTCATGTCCACGTTCGTCGACGAGTACTCCGACGGCGACATGGACGACGGGTACATCATCAGCGAAGCCTTCGATCCCGATACGTCGATCAAGGTGACCTATCCCAAGTTCAAGTCGGATGCGGGTGCCTACATCAGCTACAAGCACGGCGTGTGGTCGCCGGCGTCGCAAACCTACGACTCGGGCAAGCTGGTGGTGATCAACATGCCGATCCTCAAGACGCACTACATCTACGCGGTGACGGCAAGCGTGAAGAACCTCATGGGGTTGGTCTCCAACAGCTTCTGGACGGACTCACACAACGCAGTGGCGCGGGGCGGCATGGGTACGGTGTTGGCGGAGGTGCGCATGCCGGACCTGAACCTGCTCGACTGCGTTTGGGTCCTCGCTCGGCCGGGGGCGGGACCGTGGGCGACGTACGCGGAACCTGACCGGATGGACCAGCTCGCCGCGAGCACCGACCCCGTCGCGCTGGACGTGTGGGCGGCCAAGTACATTCTGATCCCGCAGATCATCGCGAACGGCTACTCCGTGAGCGACTACGGCTCCACGCAGGATCCCGACAACTCGGACAGCACGTTCCGCCAATACCTTGACCGGTCGATGAACGAGTTGCTGGCCGCGGGTATCGAGACGACCAACGATTACAGTACGATCAACGTTTACGAGTCGTCCGACACGTCATCCGCGTCCGATTGAAACGCCGTCGCGGCGCTGATACCGTCCTTCCAGGGAAACGGGTGCGCGTGGTCCGCCCCGTCTCCTTGGTGATAGCCGATGCACCGGGAGGAGGCGCCATGAGATCTGTAGTCCGCGCTGCGCTGGTTCTGATCTCGGCGGGCACCTCGGGGGCCGCCGCTCACGCCGGCGAGGCGGCAACGGCAGAGAAGGTGCCGAGGTTGCCGTCCCAGTTCGCCGAGCCGGGTCTGACCTTCGGGCGCAGTGACGAGCTACCGCTGCCGAAGACGCTGCTGTACTCGGCCGGGCCGGACCAGGTCATCGCCGACGCGGAGCAATGGAAGCGGCGGGGCATTGACGGCTTCTTCCTCGGCGGCTGCGTGGGCGGCTGGCAGAGCGACGTTTGGAGCACGGACGGGAAGCCCTCGACCATCGGCGAATCCGATGCGACCTTTCAGAAGGCGAAGCGGGCCAACGAAGTCTGCCGGCGCATCGGGGCAGAGACGTTTCTGCTGATCAGCTTCCACCGCTTCTTCGAGTGGTTCAACGACACGTCCTGGCAGCACGTCGAGCACAAGTTCCGACAGTTTGCCATCTTTGCCCGAGATGCCGGATGCAAGGGTCTGGCCTTCGACATCGAGTACGTCTCCGACCAGTACCTTTTCGAGTGGAAGGGCTACGACTACAAGGGCTACACGCGGGCCGATCTCGTCGGCAAGATCCGCTCGCGCATGACGCGCGTGGCCGAGGCTATGTACGATGCGTTTCCCGACATGGTCCTGCTGACATTGCCGGGGTTCGACTTCAAGTTGGGCACGCACATACAACTGGCGTGGATCGAGGAGGCCGCTCGGCGGAATGCCCCTGGGGGCGTTCACTACTGCATCGGCTACACCTACCGGAACCACAACATCCGCTACATGCTCGGCTGGGCTTGGCTGGACAACGTGCTCATGCGCAAGCGGCTGAGCAAGCAGGCGTGGGCGTACTGGCAGCGGCAGTGCAGCATCGGGCCGGGCGTGTGGCCGTTCGGCCTACCGGACTACCTCGGCCACGGTCCCGAGCTGACGCCGGAGGACTTCCGTCACGGCATGGCCGGCACGTTGATGATGACGCGGCGCTACAACTGGGTTTTCGGCGGCGACTGCCAGGCTCAGCTCATGGGCCGCAACATGAAGAAGTATCGGCGCAAGGAGGATGTCGGGGACTACGTGCGGGTGATGGCCGAGAAGCAAGTCGTGACCACGCCGAAGTATGTCGCGTTGGCCAAGGAGATTCGCGAGATGAAGCTGCGGGACTACTCTCGCGACCTCGGGCTGGTCATCGACATCCAACTGGTGGGGCCCGACGACTACGGCATGGCGGATCTGGTTCCCTTGGGCTCCACCGACACCCGGCAGCAGGACGTATTCCTGCAGGCGGCAATGGACCGGTTTTTCGGCCGGGCAGTGAACCTCGGGCAGCGGTTCGAAACGCAAACGCACTGGATGCTCGTCGGTCCGTTTCCGAACGAGGGGGCGGACTTCCGCGGCCACCACACCGTCTATCCGCCGGAACGGTCGATTGACCTCGATGCCGAGTGCGACGGCGTGGGGGGCAAGGTGCGCTGGATCGAACACCGACGGGCGGACGGATTCATGTCGGTCGACTTGACCAAGGTCTTCAAACCCACCGAGCAGATGTGTGCCTATGCGCTCTGCTATGTGTCTTCACCCACAGCGGTGGATGCCCGGATCCGCCTCGGCACCAATGACGCGGGCAAGTTGTGGCTGGGTGGCAAGCTCGTCTTTGACCATCCCCACGAAGGCGGGGCTGTCCTGGACCGGCACGTCGTGCCCGTTACGTTGCCGCAGGGAACGACGCCGATCCTTCTCAAGGTCTCGAACGGTGAGTTGAACTGGGGGTTCGTCTTTCGCATCACCGATGCCGACGGGCGTCCGCTGAAGGGGCTGCGATTCAGCGCCACGCCGCCGACGTAGGTGTCAGTCACAACTGGTCTCTCCACGACGGAGACGACGCTCGCCTGACCAGGCGGCGGGTACGGGGCAGATCCTCGGAATCGTGCGTGGAGCACGCTAGCCTATTGCGCTGAACGCGCGCTACGTGGACCTTGTCGTTGTGGGGGACCGGAGATGCACGCCGTGACACAGATCCGTATCGCCATGCCGCTCGTCGTTCTCGTGTCTGTCGGTGTCCGCGAACCGTGCGGCGCTGCCCGTACCGTCGAACCGGTCGACGCGATCCAGCGTGCGCCCACGGCCGCAAGAACGCACACGGAGGCCGTTTCGTCATCGCGCCACACCTACGCCATTACGATGGGCGGTACGCTCGACGCCAACAACACGATCGCGTGGCGCGAGGTGTTCGGGCGGAACACGATGGAATGGCCGCTCTTTGAGCCCAACGTCTCCGTGACCATCGAGAACGTCGGCGACTCGGACGTGAAGTCGGCATGGCTGGCCGCCAACGGCCGCGACTGGTACAGCATTGACACGCTGTTGGCGAGCGTGACGGATGCCGGCATGTCACCGGCCGAGAAGGCGTTTGCCGTCTACGAGTTGTTCAAGAACGGCTTCTATCACTACAACGTTGCGGAGTGTCGGATCGAGGAGGGAGGCCGCTTGGTCAGCGATGTCCTTGATCCAGTCAAGATGTTCAACTGCTATGAGAACAACGGGTGTTCACTTCACGCCATCAATCTGGCCACCCTCTGGCAGCGGCTGGGGCTGAAGACGCGGGTGTGGAATTTCGCGAGCACGCACTGGGTGAGCGAGTTCTTCCACGACTACGGCTGGCACATGCTCGACGGGGACATGCGCGTTTTCTACCCCCGCCACGACAATCAGACGATCGCCGGTGTCGAGGATTGCATTGCCGATCGCTACCTGATCAAACGCACGCATCACTACGGTGACTTCGCCCGCACGGACGTGAAGAACAATATCGAGCACGGTCGCTGGTATCTCGATTCGAATAGCGGCAGACCGTATCAGGCCCGTTCCGGGCACCGTATGGATATCGATCTGCGGCCGGGAGAACGGATCGTCTGTCGTTGGGACAACATCGGGAAGTTCCATGACAATTGGCGGCACATGAAGTCGGTTCCGAAGTTCGCCAATGGACGGTTCGTCTACCATCCCGACTTCACGCGGCGTCATTCGAGGCGCGGACCGGTCCGGCGAAATGGCGTGTCGGGCTTCGGATCGCAATCAGGAGAGGTCGGTCCGGAGAAGGCGCGAGCGCCCGCCGAGATCGTCTATCGGTTTCGCTCGCCGTACGTGATGGTGGGTGGGACGGTGGAGATGCAGTACCGCTGCAAGCGGGGGGGCGCCCTCGGATTGGACGTATCCTTCGACGGCAAGACGTGGCAGAGCCTGTGGCGAGCCGAGCCGGCCGGGGAACGCGCAATCATCCGGATTCCGCTCGACGAGGCGATCGCCCCCCGAGCCAGCGATGCCAGGTATGTCTACTGGCTGCGCTTCCGCTTCAAGGCGGACCGGGATGCGGCGGCTGTGGCGCTGTCGGGCATCGTCGTGACGACGGACTTCCAGGCTTCACTCAACGCGCTGCCCTCGCTTCGATTGGGCGCGAACGAAATCGCCTACCGGGATGCCACGAAGGAATCGCATCAGATTCGGATCACGCACGAGTGGAAGGAGAGCGACACACTGATTCCGCCGCCCGTGCCGGCGCCGCTTGCCGGCCCAAAGCGCCTAGGCACCTTGCGCCCTGTGCTGCGATGGGGGCAGCCGGAGTCAGGTCAAGGGCGAGCGATCACGCACGCCCGCATTCAGGTTCGCGCCGACGCGCAGATGCGCGTGCCGGTGTCGCCCGATCTGGAGAGAGTCGTTCCCGCGAAGGGCGAGCGCTGGCAGGTACCCGAAGGATGGCTGATCGACGGCAAGACGTACTACTGGCGGATTCGATGTCGTGATGAAGCCGGGATCTGGAGTGCGTGGTCTGCGTCGGCTTCGTTCACGCTTCAGGGTCCGGGGCTCGTCGAGAGGCTGCGCGTCAGCGGAACGCAGCTTCATTGGCAGGCATCGGCAGCCGGCACCAGACCGGTTCGGTACGACGTCTTCGAGGGCAGCGAGCGAGGGTTCCTGCCGACGGCGGATGCTCGTGTCGGGACCGTCGTCGCGAGCCAGTGGCAGGTTGATCCTTCGAAGGGACATCGGTTCTATCGGGTCCGGGCCGTGGACGCGACCGGAGAAGCGGGCCCGATCAGCCCGGTCGTGGATTCGGGCGAGCCTTCCACAACCGGCGGCTCGACGCGGCTTCCAGGATCTCGACCACGTCTTCGGCGAGCAGAAAGCCCTCGCGCTGAAGCTTCTGCGCGGCCTCAGTGATGCGCGTGAGATAGTGGGCCCGGGTCGGATAGCGCTCGAGGACCGAGGGGCGCGGATCGCCGGCGCGGCGCCGCTCGTCGGGTGTCCGGGCGAAGGCGAGGTACGAGCCGTGAAGCACTGCGAGCATGCCCTCGGCGCCGTACTCGGCGGCGCGGAGGTTCCATCCCGTATGCGTACCGAGCGGCACGGTGACGTCGGGCAGGCGCACGCCGCCCAGCTCGTTGCCGTCCGCGTCGACCGCCGGAACCAGCGTTGCGTAGGGCCGACCAAGCTTGGGGGGAACGTGGTCGGCGATTCCCTCCGTATCCCAGCGGGGTCCCGGATCCAGTCGAAGCGGTTGGTAGAAGCCGGTGGGTAGGCGGGTCTCGGGGATTCGCGGGAAAGTCCTGCGAAACGTCTCGAGTCCGACGAGCGTTCCGTCGGCGATGCGTGGGTACCGGCTCGGCGGCGGTTCCTGATTCGTGGTGATCCAGCGATCCATCGCACGGAGAAGGGCCCGGAGGATCGGTGGCCGGTCGTTCAGCACGCCGCGCAGATTCTGGCAGATGCCTCGGTCGGTCGGGCCGGCACCGAGGTGCTGGGCACCGGCGACGGCGTAGACCCGGACGCTCGGGTCGAGAGTGAGGTCCTTCTTGCCCTCGACATCAGTGTGCAGCAGCGATCCGGCACGCGACCAGTATTCTGTCGATGTATTGGTGAAGAAGATCTTGGGTACGTGCCCGGCGGTGCGTGCGCGGGCCAGCGGGTCGCCGGTCCGGCCGGTGACGGGGTCGCTCTGACGCGCCGGGGCGAAGGGGAAGACGTCCATCGGACTGAGATTGTAGCGGTGATGTCGGCCGGCCTCGGTCGTCAGTCCGAACCGATGGTTGAAGATCCCCTTCCCGGCCCCGGCGACGTGGATCATCGCGCCGTCGAACACCATCCGACGTTCTTCGTTGGTGTTGAAGCCTTCGTGGATGAAGTGGTTGATGCATCGACCGGACTGGGAGATGCCGAAGGCGATCGCGTGATCGATCGCCCCGCCGATCGGGTTCGGGGCGCCTTTACGGTTCGGCTCGGCGTACCGGAAAAACGAAACGCAATCACGGATGGCGACGAATCCCAGGCCGGTGACGCGGGGGTCCTTGCCCGTGTAGACCAGATCGTAGAGCCAGCCCGGCCGCGATCCTTCCTTGACGTAGAGGTGCGTCGGATCGGGGATCACCTTCCCGTCCTCGAATCGGGCGAACGCCCAATTGTCGTGTGACACGTCCACCGGTTCGTCCGAGCGACGTTGCCGCATCACGAGACGGGCATCGCGGTTGTCGAGACTCACCGCCGGATAGGCCTTCGAATTGCCCCACGGCCCCCATGCCAACGGCTGGCTGAAGACCCGCTCGTCGCGGCAGATCTCACGCAGGATTCTGCCCGTGATCGGTTTGCCGTTTGCAGTGGCCACCGGCAGCCCGATGAGCAGGCGATCGTTGCCGCGCAGGACATCGCCGTCCCAGCCGCACCAGAGCACGCAGTACCCCTGGCGCATCAGGAATCCATCCCCCGCGTCTGCCAGTGAGGCAGGAGAGTTGCGAAACATGCGTCCGGTCTTGTTGAGGGTCCAGACCACGAGCTTGTTGCCGCGGTTGTTGACGTCGTAGAGCAGCCGACGGTTGCCCCGGGTCGGGTCGGCGGGTTGGAGCAGGCAGAAATCAGTCCAGAACGCGACGCGGCCCCGTTCGTTCCGCGGCGCCAGGGCCAGGTCGGTTACGCGTGCGTTGGCGGGGTCCTTCGGATCGACTTCGAGGAACAGGCGTCCGGTGAGCTTCTCGTAGGGGCCCGAGTGCCCGAAGTGGTGCCCCTCCGCGAACGGGACGCGCTGGTCGATGCGAATGCCGACGACTTCCCCGCGGCTGGGTCCGACGCAGGCCAGACACGCGGCGAGGACGAGCAGGCGTGCAGACGTGGTCTGTAGCGGTGGTCTCATGGGTTGCCTCGCTTTCAGGGTGCGGTGCGCAGTTGCCGTACGCCGCCATGCGCGGAGTAACTGCGCCACACATCCGTAGCGTCATGCCTGTCGGCGTTTCGCTTGGGCATGGCACCCAAACGCTCGCCGCCTGGTTGCGGCTGCCGTCAACCAGCGTCCATCATGATGTGCTTCCCGTGGCAGTCGGTGCAGGTTGCATCCTTGAGGATCGTCACGCCGGTCGGGCCGGGCTTTCCGCGCCACTCCTTGACGAAGTCGTCGTAACTTCTTGCTTTCCTCGTGCTTGGGGTGGCACAGCTTGCAGAACGGAGTGACTTCGGCTCGGCCGAAGAGCACGTCCGGGTTGGTGATGTTGGCCTCGTCCTCACCATGGGCGATCGAGTCGCCGTGGCAGGCCGCGCAGCCGTACCCCTTCTTCAGGTGCTTGGCCGCAATCATCTCTTCGGCCAGGTCTGCGTGGCAGTCCAGGCACGCGGTGTTGTCGGCCTTCTTGTTCTTCTCGGGTTTGACCAGCCCGGCCGGAGCCGTGGACGTGGCCCGAGAACCGTGTCCATGTTTGTGAAGTGCGCACCCGGAGGAGATCAGCACTGCACCAAAGGCCAGCCCGGCGGCAATCGCCGACACACTCATCCTTCCGGACGGCGTGCGGGCGTCTCCAAAACGCGTCGTCGTTCGGCTTGTTCGCATTGTTTGTTGCTTGGGGGTCAGACCCACTCCCATTCCTTGAGCCACTCGTAGTCTTCGGGCAGGTTCGCCCACATTTCGCCGACGGCCTGGTCGAGGTGCCGCGTTTCGGCCAGGTCGAGCTTGCGACGTTCGGTGACTGCGAGGGCCGCGTTCCTGACCTGGTCCACGGTGATCAGGCCGGGAATCGGAGCCGTCAGGGCGTCGTTGCTGGCCAGGATGTGGCGGAGCGTGAGCCGAGCCCGGTCGTCATCGACCTGCTTGCTGGACGAGTCGGGTGCGCCGCGCGAACGGAAGACCGATCCGCTGGCGAAAGGTTTGATGCCGAACCATCCGACGTTGTTCTTCTTGACCGCCTCGATCAGGCCGGTGCTGGTCTTGTCCTGCGGAACCGCCGCGTCGGTGGTGGCCTCCCAGCCGCCCTTGCCGGGCTCGACGCGCTTGTGAGCACCTTTCGAGCCGGCCGTGTAGGGGATGACGACCACCTCGATCGTCTTCGGATAGGTCTCCATCATGCGGACGGCCCAGTCGCGCTTGTGCGTCGAGAAACCGCAGAAGCGAGCCTTGCCGGCCTTGCGGGCCTTCTCGAGAGCGCCGACGATGGCGTGCTCGTGGGCCACCGTGTGCTGCTCCTTGGGTTGCCAGTAGGACGTGATTCGCCAGACGTCGACGTAGTCGAGCTTGGCCTGCTGCAACCCCGAGTCGAGCCCTTCGAGCAGCTTCGCCTCGTTCTGCCAGTCCTCGAACCGCATCTCGTGCTCGTACCAGGAGTAGCCGAGGTACATCTTGTCGCGCCGTCCGCGGAGAGCCTCGGCGTATGCCTGCACTTCGGCCCCGGTGCATGCGTCGATGTAGTTCATACCGTGGTCGATGCAGGCGCTGACCACGTCGCGGCGGTTCTTCTTGAAGCCGGCGTGGTCGCGGTCGGCACTGAGCCAGCTCTTGGTCTTGAGCACACCGGGGACCGCCTCGTGGATCTGCTTCCAGTGTCCACCCATGGCGACGGCCCCGATCATCAGGCCCGTCTTACCGAGGCGGCGGTACTCCATGTTCTCGTTATAGTTGAGGATCTTTGACTTGGGCACGTCCGCGGCCGCGCCATCCGCCACGGGCGATACGGCGCCGGTCGGCGACGAAGCGCAGCCGGACATGGTCGAAGCGCCCAGGCCCGCGGCGACTCCCGCGGCCGTGGTTGCACTGTCCCGTACAAACTTCCGCCGGGTCACACGATCGTTTGCCATTGCACATCCTCCAACTCGGACCGCGGTGTGACACCGCCGGCCCCGAGGCCTGAGTTCGCGCAGACCCTATTATACGTGAAGGGGGTGGCAAAGGAAGTCTCGAGGGTCCACCGTCCGCGGCCGTAGTTACAAACCCGTTACCGTCCCGGCTTCGCGGCGCGGGTAAGTTCAATTGGAGGGAATGGTGGTACAATGGCGCGGCATGCGAGGTCCGAGGACGGTCGATGAGCAAACGGACGATTCTGGTCGTTGAGGACGATGCGGGTGTGCGGGAGGGTATCGTCGATGCGTTGCACTACGCGGGATACGCGACGCTCGATGCGGATCGCGCCGACGAGGGGCGACGACACGCGACGCGCGGCACCTACGACCTGCTGTTGCTGGACCTCGTGCTGCCCGGTGGCGACGGGCTCGACATTCTTCGCGAGGTGCGGGAGTGCCGGCCCACGGTGCCGGTGATCATCCTCACGGCGCGCGGCGACGAGGCGGACCGGATCACCGGGCTGAAGCTCGGAGCCGACGACTACGTCGTCAAGCCGTTCAGCGTCAAGGAACTGCTGGCCCGTATCGAGGCCGTGCTGCGGCGGACGCCGGAGCGGCCGTCGGACGTTCACGTCGTCGACGTGCCGGGCGGGCGGGCGGACCTCGAGCGTCGCGAGGTGCGGTTCGACGACGGCCGCCGACACGAGTTGTCGTCGCGGGAGGTCGATCTGCTGCGGTACCTCTCGGCCAACGCGGGGCGGGCCATCTCGCGCGACGAGATCCTGTCCCGTGTCTGGCAGATCGAGCCGACGGGCGTGGCCACCCGCACGATCGACATGCATGTCGCCCGCCTGCGCGAAAAGCTCGGCGACGATGCGGCCGAGCCGCGGGTGCTGCTCACGGTGCGCGGCAAGGGGTACATGTTCGCCTGCGCAGAGGGTTCATCATGAGACGCCCGTGGCAGGTCTGGACCGTCTTCGCGATTTGTCTCGGCGTCGTGGTGGCGGCGATGGGATGGGTGAGCCTGACCGCCCTGCGGCTCGGGCGGGCCGAGGCCCGGGCGAAGCTGGACGCTGCGTTTCGCGAGGACGTGCGGCTGGCGTTGTGGCGCATGGATTCGGCGCTGGGCTCGTTCCTGGCGGGAGAGATGGCCCGGCCCTACTTCGCCTACACCGCGCTGCGCTCCGCGCGGCAGGGCACTCCGAATACGGCCGACGATGCCGCCAACGATGACGCGCTGATGGCGTCGGAGCTCCTCACGGGTGCTTCGCCATACGTTCTCTTGCACTTCCAATTCGATCCGGACGGTCGGCTCACCTCGCCGCAGGTGCCGACCGGCGCCATCCGGGATCTCATGAACAGTCTGGGCTCGGCGACACCCGAGGTGCTTGATGCGGCCCGTAGCCGTCTTCACGACTTCGGTCGATTGGCCGACGCGGACGTCCTCACGCGGCAACTGCCGCCGCCAGCCGCATCGCCGGCCGTTCCTGCCCTCCTTGCGAGAGTGGATGAGACCAATCCGTTGCCCCGGGGCTTGATGGAGGACCTCGGCACGGCTCCGAACGATTCGGCACCGAGGAACCTCGGGCAATCCAGACGCACGAAGAGAGGTCAGGTTGGTGAGGTCGAGCGTCAAGCGCGTTTCGGCAACATGGAGCAGGCGATTGCGCTCAACCAGATGATGGTCCGCTCGCCACAGGCTGCGAACAACGTGCGTGACGGGCTGTTTCAAGCGGTCTGGATTGATGCGGCGCTGGTTCTGGCCCGGCGGGTGGATGTTAACGGGCGACCGTACATACAGGGTTGCTGGCTCGATTGGCCCGCGCTTCGCACGTGGCTGCTGTCGTCGATCGAGGACCTGGCCCTGAATGCCGATCTCGTTCCGGCGTCCGCGATGCCGGAGGGCGACGACGAGAACCTGCTGGCCGCCCTCCCGGTTCGACTCATGCCCGGCGACGTGCCGGCAGCGCCCGCAGCGGTGGACGCGCCGACGCGCCTGTCGCTGTGGATCGCGTGGGGCGGCTTGGTGCTGGCGAGCGGGGCCGTGATGGCGATGCTGGTCGCGGCCGTGACGCTCAGCGAGCGCCGGGCCGCGTTCGTGTCGGCCGTAACGCACGAGCTGCGCACGCCGCTGACGACGTTTCGCATGTACACCGAAATGCTCGCCGAAGGGATGGTAACGGACGCCGACAAGCGCGAGCGGTATCTGGCGCGGCTGCACAGCGAGGCGGACCGGCTCGGGCACCTGGTCGAGAACGTGTTGAGCTATGCCCGACTGGAACGCGGCCGCGCGGGCGGCGATTTGGAGACGGTCACGCCGCGGGATCTGCTCGAGCGAATGCAGACCCAACTGGCGGCTCGGGCCCGGCAGGCGGGCATGGAGCTGGTCGTCGAGCCGGAGCCTGATGCGCTCGGCAAGCCGTTGCGGATCGATGCGTCCGCAGTGGAGCGCATCGTCTACAACTTGGTCGACAACGCCTGCAAGTACGCCGCCCGTGCGGACGATCAGCGCATCCACTTGCAGGTCAACTGCGTCGCCAGCGACGTGCGGTTTCTGGTGCGCGACCACGGCCCGGGCATCTCCGCGTCCGAGGCCCGACGGTTGTTCCGACCGTTCGGCAAGTCGTCGAAGCAGGCAGCGAACTCCGGCCCCGGCGTCGGGCTCGGGCTGGCCCTGAGCCGCCGACTCGCTCGAAGCATGGGTGGTGACCTCCGGCTCGATCCCGAGCATGACGCGGGTGCCTGCTTCGTGCTGAGCGTGCCGGTTGCAGCGACCTGACTCGTGCGGTTCGACCGCCGCCTACCCCGGCGTCGGGTGCCAGGTCCCGACGTAGTACGTGTTTGGCGTCGGGTGCCACTGGCAGCTTGTCTGCCAGTGCCTTTGCCGCAGAACACGGGCGGGCAAGCCGCCTCGGGTGCCACTGGCAGCTTGTCTGCCAGTGCCTATGCTTCACCGGATGCATATCAGGAGAATCCGATGAACGTTCCCGATCTGACGCAGTTCGCGGACGCGTTCCTCGAGATCTTTCGCGCGAAGCAGTTGAATCGCCTCCCCGTAACACTTCAGCCGTGTGCAATTGAGTCATCGCCATTCCGGGCCTAATTCCGAC
>CAYMME010000110.1:0-19952 GCA_964391465.1 uncultured Planctomycetales bacterium
CCATACGTAGAACCGATCCGTCAGGTTGGCCCAACTCTCGATGTCAGCCTTGAAAGAACGGTTTCTCTCGCATCGGTCGATGGGGTGTGAATAGCAGCATTCGATACCACAGACCCAGGGGATGACGTTGCGGCGCGGGCGGATGGTCTTCGGCGGCTTTCGGGTGTGCTGGTAGGCAAGCGAAATGATGGATACATCCGGGAAGTCCCGCTCGACAATCTCCCCCACCTGATTGAGAAAACCGATCAGCGGCCCGGATTGGCTTTCCTCACGCTTGGAGATCGCACTGCAGCTGGCACACTCACACCAGCCTCCCCAGTCACCCTGCCCGACTCCAACGAGGGTGCTGTCCGGACCGTCGCGCATCCATTTCTTCACCCCTTCCGCAGCCAGGCGCACGACTTCCGGATTGGTCAAACACAGTTGTGCCTTGTGATGGGTACGCCGACCGTTGATTTCGGAGTAGTATTCCGGGTGATCCTCGAAGTACCGCCCCGGTGGAAGCAGTGAGAAGAAGCTGTGCCCCCCGCCTCGCATGGTGACGTGCCCGCCCCGTTCCTCGCTCAGCGATGTGCCCGCATTCACCCGATTTCGGGCAGACCAATCGGGATCCGCTGAGGGGGACCAGCCGACGGCTCGATACTCGAATCTCGGCACATGGCGAGTACTCAGCGCTTCGATGACGATCCGGCTCATGCTCGGGATCCTGCTCACGTCCGGGGCGAACCAGCGGCAGCCCAGCACCTCCTCGAGAAACGTGTACACGGCGTAGAGACTTCCCCGCTGCTTCCCGCCGGCAAGGACAAGGTGGCCTCCGTGGGTTCGCATCACGAACCCTTCATCGCCCAGGGCGTCCCAGTCGATCTGCAGCCCCAATTGGCGCAGGTGTTTGCTGTCGCCGATCAGGATCTCGTGGGGTTGCATCTCCGTCCCGCCGTCGGCGATGAGGAGCTGTGCGCCTGAGATCTCCTTCATGAAATGCTGCAGCTCGGCCGCGGCGTGCCGTTCGGACGGCGAGGCCGTCGCGCCCACAACGATCCGGAACGTGCTCTTGCCGCCGTCGGCCAGCCGCAGCCCTCCGTCCCCCTGCGCAACCGACGAGAACCCCCCGCCAAGGAGGAGCAACATCACCGCAAGTGTTCGCCTCGCCACGCTCATCGGAATCCTCCCTTCGTTTCCCGAAGCCGGTCCACGCTCTCCGGCGGTTCCAGACCATTCTATTGGAACCGGTACGTTCCGTCAAGCGTGACTTTCCATGCGGGATTGTCCGTGGCGGAACGATTCCACGAAACCATGCGGCCCAGTATACTGACAAGCCCGCCGCGCGGCTCGGCTGCCTGAGCAGCCCTGGGGTGGCTTCAAGCCGCTTGTCGTGGAGGACGCGATGGGGCGCCGGGGGAGCACTTCCGACGTGCGCGGTGTAGGCTTCGATACGAGCGGTCAACTGTGGTTCGCCACGCTGGCCGGAGTCGCTTTTTGGTGACATCCATTGGAAAGGGCAACATGAAGCCTCTGCGGTTCGTCTGCAAGTCGTTGTCGATAGTCATGCTGGCCGCCGTTGCTGCAGACGCGGCGGATGCTCCCGGCTTCATCGATTTGACGCAGGCCGTCATCGTCGTATCGGACGATGGCGCCGTTGTCAGGTCGGCGCAGCGTATGCTCGCGGAGGAGGTCGCTAAACGCGCAGGTATCAATCTGGCCAATGCCGCAACGCTTCCCGACAAGGCGATCCCCGCCATTCTTCTTTGTCGCGCCGACAAAGCCCCTGCACAGTTACGTGGTTTCGTCACGGCAATGAACGTGCCCGAGAAGGCGGAAGGCTTCGCCATAGGCGTCCACGCCGGAGGGAAGGCCCCGGTCGTCGTGCTCGCAGGACTGGATGAACGCGGCGTCCTCTTCGCGTCAGGACGACTCCTACTAGAACTGAAGATGAAGAAGGGCGAACTCGAACTGCCCGCGAAGTGCCAAATCGCTACGGCGCCGCGTTACCCCCATCGCGGCCACCAGATCGCCTATCGCAGCCTGGCCCACTGTTACGACGCCTGGGCGCCCGATACGTACGAGCAGTACATGAGGGAACTGGCCGTGTTCGGGGCCAACGCCTTTGAAACCACCGCCTTCGGAGACCCCGAGGGACGTGACGGGCCCCACGCCAAAGTGACCCGTGGCGAAATGGCTGCGGCGTGGTCGCGCATTTGCGCCGACTACGGCTTCGATTTCTGGCTATTCACGGAGGCTTTGGGCGGCCAGGGGGAATCCGTGGAAGCACTCCAGACGGCCATCGAAGGGAAGCTGGACACGCTTCGCGCCATCCCCCACCTTGATCATCTCTACCTTACCGGGGGTGACGGAGGCAGCACCCACCGGCGTCCCGATCTCATGTTGGAGTGGACAGGCCGGTTTGCCGAAGAGGCGCGGAAGATTCGCCCCGGCCTGGGCATATGGGTTTCCAATCAAGGTTTCGGCCCCGAGCTGAACAACTGGTTCTTTGGCTATCTGCAGCGCGAACAGCCCCACTGGGTGACGGGTGTGGTCTACGGCGCATGGTCACGCGTCCTCCTGGACGAACAGCGCGCCCGCGTGCCGCAGCAATACCCCATCCGACGTTACCCTGATATTGGTCATTGCGTACGCGCACAGTATCCTGTGCCCGGTTGGGACCGTGCCCTGGCGCGGACCCTCGGGCGCGAGCCTTTCGCCCCCCGCCCCAGAGGCCATGCCCGAATCCACAACCTCTTCGACGAATACGCCGACGGTTTCGTGACCTACTCGGACGGCGTCGGCGACGACGTGAACAAAGTCGTGTGGACGGCCCTTGGCTGGGACCCGGACCGCGATCTCAATGACATCATGCTCGACTACGCCCGGTTCTTTTTCGGCTGGGACATTGCGGAGAAGGTTCGGGAAGGGCTGTTCATGCTCGAGGACAACTTCACCGGGTCGTTGGCCGAGAACGACGGCGTCGAGGACGCCTTCGCCCTCTGGAAAGCCCTCGAAGACGATGCCGACGACGCCTTACTGGCCAACTGGCGCTTCCAGGAGTGCCTCCTCCGCGCCTATTATGACCACTACACCCGACTGCGGCTGCTCAAGGCCAATGCCATCGAGGAACGGGCCTGCGCGGTACTACGCAAGGCCTCGGAAGTCGGCGCCGAACAAGCCATCGCAACCGCGCGCGCCATACTGGGCGAACCTGACCAGGACGACCACACGGACACGCTCAAGGCGCGCATCAGTGAACTGGGCGCGGAGCTCTTCGAAAGCATCGGGGCCCAGTTGGACGTAGCCAACTACAAAGCCGCAACTTCGGAACGCGGCGCCGTGCTCGACTTTCTCGACCTTCCCCTCAACAACCGGCCCTGGATCGAGAGCGAACTCGACGCCATCCTCGCCGGCCGGTTTACCGCCTCCTTGCCGGAGAAAACCGGCGAAAGCGATGTTCGCTTGGCCCGCCTGGCCCGCGTGGCCGATTGGGAATGCCCCGGCCCCGGCGGTTTCTACGACGACCTGGGGTGCTCGTGGAGACAGCCGCACCTGGTCAAGCCCAAGCCCCTGTGGGATGACCCCGCCGGCATAACCACCCCCCGTGAGGACCACACGTTCGACAACAGCGACCCCAACCGGCTCTCGTGGCTCGATGTAAGCGAAGCCCTATACGCCACGCCCCTTGTGCTGCGCTATGATGGCCTCGACCCCAGCGCGACCTACCGCGTGCGCGTCACCTACCTTGGCCGCTACAACGCGACCATCCGCCTCGTGGCCGACGGTAAGTATCAGATACACGGCGCCTACGGCCACACCCTGGAAGGCGTGCGCTACACGGCCAATTATGGTGACAGTGCCGCCGTGGTCACTCCAGAAGAAGACGGGCCACCGTCCGTGGTGACCCCCCTCGAGTTCCTGATTCCCTGCGAGGCCACGCAGGATGGCGCGCTCGAACTCGCCTGGCAACGGTTCACCGGCCGCGGAACCCAGGTGGCGGAGGTGTGGTTGATCAAGTGCGGTCGAGGAGATTAGCCGCTGCCTGAAAATGCCGGTGCAAGGCATGGATTTGGGTTTCTGTCGCGTGTTGAGGAGTTATTCTGGAGACATGCATGGAATGCGGACATGAGACGTTGGTGGTCCGCGAAATGGGCTCCGGCATTCATGTCAGGCTATGGAGGAAAAGCACATGTACCGAGTAATGATTACTACTCTTGTGTTTGCGCTGTCGGCTAGCGTATCGACCAAGGCTCAGGAAAAGCCAGCGGTCGTCAAGAACGTTACGGTCTATAGAGAAGCCGGACGCTTCGCGGGTTGGCCCGCCAACAATGGCATGTGGTCCTGGGCGAACGAGATAGTCGTCGGCTTTTCGCTTGGTTATCACGACGACGACGGGCGCAGCAGCCATCCGATCAAGGGCCCAACCACTCAACGCCAGGCGCGCAGTGTGGACGGCGGCGAAACCTGGACCATCGAGGTTCCGTCCTTCTTGAATGAAGACGGCAGCGAACTGGAGGAGAGCGAATGCCCCGGCGGCATTGACTTCACCCATCCGGACTTCGGACTGAAGTTCCGCACCGGTTCAGCAAGCTTCTACTACACGCTGGACCGCTGCAGAACATGGCACGGCCCATACTCCTTCCCGAGCTTCGGTAGGAAGGGCGTGCTGGCGCGGACGGACTACATCGTCAACGGTAAACACGACCTTCTCGTCTTTCTGACGTCCCCGAAGGAGAACGGGAAAGAGGGCTGGCCCTTCTGTGCACGCACCCAAGATGGCGGCAAGACTTGGGAGCATGTCGGCTGGATCGGCCAGCAGCCGCCGGTGGACAGCCACGGCTACGCCATCATGCCGTCCACGGTCCGGCTGGAGAGCGGGGCGTTTCTCAGCGTGATTCGTCGGAGCGGGGCCTTCGACGGTACGAGACGTTCGTGGTTGGAGTGTTTCCTGTCGCCGGACGAGGGAAAGAGTTGGTACATGCTCGGCGAGCCGCATATCGACAACGGCGGCAATCCGCCCAGCATGATTACACTCCAAGACGGTCGAATCGCTCTTACCTACGGCTGGCGCCACGACCCTTACGGTCTGCGGGCTCGGATTTCCGAGGACCAGGGACAGACCTGGGGCAGGGAGATCGTCCTTCGCCATGACGGCGATGGTTGGGACCTCGGCTACCCGAGGACCATACAACGGCCGGACGGCAAGATCGTAACGCTGTATTACTTCAAGGACGCGTCCAGCAAAGAGCGCTACATTGCCGCGACCATCTGGGCTCCAGGCAGACCCGCCGACGGGAGATAGCCGTTGAATACAGGAGGCAGGCATGACGGGCAAGAAACTTGGACGACGGGACTTTATGGTTTCCACCACAGCCGCCCTCACGGGATGTGTGGCTGGGGCCCAACGTAGTACAGGGCCGAAGCCGCCGGTCCTCTCCGAGGTGAACGGCGGCCGCCGTGATGGAGCGTTCCGGGGCATGATGCCGATCATGGCGACGCCTGTGGACAAGGACTACAACGTGGACGTCGTGAGTCAGCGTCGTCATGTGGAATACTGCATCCAGTGCGGCGCGGTGGCCGTTGGCCACTTCGCTTATGCCTCCGAGTTCATGAAGATCAAGGATGCCGACCGGTCGCGCCTGCTGGAGGTCGTGGTCGATCAGGTCAAGGGCCGGGTTCCCTTTTTCGCGGGCGTGACGGGGAAGACCCGCGCCGACACCTTACGGTACGCCCGGGAGGCCGAAGAAATGGGCGCGGACATCATCATGGCTTCTCTGCCCTATGGAGACCGGCCCGACCGGGCAGGCACGCTGGCGATGTTCAAGGATTTGGCCACGGCCGTGTCCACGCCCATCATCATCCAGGATACCTCGAGCACCGCGGACATTCTGACACCGGACCTGGTGATGCAAATCGCACGAGAGACGGGGCGGATTCACTCCATCAAGGCGGAGAGCGCCGATTTCTTGACCAAAACCGCCCAACTCATGGAGCGGTTTGAGGGGACCATGCAAGTCATTGGCGGGGCCGGCGGCCGGCACATGATCCATCTCCTGCGCCTTGGCGTCACGGCCTTCATGACGGGCACGGAGGCTCTTGAGTTCCACGCCGCCGCCGTCGCAGCCTACCTCCGTGGCGATGAAAAGAAGGCCGCGTTCATCTACTACAACCGCATCCTTCCCTACTTCATGTTCTACAGCGCAGGCAACTGGTTGCGAAACCTGAAGATGATGTTGCACATGCGAGGGATCATCGACACGCCCAACCTGTGTCCGCCCGAGGACGACGTGCCACCAGCCTACGGCAAGACGGTAATGGACGAGTACCTGTGGACTCTCGACCACATCGGCTGGAACAAGAAATGGCCCGATATCCCGTGACACGAAGGCGCTCCGCAGCTGCCCCGTACGCGCCGATGCACGGCGAGGAACAGCCGCTGGTGAATCGCCACCTCGGCCTTCGATGCAAGAGCACCAGGCCGCCGGCAACGGACGCATTGCAGCCATCGGTCTCTCGGTATACCATCGCGACCGTGACGGGTTCTGCTGGCACCGGTTGGGCCATCGGTCGTGGGGCCCCGCAGGACCAACGGTGTGAAGCGGACGAGCTGTTCTGAAAAACGGCGCGGAGGTGCCTGATGTGCAGAGTGAGCGCCACTGTCCTGGCCGGCCTGCTCTGGCTCGGGCCTGGTGAGGACCAAATCAAGATCAGCGGCGGCGGAAGATACGCGGACGGAAAGGGGATCGGCGTTCGGGGCTACTCGACCTTTCCATCGTTGATCCGGTTCACGGGCGGGACGTTGCTTTGCTACGATCGCGTGTCCAAGGACGGCGGCCGGACCTGGGCTCGCCATCGCGATTTCAGTTTTCCACTTGCCGATGCGACGCGGCCTCGCAGGGGCGCGAGCGTCACGTTGAAAAACGGCACGATACTCCTCGTTGGGCGATATGCACGGAAGCATGAACGTGAGGCCGGCGTGTACGTCGCCGAGGTGTACCGATCGACGGACGACTTCGCGAGCTACTCCGGGCCGAAGCGCGGCCTGATCCACGTGCCGAACGTGGTTGCGGGTACCGACCAGTACGGCCAGCCCGTAGGCGGACCGATTTTCGAGCATTCTATCGTAGAATTGCCCAACGGTGATCTCGTGGCCGGCATGTGGGGCTGGTTCGCGGAAGATCAAACGCCCGTCGATTACCCGGATCGCTGGAAGAAGTGGCGGTTGAAGAAGAGCCGCGTCCTTCTGGTCAAATCGACGGACGGAGGCGATACGTGGCGCTACGTGACGACCGTCGCCAGCGATCCCGACCTGGGTCCGGAAGGGTTTCGCTTCCCGGGTCTTGCCCTGCTGCCGAGCGGTGAGCTGTTGTGCCTGATGCGGAACGGCGACGGGGCCATGCCGCTGTGGCTTGGCCGATCCAAGGACGGTGGGCTGACCTGGTCGAAGCCCGAGAAGATCGACGTCGGGGCGGCATACGGCGATCTCCTGATCCTTTCCGATGGCACGGTCTTGCTCGTCTACGGGAAACCGGGGCTGTGGGTCATCGCGAGCACCGACGGCGGCAGGACGTGGGACCTCAAGAACAGGGCTGCGATCGGAACCCGCTCGAGTGTTGCCTTCATCGGTCGCGCGGTGATGGCTGAGACCTCGCCGCGAAGGGTCGTGTGCGTCTACCATGACCGGATGGACCTGCACGCCCGGATTCTCACGATCAGCCGGCAATAGTGCTTGGGGGATTCCGCATGCCGATCTGCAGAACAAGAGCGTTTTCTGCCCTGCTCGCCGCGCTACTGGCCGGTGCAGCCACCCTCGCGGATGAGAAGTTCAACGATCCAACGATCAAGGTGACGGTGGAGCCGCCTGTCGTGATTCCCGTCGGGTTTTCCTCGAAGGTGCACACGCTGGCCGATGACTCCCTCTTCGTGCGAGGTTACCGTTCGACTGACGGGGGTAGGACCTGGGGCGTACCCTCAACGTCGGTCCGCGCTGCGTTCAACGACAAGTGGCACCACATCACCGGATGCGTGCTGCGGGACGGCACGTACGTCGGGATTGGCATGAAGACGGAATTCTCGCGGCTGGACAGACACGTCCTCAAGATCTACACATCGCCTGACAACCTGAAGACGATCACGGGACCGCAGGACGCCATGCTTCACATTCCGCAGGGAATGGGCGGTTACGTGGAAACCGGTGAGTTTGGCTGCGGCACGTACGTCGATCACGGCATGATCGAGAGGCGCGACGGAACGTTGATCGCCACCTGTTACGGCTGGTGGTGGGGCGATGAGGTCTATTCGATGCTCGAGAAGTTCGTGCCGGAACTGGGAATGTACAAGTACCGCTCGTGGGTCATTGCTTCCAGGGATCGCGGCAAGACGTGGGGTGTCCTCGGGAGTCCTGGCTACTGGCCTGAACTGGGGCCGGAAGGTATGTGCGAGCCCGGCCTCGTGGAACTGGCCAACGGCGATCTGCTGATGCTCTTTCGGAACGGGGAAGGGGCGCAACCCTGCTTCCAGAGTCGTTCGACGGATGGCGGCAAGACGTGGAGCAAGCCCGAAGAGCTGAACGCCACGGGAGCTTGGCCCACGCCTTGTCTCCTCTCGAACGGCTTGCTGGTTGCTGCGCACGGCCGGCCGAACTACTACCTCTGGGTCAGTCTGGACGGCGAAGGAAAGGCGTGGACGTCGCGAACGTTGGTCGCAAAAGGAGGTAAGGGCTACGCATCCGTCGTCGAGGCCGCGCCGGGCGAGTTGGTGTTCACCGGCTACAGCAAGGAGAAGCGTGGCTTGCATGTCTGGAGGATACGAGTCGAGCGAACCCGATCCCGCCAACCCTCGGACGGGTAGTCTTGCCGTGGTCGTGAAACACGGGTCGGCCGACCCGATGCCCGGCGGGTTGATCGAAGACCGGCGTGGTTGCTACGGTCCGGGAGGTCCGAACGTCGGCGAGGTAGAATCGCTCAGAAGTCCCATCGGGTATCGCGAGAGCAGCATCGTGACGTGTGGCGCGGTCCACGCCGTGGAACGGTGCTCTGGGAAAGCCAACGGAATCCGGAAGAAGTCATGATCACAGCGTACAACTCATTCGTGACGCTCACCGCGTTGACCCTCGTCGCCTGCGCCGCCGGCGAATCGCAGACGCTTGCCGAGGAACCTCCCAAGAGCCCGGCTCGGCGACTGCGGCGCGAAGGCATTCGCGCCATGACAAACGGCGAGCCTGAGAAGCTGGCCACCGCGGGCTTCAACCTGACGCTCGCGTGGGAGCGGCCGCTGAGCGGCGCAAGGAAGACGACATCGCCCGAGTCCCCGACGATCTTGAAGCCGGAGGACTTCTCTGAGGCAGAGATCGAAAAGCTGCGGAACTGGGCGCTCAGGTGCAAGAAGAACGGCATCATCATGATCTACATGATGTACGTGGCCGCTGAGCCCTCGGTACGCTACCTCGCCGGGATCGAGCCGGAGCCTGGTGGTCACCTGTTGAACTACATCGGCCATGGGGAGCGCGATGCCCTGAATCCTCACGTCAAGAAGGTTTGGCCTGCCCATCACTATCGTCACGTTGTCGATTGGCATGGAAAGGCGGCCAGGTGGGCGCCCTGCCCCTTGGAGCGGCGCTACTGGACCGGCTTCATACGCCCACAGCTCGAACGGGTCGCCCGCGTCCTGAAAGAAACGGGTGCGACGGGCGGCGCCGCTCTGGAACTGGAGACCTATTGCTTCTACTCCATCTATCCCGGGATGGCGAGCCAGAAGAAGACGTTCTGTTATTGCGACCACTGCTTCTATGGGTTTGTCCGCTCTCAAGGAGAGGCCGAGGCACCGGATGCCGTCGTGCCTCGCCTGCGGTTCGACTGGCTGACCCAGCGCGGTCTGCGTCCGCGCTACGAGAAGTATCTCGAAGGCACGATGGCCGGACTCATTGAAGACGTCATGCGGGAGGTGCGGAAGATCAATCCGGACTTCCTGTTCGGCATGTACCCTTACGCTCCGTTCTGGTATTACGATGCGTTGATCCGGGGCAGCGGCACACCGGAGTTGCCCTGCTTGCTCTTTCCGAGCGCGGAGTACCATTCCGGCTACTCGACGGAGCCGCCCCGCACGTTCTTCGGTGACGCGGCGACGGCTGACAGTGTCGCTCATCTGCGGCGTCGCAAGCTCCCGGCCCTGTACGCCGGCGGGATTTGGAACTTTTCTCCTGAGGCCTTGGTCGCGGCCACGGATCGCCTGGTTCGGGGGGCGGACGGCTACTGGATGTACACGGGCAGGTGGTCAAAAGAGGTTTACGAGTCTATCTGGAAAGTGCATCCCACTCTCAGCGGGTGGACGAAGGAGCACCACGGCCGTCTTCGGGACGGCGATCTGCGCGTCGACGCCATGAGCGCCGCCAGACGCTGGGTAGATGCAAATCGCCCCGACGGTGTGACGCTCACCGACGACGGGATCACGACCCGTTCCGATGGCGAGCCGGGCGAGGTGCGCCTTGTAGCTGCAGGTTTTGAGAACGTCGAAACCGTCACTAAGGGCTGGCAGGGAAGGGGCGAGCTGCCGCCCCTCGACGCATCCGTCCGCCACTCCGGTAAGTCGAGTATCCGGATCGAGCCGGCGGTCAAAAGGTCGTCGCCGACCAGTCCCTACATCGACCAGCGAGTGGCGGACGCGGAGAAGGGGCAATCGTACGAGCTATCCTTCTGGGTCAAGACGGCCGGCGGCGGCGAGCCGATACGGTTCTGGGTCGGCCGGGCGGATAGCGGTCAATGGCCCGGTTACATGTGGTACACGAACTACGTACTGCCATCCGGCCGCGATTGGATGCATTTGCGGACTCACGTCTCGTATGACGGGACGCCACCGCTCGTGCTCCGGTTCTGGTGCCCGCCGACCGACGGGAAGCTGTGGCTGGACGACGTTACTCTGCGGCCCGTGCAGGGTCGCACGATTGACGTGCCCATCGAGCCACCGACCGACGCGGCCGGCTGGGGCAGCGTCCACTGGAAGCTCTCTCCCCGCGACGCCCGGTGCAATGCGCGCATCGTCCATACCCAGGACGGTCACGACGTCCGGACAAACCTCCATCCCGGCGACAGCCTGGCGCCGCTGGTGGCGACCCTCGGCTTGAAGCCCGTCGTCCTGCGCCTGGAAGTTCATCCATCCGCTGCCGAACCCGTTACGTTACAAGAAGTCCAAGTGCGATTCACGTCGAAATGATACGGTGTATTGTGTTCGAGCCATACCACAAGCATGCCGCGTTATGCTCGCAGCTTCGTGCTCTATCGGTACGTGATGTGAAAAGGTGCGTGAGCGTCGTACGACTGCTGGCCGTGCTGATCGGGCTCGTGATGGCGGGTCCGGTAGGCCGGGCTGAAACCGACCTTCCGCCGGTGGTCCGGGCACAGTCGCCCGGCGCTATCGAGCGGCTCATCGCTGCAGAACTGAAGGGCACCGGCAGCCGGGCCAGACTCGAGCGCGTGGCGGGGCAGATCGTGTTGCACAACAACCGAATCGCCATCGCCCTGCTCGATGAAGCGGAAGGCATGGGCTTTGCGAATGTCTATCACGTGACCCGCGGACTGGGTTTCGGTGCGAAGCCCGAGTCGGGCTACGGTGGATTGATCTGGCGCCTCTCCATGCGAACCGACCGTGGCCGGGGCAAGCGCTTCCTGCTGACCAATCGGTCCCCTGCACAGCGTGACGCCAAGTTCGTGGCCCGCGAGGACGGCGCCGCGCTGAGACTTTCGTGGAGAGGGCTGAACCTGGGTGAGGAGAAGGCGGTCCTGGACGTGACCGTTACGATTCGCCTCGGCCACGACAGCCCGCAATCGGAGTGGCGGATCGAGGTGGACAGCAAGAGCCGCGTCTGGTCGCTCTGGGAGGTCTACTTCCCACAACTCGACCTCGGTCGCATCGGCGAGAGTCCGGAGGACGATTTCCTGGTCATCCCGAGGGCGGAGGGGCGCTGCCACCGGAACCCCATTCACGGCTGGAAACGCGGCCTCATGACCGGCGCAGGCCAACCGCATGGTCACCGCTACCCCGGAGGCGCGCAGATGCAGTTCGCCGCCTACTACGAAAAAGACGGAGGCTATCACTACGCCTCGCCACGCCGCGGCGGTCTGTACCTCGCTGCGGAGGACGGCCAACTGAATGTCAAGAGGTTCTTCTATACGAATCTCCAGAAATCCGGCGTGCTGCGCTACGAAATGCTGCACTACCCACATGACATGGTCACCCCGGGCAGTGATTACGAGATGCCGTTTGATTTCGTCGCTACCGTGTTCGACGGCGACTGGTACGACGCAGCCCGCATCTATCGGCGCTGGGCGCTCGAGCAGCCGTGGTGTCGGCGAGGCCCTTTCGTCTCGCGGACCGACATTCCCGCGTGGTTCAAGCAGGCGGATTTCTTCTTCAGAGCGGATTCACGGACGGGTGAGACGACGTACTTCCGCCAGATGTGCGACGACGCACTCAAGACACTTCATCCGCCGGTCTGCTGCCACTGGTATCACTGGATGCCAGCCGGCAAAGGGGTTTACGATCTCTCGAGGTACTTCCCACCCCGGCCGGGAATCGCCGAGGCGTGGAAAGGCGCCGCGAAACAAGGCGTCCACATCTTCCCCTATGTCAATGCGCAGATCTGGAGCACCCATGCCAGGAACTACGAGCAGGCGCTGCCCTACACGATCAAGGACGAGCATGGCCGCGTCGTGAACTGGTCAACGAAGGACTACGCCCAGATGTGTCGAACGCAGGCGTGGTACCGGAACTTGCTGACGGACGTGTGCGGGCGACTGGCGAAGGAGTATGAGGTCGGCGGGCTCTATCTTGACCAGCTCGGCACCGCGTTCAACGGGCTGTGTCTGGATCCCTCGCATGGGCACCCCTTGGGCGGAGGCAACCACGCGGTGATGGGGGCTCGGCGCATCTTCGAAGCCGTTCGCGAGCGCGTGGGCACCCGGATTCCCGTGTTGAGTGAGGCGTCGAGCGAGGAGAACATCGACATCTCCGCCGGCAAGATCATTCACTACAACGTCTGGCCCGGGTTCGTGCCGCTGTTCTCGGCGGTCTATCACGATCTCTGGAGCTTCTACGGTCGCAACGTGGGTGGTCCCAAGGATGATCCCCTGGGATTCATGAACATGGCAAACATCTTCGTCATCGGCGGCCAGGTCGGTCGCATCTGGCCGGGCCGGCTGCCGAAGGCACTGAAAGGCGAGGGCGAACCCTGGGTGCGTGAGCAGGCGCGGTTCCTCAAGCGTCTGATCGAAGCCCGACGCGCCGGCGCGAAGTTCCTTCGGTTCGGCGAGATGCTCCGGCCACTCGAGTTCGTGGGCTCGGTGCCGACGGTCCCGACCCGCCTCTGGCGCGACGAGAAGCGTCCCATGCCGACGCCGGCGGTCTTGCCTGTGGTTGTCTGCTCCGTGTGGCGTGCGCCCGATGGGGAGGTGGGGATCGTGGTCGTCAACCTGTCCGAGAAGTCTGTCGACTTCACGGGGCGCTTCTCGGTGACCGAGTACGGATTGTCGGCTACGAACGAGCGCCGGCCACGCCACGTGGTCGGGCAGGGCGGCCACGTCACGGTAGAGGGTGGGCACGGAACGTTCCGCACCCGCATCAGCGCACGTGACGTCCAGATCGTCGGATTGTGAAGGCTTCGTGGAAGATCCATCGCAGGCTGACGCGACCATCGTCTTGCTCACCACGTCGTGCGGCTCTGGCGGCCCCACTGCGGAGGGCAGCTTCAGGGGTGGCTGTGTTGTCTGGCGCTGAACCGGTGGAGCACGGGAAGTTTCTTGCGCAGGCGTGGGCGCTTGACAGATTGCCGCAGCGCTGCAAGCTGCTGTCGTGAGGTAAGAGTCGCCGTGGCCAGGCGGGAGGGAAGCCCGATGGTTGTTGCCCGTCCCTCCGGTGTGTGTCAAGCCCGGCGAGAGAGACCGGAAAGGCTGCATGAGATGAACAGGCTCATGTCAACGGTGTCCGCGATGGCGGTGGTCGCGCTGACGGCACGGTGTACGTTCGCCGAGGCGCAATGGTGGGACCACGAGTACGATGGGACGGTAGACCCAACCGCTGCCACTCCTGCCTGGGCGAAAACCTTGGACGCCGCCTCGGGTACGGCCAAGGGAGGCGTCTGGAGTCAACGGCCCGACGACAAATGGACCGGCTACAAGTTGGCCGAGCACGACGGCTCGTGGCAACTGCCGGCCACCACGACCGTGGAGATCCGTTTTCGATACGAGGAACAAAGTGAAGACGGCCTGATCTTCGTCAATTGGCCCAAGCAGTGGCAGGCCGTCCTGAAAGCCGGTGCGGGCGCGGACGACGTCCTGTTCCTCGCCGGCGACGGGGGCGGCGACCTCTCGATCGCTGAGGGCTGGAATATCGTCCGCCTGCTCATCGAGGCTGGGTCCATCACGACATACCTGCTTCGCGGCGGGGCCCTGTCGGGCAACGGCGGCGCCTGGACCCGGTACACGGTGCGGCCGATCCACTCGGGATGGGCCGGGTACGGCCCCGACGGCGGCGTGCTCTTCCAGTTCAGCGGCAACGTGGACATCGACTACGTGCGCTGGACGCACAAGGCGCTCGTGCCGCCGAAGATCGTGGCGCAGCGGGTGGAGGCCGGCGGGCTGCCCGATCGGCAGAAGGCGTCGACGGGAAAGCCCAGCCTCTACTGGAAAGATGACAAACTGCACGTTCGGGTTGAGAGTCCGCCCCCGACGGTCCGTACCGTCGTCGACCGGATCAACCACGGGCAGTTCGACGAAGCCCTCAAGGCGATCGAAACGCTTCAGGCCCCGCATGCCGACCGGCGAAAGGCGGAACTGGCCCTCGCTGTCGCCGGCCACCTCGACGTCTACGACCCCGAGCCCGCCGTGAAAGCTGCCGACGAATACCTCGCCCGGGCGATTCGGACCGATCCCGACGATATCGCCGCTCTACGCATGCGCAACCAGATCGAACTCTATCGGGCCGTCCCCTGGCTTGGGCTGCCTCCCGATCCGCGCATCCTTCCCGCCCGGGACCTCGTCAGAACCGGAAACCTCGAAGCCGGTCGAAAGAGAATCGCCGGAAGCGGAGACCGGATCGTCATGAACACCTGGGTCCTGGCCAGCTTCTTCGAAGGCCGGAAAGACCTGGCCATCCTCCTCGACGACGCCGAGAGAGTCCTCCGCGAGTCGAAGGCAACGAGACTGCTCGGACTCCTGAAACAGCACCGCACGCACCCGTGGGCCTCGCTGTCGGTGAGCCCGGACAACCTGCTCTACCCGCGCGTCCTGCTCGGGCGGATGCGCACGTACTACTGGTGGTGGAAGCAGATGGGCGAGCGCTATCGGCCGATGTCCAAGCAGGGCTTCCTGGAGCTCCGCGACGAAATCGAAGAGCTCTTCCCCAGCCACGACATCGTGCGGATGTACAGGGGCGAGCGCGTGCCGTGGGGAAAAGGGTACCGGCCCGACCCTGTCCCGGCCGGCGCCCCGGGCTGGGCGGTCAACCAGCGTGAACTCCGCGCCCGTGTCGACTACATCGTCGAGTGGTGGTTCGCCAATCGCCAGGAACCCAGCGGCGAACTCGGCGGCGGATGGGAGGACGACTGCGAAACGCTGCGGAGCTGGTCGGTTACCTCAATCGCTTGCGGAAATCCGAAGATCGAGGCGGGCATCCGCAAGCTGGTCGACGGCATCTGGAACAGCGGCGAGCTGGTCAACGGCTACGACCGCAAGATGAAAGACGTGGAACACTCCAGCGAAATGGCGGCCGACTCGTCGATCATGGTGGCGCTGGACTACGGCGACCCACTGCAGTTCGAGCGGTTCCTCCAGACGACCAAGACTACCGAGGAGGTTCACACGGCGGTGAGTGAGCACGGGCACCGGCACTTCCGGTCCATCAACATGAGCGCCACTGCCGTGCGGGCGGACGGTTTCGACACGAACTACCACGGCCGGGCCATGCGTCCGGCAGCAATGGTCGCCTGGTACTCCGGCATTCCGCGGGCCGTCTCGCTGGTGCACGATTGGGCCAAGGCCTGGAGCGAGGACACGGTTCGCGCCGGCAAGGGAAAACCGGCGGGCATCATGCCGGCCATGGTTCGCTTTGCCGACGACAGCGTCGACGGACCCAAAGGGAAATGGTGGTGTCCGTCCATGGGCAGTCTGTACGACTGGCGGCCGGGTCGGCACGACATGGTGCTCGGCAAGATGCTCGGCGCCTGGATGATGGCCGGCGACGACGACGTGCTCGATGGCATCCGCACCCAGTTCGAGATCTTCCGGAAACACCGTGGCTCATCCGTGCAAGACCCGCCGGCCGACTCGCTCGACTGGGTTGGCCAGCGCCTGCGCGAAGCGTCCGACCGGCTGCTGGGCATGTACCGCGCAACCACGCAAGATACGCGGTTCGACGACCTGCTGCTGGCCATGCCGAAGGGATACGCCCGTTTCATGGCCAGCGGCGACCCGACCGACGTCGAGGCCGACCACGCCAGGGACTTGGGCAGCATGCGGTTCAATCTGCCGATGGTCACGTCGGAGGTGCGCGGCACGGACCGGGTGGCGCTGCGTCCCGCGTCGTTGATCGGCCCGCTGACCGGATCGCCGACTTCCGTTGCCGAGCCGCCTTCGTTTGCGGTGACCTGGCGCCGGGTGGATGAGGATTTCACCGCCCTCGTGCGCCGATTCGACGACAGGAGCCTGAGCATCTGGGTGTACTCCTTTGCCGACGCCGCGACCCGACCGGAGGCGCGTTTCTGGCGACTGGAGCCGGGCCGCTATGAACTGCGGATCGGATCCGACGCCGACGGCGATGGCAAGATCGACGGGGGCTCCGGTCAGGGAACGCCGTTTGAGTATCGCCAAAGGCTGGACGGGGTCCGGTTCGACCTACCCCCCAGGGCGCTTCTGCTTGCCGAGATCGCGCAGATGGAACGGTTCCCGGATTCTCCCCCACGCCTTCCCGACCTGGCCCTGGCCGCGCGTGACATCCAACTGGACGGGAAACCGCGGGCGGGCCAACCCTGCAAGGGCCGCGTGATCGTGCACAACATCGGATCGGCCGATGCCAACAACGTGATCGTCAAGGTGGTGGCCATGCCCGCGGGCGCCCGCGGGCCGGAAGCCGTTCTCCTGGAGAAGCGCCTGGACAAGCTCGCCTTCCCCGCCGACCTGGTGGCCAAGACGGCGGCGGTAGACCTCCAGTGGACACCGAACAAGCCCGTACCGTACCGCATCGAGGCCTCCGTCCGCTGCGGCGACGGGGCGCCGGAGATCTATTCCGGGAACAACACTGCGAGCACGCAGGTGGCCGTCGCCGCTCCGTGACGGTGGGATCCCCGACCGACGCACTGCCTCCGCCCAGCCGCCGCGCCGGACGGAACCGGGAAGAGAGCCGATCGAAGCCCCGCCGGAAAAATCGCCGACGGTGCACGGGAACGCTACCGGCCGGGCGAACCCGACTCCGCGCGCGCCTTTCTCGGAAAGAAACCGATCGAGGTTTCCAGCCAGTTGCCGCAACTGCACCCGCCCCCACCCTCGGGCGACAGGAGCATTCCACACGCCGGGATCGTGCTCAGCCAACAGTCGGGGCGGAGACGGCTCCACTTCGAGACCGTGCCGTCCTCCGGGTCCCACATCGTCACCTCGCCGGCGCGAAAGACGAGCGTCTCCCGGGTCGCGGCGTAGGTGCCGCAGCCTCCGTCGGGAACGGTGACCGGCAGCCGCTTTCCGGTGCTCAACGAGAACGCCGCGGGCCGTACGAAGACGAGATCGTCGACGATCGCCGGTCGCGACATGTGCGCTCCGTGGTCTCCCTTCTTCCAGGGGACGTGCTGCTCCCAGCGCTTCTCACCACCGTCCGCATCGAACCCGTAGACGTGATACTGCTTGCCTCCGGACGCCACGATCACAAGCCGTTCCCCCCCGTGCGCCTGATAGAAGACGACGTCGCCATCGGCCGTGTCGAGTGGTCGCTCCCACAGCTTCTTGCCGGTCGCGAGGTCGAGTGCGACGTGGAACTGATCGCTCCAGAGTTCACGCGCCTCGACGCGACGCTCACTCGATCGCTTGACGTGCTCGTTGCGACACTCGACGAAGTACGCGACGTCCCCGGCCACCGTGATCGTCGAGTTGAGGATGAGGCCGTCGGCGTAGGTCCACTCGAGCGTACCGTCCGACGCGCGCCGGCTGAAGAGATTCTCGCTGCACACCTTCGCGGTGACCGGCCCGCTCGTCGCGTCGTACCACCCGGCGTTCGCCTTCCCCCAGAAATTCGTGAACGCGCTTCCCCTCTTGACGGTGGTGCCGAGAATCGAGCCGTCGTGCACGGCGATGAAGCCCCAGTCGTACTCCCACTCGGCCCGCGGCCCCCGACGGACGTCGTAGAACGCGACGACGTCGCCGCGCGCCGCATCGATCTTCCAGCAATGCGACCGAATGGCAACGTACAGCCGGCGGTCATCGGCGCACCAGTTGCTCGAATCGCGCGGGATGTTGAATCGGCCGAGCGGCGGGATCTCAAGCGACCAGAGGATCGTTCCGTTGTACGCGTCGATCCCCATCAACCTCTCGAGCCCTTGCGTGAAGAGTCGTCCGTTGACCGCGAGAGGCGATGGCTTCCGTCCGTTTCGGTCCGGCTGCGCCCGCGGCCCCGGTCGGCCGATCCACTGGACGTCGAGATCGTCGATCGTTCGGGCACCGGCGAGCGCCTCGCCTCCGAACGCAGAGTTGTCCGAGCGACCGTACTGGTGACCCCACTCGCCCTCACCCTCGAGTCGCGGCCGTTTCATCGACAGCCACACACCCACCGCATCGGCACGCACCTCCGCCAGCCGCTCGCGGTCGACGCGAGGCTCGAGTCCCGCCGCCTCGATCCACTGGCCGAGGTTCTTGCCGAACGAGTCGCTCACCGGACCGGGGCGCCCGAGATACGCGACACCTCCACTCGGTCGCAGGAGACGAGCAATCTCGCGGGCGTCGCCGACCGGCGCGTTGGACGTGAGCAGTCGATCCGAAACGACGAGATTGATCACCGCGTCGACGAGCGGGATCTCCGCAAGCGACCGGACACGAAGAAACGACACGCGCTCCCCGAGAATCCCCGCTCGCTCCATGACGCGTCGCGCCGCTCGGACGCTGTCGGCGTCCGTGTCGACGCCGAGGATCCGCAAATGACTCTGCTTGGCGAGCTCGAACGCGAGACGGCCCCGATGGCTGCCGATCACGAGGCAGAGACCCCTCGTCACGCCGGTTCGTTCGAGGATGCGGTGGGCCGCGGCGCGGTATTTCTCCGTCCGCTCGTCTTCAAAAGGATCCGCGACGTCACACCCCGGCACCGACAGATTGAAGAACGTATCGCATTCGAACGTCGCCGTTCTCCGGCGCCGGCCATCGACCACCGTCTCGATGACGCACGAGTAGACGCGATCGTGCTCGAGGTCGCTCAACAACGCTTCGTGCTCCAGTGTCGACTCGGCGCGCTCGACGCGCCATTTCCGCTTCCCGAGTCGGTACTCGAGGACGGTCGGCGACGGTCGCGTCGTGCGCCAGCGAACGACGGCGGAATCACGTCCGCTGAATCGCAGGTACGGACCGATCGCGAGCTCGACGCGGGGAGGCGTGCGGAGTGATCTCGATCGCGCGTGCTTCGCGATCTCGGCCGGATCGAGAACGCGGGAGTAGACGCGGACCTCATTGATCATCCCCGTCATGCGGAAGTTCTCGTCCTTGTCGTGGTAGGCGCCGATCTCGTAGAACGCGCGCGGCGGATAGTCGATCGGTCCGCGCTGCTCCGCGGACGATCCCGCGAGCTCGCCGTTCACCCAGATCCGCATGGTCGTGCCGTCGTAGGTCCCGACGACGTGATACCACCCCGCGTTCTCGAAGGGCGTGCCCGCGGTGAGGTAGGTCAATCGTCCGTTGCCATTCGAGCCCGCAAGGGCAAAGGCAAAGCGCGACTGCCGGAAGCCCAGAAGCCAG
>CAYMME010000111.1:0-19759 GCA_964391465.1 uncultured Planctomycetales bacterium
CGGAGGGGGGCGAGCCTTGTTGATACTGAGACGCTGCACTGCCGCTCGAGTCATAGACCGCGCGGCTGCCGCATGCTGGTTCTCGCTTACGCGACCGCGTGGGCCGGGCGACGACGGACGACGACGAACGCTCCCGCGGCAGCGGTCAGCATCGCAGCAAGGGCGAGCTTCCATCCGGAGAGCAAAGGCACCGGATCGGGATGCGGCGCGATCCGAAAGGAATCGATCGCCAACTCACCCGCGGGCGTACCCGTGGCCCCGAAGATTACGAAGCCCCATTGTTCGGGATGGTAGAACAAGTCACTTGGGCTCACGCTGGGGTCGTTGTTGGCGATCTCGCCCCATTGGTCATCGCCACCCACGTAGATCATGTTCTCGATTGTCCAACCCGCGTCGCTGATGCCGATGGGCGTTCGATTGTAGAAGAAGCTCCACTTGTCCGGCGGCCCCGTGATCCATTGCCCGATGAAGAAGTGCAGCGACCCGCCTTTCAGATCGATCGGGACCACCGAGACGGCCATCTCCCTGGCATAGATCTTGATGACGGTGTCGGGGGGGCTCAGGTCGATCTCCTGACCGAAGCTGCCGAGTCCCCGGAAGAGATAGGCCGGCCAGAAGGCTTGTTCGTGGTGGGCCGAATCCAGGCCGCCCAAGGGGGCGTGCACGTAGCCGCTGTTGCCCACGCCGCCCGTGGCATGCCAGATCATGTCCACGTGTGGCCCACTGGTATGGTCGACATCGTAGTAGGCCCAGTTGTTGTTGGTCTTGATCGGATCGTCCCACAGTTCCTCATTGTACTGCCCCGCCACGAGCGCCGGAAACGCGCCGAGTGCGACCAGTGAGATGAGCAGGCCTGTGCGTTGCATGTGAGCTCTCCTTTCCGCCATCGGGCGACTCAGTCGCAGATGTGATCACGCACGCGCCGCTGCCCGGGTTCGAGATGACGTACTCACTTGCCAAGTTGCGCGGCAGACGTGCCAACCGCTTCGAGCGGTTACACAGATGATTGTATCACGCCGGCAGCGCCACTCAAAGAGAGAAAGTGCTGCAAGTCGTGAGGCATCCCTATTCTTCGGTAGGGGGAGGGCCGGAGACGCACGGTGCGCTCAGTATTCTGCGCGGATGCGGTAGGTCCCGGACGGGTCGGGCAGGACGATCAGCTCCGCGGCGGGGTCTATCTGTTGATGACCGTTGCCGTTGACGGTGACCGCCTTGAACTTGGATCCGGCGGGATGGCGCAGGCGGAGCTTGACGGCCTTGCACGCATCGAGCCCGGGGGCGGTGACAACCGCTTCGATGGCGCCTTCGTCGGTCTTGGAGGTGACTTCAAAGGACACCTTCCCGAAGTGTGTGGGGGCATCGAGGACCCGGATGGTCTTGCCGTGGCCGAACCATCTGCGCGGTGCGGCGGGCAGCAGACGTAACGCCCCCGTGTATGTTCCGGCGCCGCGCTGCTCTTCGGTTACGAGCATGTGCCGTAGCAGCAACAGCGGCACCGCCGACGAGCAGGGCACGGGGTCGGACTTCTCGGGCACCTCGAAGCGCGTCCGCAGGTGCAGATCGGAAGCGTAGATCGCGTTGGTCTCGCGCGAGCTGAAGCACGTGTGCTCCATGTTGAACACGAGGTACGCGTAGAAGCCGAGCAGGTACTCGCGCGTGCGGTCCTGGTGGAGCCTGGTCAGCATGTGGCCGAGGCCGTAGATGGCATCGAGTCCGCCGGGGCCGGCGTCGCGCCGGAAGCGGGGCAGTAGGCAGAACGTGCGATTGGACTGCTCGAGGTAGTCGCCCAGGTAGTTTGCACGTTTGTCATCAAACGCGAACGGCAGCAGATCGAGGCTCAGTCCGGCGAAGAGTTGGTAGTACTCGCCGCCCTCAGGTTCCTTGGTGTACACATGCGGCGGAAGGAACGGCGGGTCGGCGTCGGCGCGGTAGATGGCGTCGATGACCTCCATGATGCGCTTGTAGTACGCATCGGCCTCGGCTCGGTAGCGCTTGGCCGTCGTCTCGTCGCCCAACTCGCCCATGAGCCAGGCCGTGTCGTGTAGCCCCCGCCAGCAGGCGTAGTTGGCGTACAGTGGGTAGCACTGCTGACGAGACAGGTCCCCACCGTAGGACCACTTCGGCAGCAGGCCCCAGTGCAGCGGCCGCTTGCCGCTCTCTTCGACCATCGTTTTGCGGCGATTGGCGAACGTCCACTCGGCGCAGTCTTTCAGCAAGCCAACGTGCTTACGAATCCACGTCTTGTCACGCGTCAGTCGATACAACTCGACTGCGTATGTCGGCTGCAAGCCGTTGCGATACTGCTGGTGTCGGTCGGCGTAGCCCGTGTGCTTCTCGACCTTCCGCAGGAACGCGTCGGTCAGATACGTCCCGTCCATGTACCGCTGTGCGTCGTCGGTCAGACCGCTGACCGCCAGGGCCGCCATTGCGTAGGCCTCCTCGACGCCGTAGAGCTTCCCTTCGTAAGCGGACGGCATCGACCCGTACGGCATCACGTTGCCGTCGGCGTTGATCAGCAGTTGCGTCAGCACGGACTTGTAGAGGTTGTTCAGTCGAGGTTCGGGCAGGGCGAGCTTCATCGTCGGGGTCAGCAGTTGGTTCCAGTATGCCCGGAACCGTTTCGCCGCGTTGGCGAAGCCCGTCTTCGCCAGGACGGGAGTTGCCGCGGCTGATCCCGGCTCCGGAACGCCCAGACGCGCCGCGAAGTCCATGGCACGTGTCTGTCCGGGTGCGAGATCGACATCACAAGCGATGGCGTCCTGCGACCGCCCGGGTCGGTTCTCACCCTGGCAAGTGAGATAGACTGCGGCTCCAACCTTCAGGGCTCCGCTCTCGTACTCCGCTCGGGCCTTCGCATCGCGTAGTGCAAGACGGATCTCGAGTTGCGTCTTGCACTCCCGATCCGAGATGTTCTTCAACTCGTAGCGCACGAACAGGGCGGGTTCCTTCCGCTCGTCGTCGGTGAAGGTCACCAGCGCGACCTGGCGCAGATGTACGCATCCGAATTGCCCCTCCGTGACAACCGCCGGCAAGTATCCATCCAGCAGCGTCCGGCGGACCGTGTCGCGTACGTCAGCGAAGGTCTGCGGCGAGTCGCCCACCCGGCAGGAGAGTTCGTAGGTTCCCGTGAAGATCCGCCCGTCCCACGATACGGCCTGCTCGTCCGATCGGTCCTTGAGGCCCATCGTCGCCCAAATCGGCATGGGCAGGCCGTGGAGACTCAACGCTTCGAATGACGGCTCTGCCTCGCGGGCGAGCATCTCTTCCGCAAAGCGGCGCGTGACCATCTTTTCCGGCCAAGTGATCCGACCCTCGTGCATGGGCGGGACGTACTGTTGCACCTCGAATTCACACGGTGCATGCGAGTCGCTCGTCAGGCGCAAACGAATGCGCGGGCACGCGATGGGTTCGAAACTGAATCGAAGGGACTTCCGGCCGGCGGGGGCCTCGACTTCAAGCCTCTCGCGAATGGGCACCCAGGTCATGCCGTCAAAAGCTTCGAGCGCCGGGCGGTTCGCCTTCGCCGGCGGACCGTCGAAGAACACCTCGACCCCGTCGATGACGTGCGCAATGGGCCAAGCGACGCCGATCGTTTCGCATGGTGTCGGCACTTCAACGGGTCGCTCACGATCGCCGTCAGCGAGGGCGGGAACACCGATCTCCTTACCGCCTGCGCTCCAGGCCAGCGTGGTCGACGCTCCCGGCGTCTGCTCGCTCAGCCGGGCGAGGTTGTTGTCGGCGACGACTTGACCCGCAAGGCACAGGGTGCCGGCGAGCGCGAACATGACCGTGCTGTGCTCTTGCGTACGCATTCTACGGCTACCTCTTGAATGACGTTTGCACGACTTCCCAACATAGGTGAATCGCAACCGGACGGCCAATTCCCCTGTGACGATGAGCGGATGTCCACTCATGCTGCGCTCCCTCGCGGCTGCATCGTACGTGTCTGCGCGGCGCTCGGCGGTTCGTGTTATACTGGCTGTTGGCCGAGACACCGAATGCGTAGGCGTTACGGGCCGGCGGAACGCACTGGGGTCAGGCAGGTCGAGCATGTGTCGAACGATCCACAGCGATGGGCAGAGAACGGGACGGGGCGACACTCCCTCGCCGTGGTTGGCAACCGTCTGGGCAGTCGGCGGCACCGCCTGCATGCTTGCTCTGGTCGGGTGCCCGCTCGCCCCTCCACCGTCAAACGACCGGTTCGTCTTTGCCGAGCCGATCGCGTTCGACGCCGCCGGTGCCGCGGTCGTGACCGGAACGATCATCGACGACCTGGACCCGCACTTCTTCGACCTCGGCTCCCTCGACGCCGGGGACCGCATCATCGTCGACGTCGACACGCCGGATTCCGATCTCGATGCGGCCGTTGCGATCTTCGATGAGTACCACGATCTGTTCCGCGCCAACGATGACGAAGACAGCGACGCGGGGTTCGTCGACCCATACATCGACGAGATCGTCCGGCATGCCTCCAACAAGTACGTGGTAGCGATCGCTCGTTCGAGCCTCAAGCCCGCGGTCTTCGGCTCGTACCGGATGCAGATCACGGTGCAGCGCGGTGGGATCGCGCCGGTCCGCCAAGCGCAGACGATCCTGCTCGATTTCGACGGTGGAAGCGTGACGACGGCGGACGGGACCGTGCTGTCCGTGGGGGCTTTCGACGCCGCCAACATCGACTCGGCCTACGACGGCCTGACCGATGAGATCAAGGCGTCGATCATCACCACGTTCGCCGCGCGGTTCGAGCGGTTCGACCTGATCATCCTCAACACCGACGACGACACGCCGCCGGAGGACGGCAACTTCTCGACCGTGTCGTTTGGCGGGGCGAACGAGTCTTTCGGTAACATCGCGTACGAGACGTTCGGGCTCACGATGAGCGGGACGGACCCGTACAACCGCGACCCTACCGACGACGCGATCGTGTTCACGGATTCGTTCAAGCCGAGCTTGTTCGCGGGCCCGCCCTCAGTCGACCAACTCGGCCTCGTGATCGCGAATGTCGCGGCCCACGAGGTCGGCCACCTGCTCGGGCTCGATCACGTCAAGTTCAACCGCTCGCTGATGCGGTTCGTGAACCTGTCCGTCTTCCTCGAAGAACTCGACTTCGAGCGCAACATCGTCGCGGACGAAGTGTTCCTCGACCTTCCCGTCGACGCTGCGTGGCAGGATGCAGAGCAGTTGCTGCGAGAGGTGCTCGGTGAGTTTCCCGCTCCCATTGCCCTTGTGGCCGCGGACCTCGACGGCGACGGCGACACGGATCTGGCCACGGCGAACTCGGAGTCGGACAACGTAACGGTGCTGCTGAACGATGGGCTCGCGCAGTTCACTGCGGCCCGCAGTTACGAGACCGGCCCATCCACGAGTGACTTCGTCGCGGGCGATCTCGACGGCGACGGCGATGTGGATCTCGCGGTCGCGAACACCCGTCTGCGAACCGGGAGCATCGCCACCGGTCTGTCGGTGCTGCGCAACCGAGGCGACGCGACGTTTGCCGCGGCGATGCCCGTCGACGTGCCGAAGGCACCGGAGACGGTGGCGGTGGGTGACTTCGATAGCGACGGTGACCTCGAACTGATAGCCGTGCCTCGCTTTCTCAGCGAGGAGATCTTCGTTCTGTCGAACCAGGGCGGTGCAACCTTTGCCGAGGCCGACGCGGTCATGCCCGGTTTCGCCGACGCCGTGGTCGTGCTTGCGGACCTGGACGCGGACGGAGACCTGGACCTGGCCGCAGCGGATCCCGACGCCGGTTCGGTGACGGTGTTCCGAAGCGCGGGCGACGGCACGTTTACGTCAATCGGCACGGTCGGAACAGGAGGCACGCCGCACGGCCTCGTTTCCGGAGACCTCGATGGCGACGGTGATGAGGACTTGGTCGTGGCGACTCTCGGTACGGCTGGGATCGAGGTGTTGTGGAACGGCGGAACTGCGGTATTCGCGAACGGAGGCTCCGTGGCGACCAGCGACATTCCGATTTCGTTGCATGCCGTCGACCTCGACGGCGACGGCGATCTCGATCTCGCCCGGATCGAGCGCCGCGGCGGGAGCAGCGCGAGCACGGTAGTTCTGCACCTCAACGACGGGACCGGCGCCACGTTCAACACGACGGAACTCCCGGCAGGGGATTCACCGACCGCGATTGAAGTGGCGGACCTGGACGGCGACGGCGATCCGGACCTCGCGGTCACGGACGATGACGCACACACCGTTTCGATCCGGCTCAACCAGGGCAACGGATCGTTCTCGGAGGCAATCGATGTATCGATCGGGCCTACATGATCATAGTGAGCGCCATCGCACGGAGTCGATCGGTGCGCCGACGAAAGGCCGGTTGCGCACCCGGTACACATTCGGGCTTGCCGTGGCCCTGGTCGGGCCACTGTCGTGCACGCCGTCGGGCACCGTGATCCCGCCGGAAGCGACGACGTGCAGCGCCTTTTCGGCGGGCTGTGCCACCGATCAGGGCCCGCAGGAGCCGGTGGACCTGATCGCCGCGGACCTCGACGGCGATGGCGGTCTCGACCTTGCGATCACCAACAGCGGCTCGAACGACATCTCGATCGTGCTGAACCTCGGCGACGGGACATTCACGCCGACGGTGAACGTACCGGTGGTCAACGGCGTGGACGGCCCGGAAACCATCGAAGCCGGCGACGTCGATGGAGATGGGGACGTCGATCTGCTCGTCGTCGTGAACGTGTTCGACGAGGACCGGATGCGGATCCTCTTCAACAACGGGGACGCGACGTTTGGCTTCCCCGAGCAGATTCGCTGCGACGAAGTGCGGGCCTACGCCGCGAGGCTGGGCGACCTAGACGCCGACGGCGACCTCGATCTGGTGGTGGCCGGGTCTTCGGATCCCCCGCAGGTGGCCGTCCGGCTGAACAACGGTGATGCGACATTCGCCGACGTGCTTCTGTTCTCCGCCCCCGAGGTGCGCTCCGGTGTCCAAGCGGTTGAGGCGGCGGACTTCGACGGTGACGGCGACGCGGACTTGGCCCTGTTGAGCATTGCGGCCGAAGGAAGCGAAGACGGCGTGTCGGTGCTGCTCAACGCGGGCGACGGAACGTTCGGGACCCCGACGGTCTTCGCCGCCTCCGGGAGCGCGGAGGCAATGACCTCGGGCGACCTGGACGGCGACGGCGACATGGATCTGGCCGTCGCGGGCGGGTTCGGGTCCACGGCGAGCGTCGCGGTGTTCGAGAACGACGGCACCGGTGCGTTCACCGAGCAGTCGCAGTTCGCCGTCACGGACGGCCCGACAAGCATCGCGGCCGCGGACTTCGACGGCGACGGTGACCTCGACCTTGCGGTTGCCGAAGGTGACTTCAACATCGACGACGACCAGGTCTCGGTGGCCCTGAACAACGGCAGCGGCACGTTCGCCGTGCCCGTGGCTTTCCAGGTCGGCAACCGCCCGACCGGACTCACGGCCGCCGACCTCGACGACGACGGCGATATCGACCTCGCCACGGCCAACGAGGGCTCGAACAACGGCTCGATCCTCATCAACAACGGCAACGCCGTGTTCACCCGCGCCCCGTGACAATCAACCTGCGCTGGTCGAGAGCAGTGATGGAACTTGTTCCCCACATTCCCCGTCTATCCATCCCCTTGATTTCGCGATATCATACCTTGCGCCATCATGACTGCTCTCGTCGCCCGCATCCTGCTCGCCATCATCATGCTTCCGCTCGCCGTCTGCCTGGCCCTTGGCCTGCTCATACTCTTGATGCGATCCCGCAACGCCCAACAGGAGTCGGCCTTCCTCCTCAGCCATCTTGCCACAGGTGTCTTCGTGATCCTCTATTGGATCCTCCTCTGGCGCCGATCCGTTCGATGGACGAGCCACCGCGTCACTTCGACTTGGCTCTCCATTCTCGGATGCGTCATTGTGGGTATCCTCATTGGCGTTGCGATGGCTGAGGTCATACGAGACGAGACGTTCGGGGTCTTCTTCGGTAGCGTGAGTGCCCTCTCGATGTGGCTGGCCGGCACCGTGCTGATCTGGCGCGAAACGGCCGCGGAACGCGCCGAGCGCGTCCGGCAGGCCGCCGGCGACGTCCTCTTCTGTCCGAAGTGCGGCTACAACATGACCGGGCTATATGAGGCCCGCTGTCCCGAATGCGGTTCCCGATACACGCTCGACCAACTTGCTGCTGCGCAGAAGCAGGAACAACTCGAAGCGTCCTCCTGACCCTCCCGGGGCCCACAACGAGCGATCACGGCGACGACTCGGGTTCGAGCGACAGCCACTCGATGCCCTTGGGTGTTGCCCGGAAGCGTTTGGCGCGGATGCTCGAACCGCCGCCCTCCTCGTAGTAGACGATCAGGATCGTGCCGTCCTTGAGCGTGACCATGCTGGGGTAGGCTCCGATCACCTTGTCGACGAGCACGTTCTCGCTCCACGTCCGGCCCTCGTCGAGGCTGTAGTGCAGACTGGTGGACGGCAGCCGGTGGGCCATGAGGATGATGTCACCGGGCGCGCGGAGTAGGTAGTGGCAGTGGCCGGGGAAGCCGAACTGCTTGGCCACGGACCAGGTCTTGCCGCCGTCCTTGCTGACCGACCACGCACTGATCTTGCCGCCGCGCAGGGCGGCGAAGATGTCGCCGTTCTTCAGAACGATCGTGTCGGTTTCGGCGTCGAGGCGCATGCCGCCGTTGGGGATGTCGATGGGTGTACTCCACGTTCGTCCGCCGTCGGTGCTGATGGTCACGGCCCCGGTCGCGCTGTTCGGCAACTCCTTGTACAGCCCCAGCATCAACCGGCCGTCGGGCAGCACACGGATCGGGGCCGAGCAGTAGTAGTTCTCGGCGATCCGCTGCGGCTCGGCGTCCCAGGTCTTGCCGCCGTTGCGGCTCGTGACCATCCAGCAGCCCAGGCCCGTCCAGGGCGGTTTCTTGTCCGGGTTCGGCTTGAGCGTGAAGAAGTTGCAGATGAGCCGGCCGTCCTCGAGTTGCACAACGGACGGATCGCGATCGTCGTACGGGCCATCATACAGCGTCCTGGCCGGTGACCAGGTTCGACCTTCGTCGGCGGAGATGCAGTAACTGACGCGGCCGCCCTTTGGGAGCTTCTCGTTGGGCATGGCCACGTGGCCGTAGCCGGCGTAGAACACGCAGATCAGACGCCCGTCGGCCATGCGGCAGATGTCCGGGAAGGCCTCGTACGCGCCCGCTCCGGCATCGGTGCAGACGTGGATCCAGTTCCGCGGGCGGCGGGTGCACTTCCACGGCTTCGCAAGTTCGACCGGCGAGCCGGTCACGACGATGTCTTTGATGTGGCCGACGGTCTGACTGGCGTAGAAGCCCACGAGACCGTCCTTGGCTTCCGGGTCATTGGCTTCGTAGAGCAGCTTGCCTGCGAAGTGCACGCTGATCTTCGTACCCTTGCGCTCGAGCTTCGCCGTGTACCACTGCCCCGGCTTGTGCTGCGCCGACGCACGCTTGAGCTCGTTCCAACCTTCGTCAATGTCGCTGCGACACAGAATCGCCGAGCACTTGTCGTAGTGCACATAGTGGTAGTTCACGGAATCCGTCGAGTTGATGACGAACCCGATCGCCTGGACGCCGTCGTCAGGCTCGACGCGATAGGACGCGGACAGCGACACATCACTGAAAGCGGGGGCCTTGAGGAACGCATGGATCGGAGACGCCTTTCCGTCGAGGTGCAGGGCCTCGTTCGCGATCATCGCTCGTTTGTCGCTGAAGTGCCACTGGTCGGCGGCGTTGGGCACGCCGAGATCGACGCGCATGGTCTTCTGCTCTGCCCGGGCAACCGTGACAATCGCCAAAACACCGAGACTCATCGCCCAACATGCAATCTGTTTCGTACACTTCGGTTTCATGGGTTTCCTCCGTTCCCTGGACACCGCCGCGCCGACGGGGCCAGCATGCGGCAACGCCCGCGGCAAGAGCAGATTCTCATCGACCCAACCCGGTACGTAAAGGCTCTGCCCTCATCGTGCAATGAACACACATCCGCATTGATCTACGGCGTCGCGCGAACTACTCTACGAGCCGCTGGAAACCGTATCGAAACGCAATTTGCGAGCCGGATGCCAACCCCGGTCGACTGATACATATGACGCTGCTGGACTGGTTCATCATCGCTGCCATCAACGGTGCGATCATCGCCTACGGCCTGGTGCGGGCCCGTCAGACGGTACGTTCCGTCGACTGGTTCCTGGCCGCCCGATCCCTGCCCTGGTGGATCGTCGGGCTCTCGATGTTCGCGACCGCGCTGGATGCGGGTGACTACGTGGCTCTGGCCGGGCGGGCCTACTCCGGCGGGCTCGTTCACATCACAGGGTGGTGGCTCGGTCTGACTACCGCTTGGCTGGCGGTTGCGTACTTCTTCTTCCTGCCCATGTACCGCACCGGCGTATACACGAACGCCGAGTACCTGGAGTACCGCTTCGGACCGGCCGCCCGCGTGCTGAGCGTGCTCATCCAGTTCCAGTTCAGAACGAACGTGTTGGCGAACATCTCCTTCTCGCTTTACCTCACGTTCTCGATCCTGACCGGCTGGGGCACGGCGACGTGGTGGCTGATTGGGCTGATTGCGTTGGGGGCGGCCACCTACACAGCGACCGGCGGGCTCAGGTCCGTCGTGGTGACCGACGCCATGCAGTCGGTGATGATGGTGATTGCCGCGTTCGCGCTGTGGCTCATCGTCTGGAACGCGGTCGGCGGGTGGACGGGTCTGGAGACGAAGCTCGAATCCGTCACGCCGGGGCTGTCCGACACCATGATGCACGTGGGCGGTGCGTCGGAGCCCGGCGTGCCGGCGATCCTCATCGTGGTCGGTTGGATGATCGTGCTCCTCGCGTACTGCGTCGTGAACCACTCGCAGTCGATGCGCATGCTGGCCGCGCGGTCCGAGTGGGACATGAAGATGGCGGCGGTGGTGGCCGGCGTCGTCACCGCCGTCGTGGGATGGCTCTGCGTGACCATCGGAGTTCTGGGCAAGGCGATCTTCCCGGAGCTGGAGATGGTGGACGAGGTCTACCCGCGGCTTTTACAACGCTACGTCGGTCCGGGGCTGATCGGGGTAGTGGTGGCGGGGCTGCTGGCGGGTGGCATCTCGACGTACGACTCGGTCGGTTCGGCCCTCTCGGCGGTATTCACGCGCGACCTCTACGCCCGCTTCCTCGTGACCGATTGCGATGACCGACACTACCTTCGTGTCTCGCGAATCTTCACGTTCGTGATGATCGCGGCGTCGTTCGCGTACATTCCCCTCCTCAAGGAGGGCATGGTGGAGTTCTACCTGGAGCTGACGCGCGTGGCCGTCACGCCGTTGTTCACGGTGTACATGATGGGGACGCTCACGCGGGTCCACCGGGCGTCCGGATCGGTCGGGCTCGTGGCCGGCATCGTGTGCGGCCTCACCTCGTTCTTCGGGGAGCGGCTCGACTGGCCGCTGCCACTGTGGTGGACCAACACCTGGTGGGCCTACCTCTGGAGCATCGCCGTACCCGCCGTCGCCATGGTGGTCACGAGCGTCATCCGGGGCTGGGCCACGCATGAGGAGATGCGCGGGTTGGTCTACTCACCCGTCGGCGTGCAGGATGCGACGCTGCCGTCGGACCGGACCGCAGCGGCGCCGACAACCTGGCTCGCCGCTACGCGCGCTGAGATGCCGCCGATGCCTCGCTATTCGTTCCCGGTTCCCGCGCGAGGGTTGCCCTGGTATCGCCGGTCTGCTCTCTGGGGGTGGATGCTCCTGGTCATCATGGCGCTCCTGAACCTGGTCATCTTCTGGTAGAACCGTGCCGCCCACGGCTCCATTGCGAAAGGCGAGGCGACCATGCGTGTAGCGCTCGATATCGACGACACCATCACCCTGCACCCTGAGTTCTTCGCTTTCCTGAGCAACGCGCTGTTGGCCGCGGGCCATGGCGTCTACATCATCAGTTTCCGCGAGGGCCAGGAAGAGGTGGAGCAGGACCTGGGCGCGTACGGCGTGGCGTTCACGAGGGTGATCCTGCCGACGAACGAGGACCTGGCGGAAACCGGTTTCTACGAGTGGAAGGCATCCGTGTGTCGATCGCTGCGGATCGACATCTTCTTCGAAGACATGCCTGAGGTCATCAACGAGCTTGACCCCTCCACGATTGCGTTCGTGCCCTTCGATCGCGACCTCGGGCGGTTGACGTACGTCGACGACAGTGATTCGAAGCAGTAGTTGTGCTGCTGACACGGTGTGTGCGCTCGGTTACCATGCGTCCGTCCACTGCACGGAGTCTTGACAATGGCTGAGTCGGTAACACCTCGCCGTATTGCTGGAATCCTGCTCGAGATCGGGGCGATTCGGATCCAGCTCGACAGTCCCATTCGGTTCGCGTCGGGGATCCTGTCGCCGATCTACTGCGACAATCGGCTGCTGATGGGGCGGCCCGATCATCGCGTGCACGTGATCGACGGGCTTACGGAGGCGGTGCGAACCTCCGCTGCGTCGGCCGAGTGCGTGGCGGGCACGGCCACGGCCGGGATTCCGCATGCGGCCTGGGTCGCCGACCGGCTCGCGCTGCCCATGGTCTACGTCCGCGCCGAGGCCAAAGCCCACGGAAAGAGCAAGCAGATCGAGGGCGGCGACGTGCGCGACCGCAACGTCGTCGTGGTCGAAGACCTCGTCACCACCGGCGGCTCGTCGCTGCGAACGTTAACGGCCCTGCGCGACGCCGGGGCCCGCGTCGACCACTGCGTGGCCATCTTCTCCTACGGTTTCCGTGAAGCCGACGAGGCTTTCCAGTCGGCCAAGTGCTCGCTGACCTGCCTCACCGGCTTCGACGCCCTCCTCGAAGCCCACACCCAACTCGACGAAGCCTCCCGCGCCGAACTCCAGCGATGGCACGCCGACCCGCACGCGTGGGACGGCCGCGCGACCTAGCGCGCTGTCTCAGGTCGACGGCATTCTCTCCGAACCCGACCGTGAGGGAGGGGCGGCGTTCTCACTCGCCGGGCCCGTTCCCTTACGGTCGCGGCTCGGATCGGATACGAATCGCCACGGACCCCGGCATGAACCGCAGCACCGGACACGCGTGGACTGGCCTTAGCGAGATCCGTTCATCTGTCGATTCCCTTGCGCGAAAACCGTTCCGGTCGTGCCTCGCTTCGACACCGGCTACAATCAGTGCCACGACCCCGGCCTATCTGCATGTGGGTTTGGTGCCGGGCAGTCCGATGGGCGCGAATCGATCGCAAAGGATGGTGCGGTAGCGATGCAGGCTCATTCACGGCACGCTCTTCAACTCGCCATGGTTCTCGTCCTCACGGGTTGCACGGTGTCCCCCTTCGCCGGCGACGACTGGCCTCAGTGGCGGGGTACGAACCGCGACGGCGTCTGGCACGAAACCGGCATCATCGAGAAGTTCGCGGGCCCGCGGCTCGAGCCGCGCTGGCGAGCCGAGATATCGAGCGGCTACACCGGGCCCACCGTTGCCGACGGGCGTGTCTACGTCGCCGACCGCGTCATCAAGCCGAAGCAGATCGAGCGCGTGCATTGCTTCGATTGGCGGACGGGCAAGCCGCTGTGGACGCACACGTACGACTGCGTCTATCGCGGTGTGAACTATGACGCCGGCCCGCGAGCGTCGGTTGCGATCAACGACGGCCGGGCGTACTCGCTCGGCACGATGGGCCACCTGTTCTGCCTCGACGCGGCGACCGGAAGCGTCGTGTGGAGCTACGACCTGCGGGCCGATTACAGGGTGCGCATGCCGACGTGGGGCATCGCGGCCTCGCCGCTCGTCGAAGACGATCTGCTCATCGTCCACATCGGCGGCGAGCCCGATGCGTGCCTTGTGGCCTTCGACAAGAAGACGGGCAAGGAGCGGTGGCGGGCCCTGGAGGATCCGGCGTCGTACTCGTCGCCTATCGTAATCGATCAGGCCGGCCGGCGCGTGCTCGTCTGCTGGACCGGCAAGCGCGTGGTCGGCCTCGATCCGCGTAGCGGCAGGCTCTATTGGAGCCGGCCGTTCGCGCCCGCAAGGTTCGTTCGTGCCATCGCCACGCCCGTGGTGTGCAACAACCGGCTCTTCGTCTCCGGCTTCTTCGATGGTTCGCTGATGCTGAAGCTGGGTACCGACCAGCCGACGGCCGAGCAACTCTGGCTCCGCCGAGGCCCGAACGAGTTCAAGTCCGACGGCTTGCACACCAACATATCCACGTCTCTGCTGCGCGGCGACCACGTGTATGGCGTCGACAGCTACGGCGAGCTGCGCTGCCTTGACGCGTGCACCGGCGAACGCATCTGGGAAAGCCTCGAAGCCACCCCGAAGCGTCGCTGGAGCAACATCTTCTTCGTGCAGAACCACGACAAGACCTGGCTGTTCAACGAGTGCGGCGAGTTGATCATCGCTCGACTCACCCCCAAGGGCTACGAGGAGATCAGCCGCGCGAAGGTCATCGAGCCCACGAAGCGCCAACTGCCCAGCCGTCGAGAAGGCGTCGTCTGGACCCATCCGGCGTTCGCCTATCGGCACGTCTTCATCCGAAGCGACAAGGAGCTTGTTTGCGCGGACCTCAGAGTCAGGCCGTAGGGGAAGGGACGGAGGGACGGAGGAAGAATCGAGGGGTCAAGATGGGGGTCTCGGTCTATTCGTCGCTCCTTGTTCCTGGACGTCTCCACGAGGCCAGTTGTATCATGCAGAACACGACATTTGCCTGAACGGCTCTACGCGCCGGGAGACCCTTCGTGCCAGACCACACGTACCTCAGTACCGAGCATGCGCTACGCAGCCCGACGCGGCGCGGTTTCATTCGTACGGTGGCGGGGGGGGCTGCCGGACTCTCGACGCTGGGCGTGTGCGCAGATGCTGGCGATCAGCAAGCTTCAGGTCGGGGCGGCACGCCACCCAAGACGATCGCGCTGATCGCCACGGAGGTGCGCAAGTATGCCCACGCCCAGCATTTCATCGACCGGTTCCTCGAAGGCTACGGCTGGCATGGACGGCATCATCGTCCGCCCGTCCAACTGGTGTCCCTGTATGTGGACCAGTTCCCCAAGGGCGAGCTGAGCCGGGAGCGCTCGCGGCGGCATGGCGTGAAGATCTACCCGACCATCGCCGAGGCTCTCACGCGCGGCGGATCGAAGCTGGCCGTCGACGGAGTGGTCATCATCGGCGAGCACGGCGACTATCCGACCAACGAGAAGGGGCAGCGGCTCTACCCGCGCTATCGGTTCTTCAAGGAGGTGGTCGAGGTTTTCGAGCAGAGCGGTAGGGCGGTGCCCGTCTTCAACGACAAACACCTTTCGACCGACTGGTCCGAGGCCGTCGAGATGGTGGAGGACTCGCGCCGGCTCGGCTTCGCGTTTCTGGCCGGCTCGTCGCTGCCGGTCACCTGGCGCATCCCGTCGGCCGAGGTGCCGACCGGCACGCCGCTCGCCGAGAGCGTGTGCGTGTGCTACGGCGGCGTCGATTCGTATGACGTCCACGGCCTGGAGACGGCCCAGTGCATGTCCGAGCGCCGCAAGGGCGGCGAGCCCGGCGTCCGGTCGGTGCACGCCGTGCGCGGAGCGAAGGTGTGGAAGATGCTACACGAGCGGGAAACGACGACGCGGCTGGTAGAGGCCGCACTCGCACGAAGCCATTCCATCAAGCCGCAGCCGGGATACACTTGCGGTCCGCCGACGGCCGAGTGGGCTCAGCAGACCACGGGCGGACCCATCGCGTACTTCATCGAGCACCTCGATGGCTTCCACACGACGTTGCTGCTGCTCAGCGGTTTCCTGAGCGACTTCAACTATGCCGGGGCGGTCAAGGGTTCCGACAAGATCATCTCGTGCCAGATGTACTTGCCGATGCCGCCGCGGCCCTGCACGCTGGCCAACTTCTTCAGTCCCCAGGTGAACAACATCGAAGAAACCATCCTGACCCGCAAGGCGACGTATCCGGTCGAGCGGACGCTGCTGACGACAGGGATGGTGTGCTTCGGTGTCGAGTCACTCTTCCGCGGTGAGGTACCGTTGCTGACGCCGGAGTTGAAAGTGACCTACGACGCGCCTGAGCGATCCACGTACTGGAGGGCATGACCGTGGCCGACCCCGTCCGCATCGCCGCACTCGTCGAGGAGTTCGAGGTCGAGTCGCCGGCCCAGCAGCTCGTCGACCGCTTGCTGATCGGCTACCGAGAAGCCGGCATGTTCCAGCGTCTACAGGCCGTGTCCGTCACCATTCACACGGCGCCGGGCGTAGGCGACAAAGAGATCGAACGCCGCGCCAAGGATCATGGTCTCAAGCGCGCCGGTGGTATCCCAGCACTTGTTGCGGAGTCGACTGCGGTCGTGGTTGTGCCGAAGGGTGTCGGCCACAGACCCGCGACGGCGTTGCTAGATTCCGCGATTCGTGCCGCCCGCCCCGGCTGCCGCGCCTTTGTACACGGGGCGCTGGCCGAGAATGCCGAGGCCGCACGACGCATCGCCGACTTGGCTGCGTCGCGCAAGCTATCGCTGCTGGCCGGGAGCTACATGCCGACCACCTGGCGCCTGCCCGAGGTCGACCTTGCTCGCGGTGCTGCGATTACCGAGGCTCTGATCGTGACGGTGGGAGAGCCGGGCGAGGCCGAGTTTCTCGCCCTCGACGGCCTGATGCCTGTAATCGAACGGCGCAGGGCCGATGTCGGAGCGAGCGAATCGTCGGGCGAAGCGGGCGTGCGCTCGGTCCGTGCGCTTGAAGGTAAGGCCCTGTGGCGCGCTTTGCTCGAAGAGCGATCAACGCGAGCGTTGCTGGGTTCGACCATCTCGCGCAGCGACACGCCGCAGGGCGATCCGGCCAAGGACGGCCGCACGCAGGACCTCGTCGGTTTGGGGTTGGTCGAGAAGCTGGCGAAGGATCCGATGGCCTTTCGCATTCAGCACAGTGACGGCCTCCGTTCGACCCTGTTCGTGGCCAACGGTGTCGTGGGCGACATCGACTTCGCCGTACGCACCCGCACCGGTGAGACTGTCTCGGCTCAGCTTCTCCGTCCGCGATCGCCGCAGGCTCACCACTGGGACACGCTGGCCGCACACGTCGACCGATTCTTCCGGACCGGCAGGCTGCCCTGGCCGATCAAGCGAAGCATTCTCACCGCCGGCCTGCTGCACGCGTTCGGCGAGGCCCGCGCCCGTCCCGGCGAGACCATCGAGACCCCGGAGTTGGCGATTCCCTACCCGGCTCCGACCGAGTCGACGTTCTGCCGCATCTGATGCGTCCGTGCACACATGACCTACCCGATCGTTCTCGCTCACGGCATCGCGCGGTTCGATGTGTTGTCCAACTTCCTGTTCAAGGTTGATGACAACAGCAAGGACGACGGGCTTCACTACTTCCGAAACATCCGCACCCATCTGGAGAGCTACGGGTTCCGGGTGCGTCACACCAGCGTCGAGTGGGCGGGTCGTGTCGATGTGCGGGCTCGCACGTTGAAGCGGCAGATCGAGGAGGTCCTGGCCGGAGAGGAGAGCGACGCGGCGAAGGTGCACGTCATCGCCCACAGCATGGGCGGGCTGGATACGCGGCACATGCTGTACGAAAACCGTGCCGAAGGGTTTCACGAACGGATCGCTTCCCTGACCACGATCGGTACGCCGCATCACGGGTCGCCGATGGCAGACTTCGTCGTGAAGAACACGGGCAACCTGCTGGTGAAGCTGGGTTTGGGCGAGGGCGTGCACGACCTCACTACGCAAGCGTGCCGGGAGTTCAACGAGCAAGCTGACGGCTGGGAGACCGGTTGCGGCGTCCGCTTCCGGACCTACGCGGGCCGACAGGATTGCCTCTACGTCTTCGATCTACTCAAGCCGGCCTGGCGGATCATCCACGCCGCCGAAGGTGACAACGACGGTCTCGTCTCGGTGCAGTCGGCGAAGTGGAAGGACGAGTACTTCGTCGAGCCGGTCCTCGACGCCGACCACTTGAACCTGGTCGGATGGTGGAACGTGCCGGACATCCTGCACGGCGTGCTACCGGGCGAACTCGAAGCGCGCATCAAGCAGGTCTACCTCGACATCGCACAGATCCTGGCCGCGGAGTTTCCGACCTAGCGCTTCCCGCCGGTCTCGTGCACCTGCTATACTGGAGCAGGCGGCGTTGCTGAGCATTGATGTTCTATGGCTCTGCGGCCCGTCGCGACGAGGAGCATGCGTACTATGGCTACTCGAACACGCTCCGGCCCGCTGACTTTCGCGGACTTCCTCGAACTCGTGCAGGGAGATCAGAAGGCTGACCTAATCGATGGAGTCTTCTATATGGCGTCGCCGGAGAACATCGGGCACAACAAACTGGTTGTCTGGCTGACAACGTTGCTACAGCAGTTCGTCGAAGAGCACAAATCGGGTTGGGTGACGGTCAACAAGGTTGCCTTCCGGCTGACGGACAAGACCTCTCCCGAACCGGATTTGGCTTTCGTGCGGGCTGATCGGGCCAGTATCGTCAAGCGGGGGTACATCGACGGGCCGCCGGATCTGGCGATCGAGATCGTATCGCCCGACAGCGTCCATCGCGACTACGAGCTCAAACGCGAGCGCTACGAGGCAGCGGGCGTCGCGGAATACTGGATCATCGACCCCGACGAGGCGGTTGCCACGTTCTTCGTTCGCGGCGAGAGCTGCTTCGTTGAGGCGGCTACTGTGGACAGTATCTTCCATAGCCGCGTTCTCGAGGGCTTTGCGATCGACACACGCTGGCTCTGGCAAGAGTCGCTCCCGCCCACGCTTCCAATCGTGCAGGCGATGCTCGCGCGTGGCGCGGGCGAATGAATGGGCGGCTGGAGTCTTCACCGTCATGGCTTTCCTGGGACTGCTGATACTGCTGGTCGTTGCCGGGGGAACGGCGTGGGCGGTGTACGCAGTCACGCGTCGAAGCCTGCGGAGCCTGTTGGACGGGGTGGTGCGTCGGTCTGCGGCTACGGAGTTCTATCTTCGTTCCTTCGCGATTTGTCTGTTCTTCTCGGCGCTGGTGGGCGTGTTGGACAGCAACTGGAACCCTGCGTCGGGCAAGCCCCTGATGGAGCACGTGTGGGCGGTGGCAAACGTCGTGTACTACGTGCTCGTCACCATGCTCGTCGTGCTGGTCTGCTTCATGTTCATGATCACCATCGTCGTTGCCGCGCTGGGCCGTAAGTCTACTGAGGCGCCGGTGTGCCTCGAGTGTGGATACAGCCTGAAGGGGCTGGTCGACGATCTGAAGTGCCCGGAGTGCGGCGAGCGGTACGTGGGTTCAGGCGAATAGCGGGGTGGGTCTGCGCTCTTGGACAACGAAACCTACTTGCAGATCTCCTACTTCGTCGTCTGCGGTTGCAGTCTGGCGGTCGGGTTGCTGACGTATCGGCTCCTGCGGCATCGCTTCCGAGCGGTCTGCGACGCAGCCCCTCGCTCGCGACTCGCCGCGGTGACCCGGCCGCTGTTCCTTTTCGGGACAGTCGTTCCCGCATTCCTGGGGTTCGGCTCGGTGAGCTACTTCTCTTGCACGCAGACTTCGTACGCGCAGATCGTGGCGAACCGTGCGCACCTCATCCAGGTCAACTTCGACCAACTTCAAGCTGCGATGGCCTACTCCATCGTCGCCGTGTTCATCTGGTGCCTGATCGTGCTGGGCATCGTTCTGACCGCCGGCAAGTGATGTTCGATTCCCTCTGACGGTGCTTCTACTCGGTGTGCCGACACCGTAGTATGCAGCCTGCTGGTCAAGTGCCGGCCGGCGACGGAGAGTGCAGGGCGGTCATGATGTACCTTTGGGCGACGCTGTTGGTGTTGCTGAACGCTGTGTGGCTCG
>CAYMME010000112.1:0-19748 GCA_964391465.1 uncultured Planctomycetales bacterium
CGCCAGAGGCCCCACGTGACGGGCACGTTGGTTCGCGTGCTTCGTCGAAGCGAAACGGGGCGCCTCACGCCAAGCTGTCCGGCAAGGGTGCCGGCGAGCGCCGTCCAGGTTTCATCCTGAATCGGCTTGGCGCGCCGTGCCAGAAAGCACGCACCCACTACGCCGATCAACACACGACCGATGAGGATGAGCGTGCCCCCTGCCCAGACCAGAAGCGCCCCGTGCGGCCCGCGCGACGAAAGGTACGAGGCTGTGGCGGACGCGCTTCCCGGTTCGGAGATCGGTGCCCGCGATACTCGTGCGGGTGCCGGTTCACCTTTTCCCACTCGAATCGAGGCCGAAGTCCGATCCGTGATCGGGTGCGCGCTGGGCGCGCCGCCCGGAGCGAGGCCGGCCGGGTTTGGCCGCTCCGGTTCCACGGCGATCCTATACGCGGCGGCATTCGGCAGGATCGGCGCCGACCAGGCGGGCAGCATCGGCGAGAGAATCGGCAGAGCGATGAGGCTACCCAGGGACAGGCACCATACTGCGTGGCGACCCGCGGCGGAAACGCGGCGTACGACGAGGATGATCAGGCCCGCCGCCGCCAGGACGATCGTGCCTTTGACGGTGGCGTCCAACAGGGCGGGGAGCAGGACCCCCGAAACCACGGGAGACCAAGCCAGGGCCGAGGTCATGATCAGCGTCCCTCCCTCTTGGCCTGCTCGATGAGTCGGGCCAGCCGATCGAGTTCGTCGTCGGAGAGCCGGGAGGCGGACGAACCCAGCAATGCGGCCACCGCCTCCTCGGTCGAGCCGTCAAAGAACGTCTGCACGACCCGTCGCAACGCGGTGCGGCGAGCCTTGCCTCGGGGCAGCGTCGCCCGATAGACGTATCGGGGCCCGTCCTGGGCGTGGCGGAGGTGCCCTTTGTCTTCGAGCACGCGCAGCATGGCACGGACGGCAGAGTAGCTCGGCGGATCGGGCATCTCCGCCCGCACCTCGGCGGCCGTGGCGTGGCCGCATCGGTAGATGATGTCCATGATCTGACGCTCACGACGACTGAGATGGAGTTGCGACGACTTGGCCATGCTCGAGCCTTCCTTCGGCGAGGCGCCGTACCGTGGATCGGGGGGCACGGCAATTCATGCTGGAAAAATGGCGTCCTGCTACAAATATAGCACGGTGGTCCCCGAACGCCAAGCAGGAACGCTCGTTTCCCGTCGCACTGGGTGCCACGGTCGCGCGGGTGGCCCACGTCTTCAAACGTGGGGCGCGCGATCCGAAGTCCGCCGAAGCTCAATGGGGAGATAACGAATGACCAACCCGCCCCCGAAAGAGCCGCTGGTTCCCTCGAACTGAATTCTGGTGGACAAACGGGGCGGATTGGTCACTGTACTTGTGGGAGGCGTCGTGACGCGAGTGCCGGACTGCGGTTGAGATTGCGACAAATGATCGAACCGCGGGCCAGGGCTCCCCGTAGAACGCGGAGAGACGCTGGGAGCCCGCAGCCGTGCCTGAACCATCACTTGCCAGGGCGATCGTCTGCCGTTTCCGGTGTTGCCGGGATACTCGATGGGGGCCGACAGCCTCCCGGTCGCGGTTGCCTCCAGTGTCACAGGCAGGCTACAGCATGCTAAAAAATTAGCATAGCGGCTTGACTTCGCCGGCAGAGGGTGCTAGAAAAGCAGCAGGCGCTGGGCGGGCGCCGATTCCGGCGAGGGGCTCTGGGCGGCGTGCAGGGGTACGGGCGGGCCGCGATCGGCATCGACTCGCGAGCGCCCGGCGGGCACGAGCGGTGGGGACGGGGGCAGCGACCGCGCGACGCAACGAGGAAAGGACAAGAGCATGACGACCTGGCGAACCATCGTATCGCTTGCCGCTGGCGTTTCGTTAGTTGCCGGCACGCCCGGCCGGGGTGACACCATCCACGTTCCCGGCGACCGTGCCACAATCCAAGGTGCCCTCGACGCGGCCGGGGCGGGCGACGAGATCATCGTCGCCGCCGACACCTACAACGAGTCTGTCGACTTCAAAGGGAAGGCGGTCACGTTGCGCAGCGCCGCCGGCCCTGATGTCACAATCATCGACGCCACGGGCCTGGACGACAGCGTGGTCAAGTGCGTCGGCGGCGAGGGGCCGGACACGATCCTGCAGGGATTCACGCTCACCGGTGGGATCGGAGTCAACGTGCTATTCAGCGGGAGCCGCCGGGGCGGGGGCATGTACAACTCGAACAGCAGCCCGATCGTGACACACTGTACCTTCACGGACAACTTCGCGGGCGGATCCGAGATAGGCGGCTGGGGCGGCGGTATGTGCAACCACGGAAACAGCGGCCCCAACGTGAGTCACTGCACGTTCAGCGCGAACGGCGCCGATGATGGCGGGGGTGGCATGTACAACGCGCCCGGCAGCAGCCCAACCGTGAACCACTGCACCTTCAGCGGGAACAGCGCCGATTCCGGCGGGGGCGGCATGTACAACGCGGGCGACAGCAGCCCCACCGTCACCCACTCGACGTTCCATGGAAACACAGCCAGAGTCAGAGGTGGGGGGGGCATCCTGAACAATACGGACGCCACGCTCGAAATGACCAACTGCACCGTGAGCGCCAACCTCGCACGAAGAAACTGCAGCGGTCCCACGTTCGGCGGCGGGATTTGGAACGATGGGGCGATCACGATGACGGAGTGCAGCGTATCCGGGAACACCGCCCGCTATGGCCTCGGGGGCGGCATTTCGAACAGCGGCACGGTGACGCTGGCGCGGTGCTCGATCGCGGAGAACGCCGCGCTCGGCGTGTACTACAGCAGCCGCGGTCACGGCGGCGGCGTCTACAACACGGGCTCCGCCGCTGTGCTTTCGCTCGTCGATTGCTCGGTCTCGCGAAACATCGCGATCGGCGGCGACGGCACCGACGGAACCGGCGGGGGCATCTGCAACGCCGGCACCGGCGCGACGGTCAGCCTAACGAACTGCGCGCTCACAGGAAACGCTGCGACGGGAGGTGCGGGGAGCCTCGGCGCTACCGGGCGCGGCGGCGGGGTGCACAACGACTCCGGCACGGCCACGTTCACCAACTGCGTTCTGTCTGGCAACACCGCGACCGGTGGAATGGGCAGCGACGAGACCCGCGGCGGGGCCGCGTACGGCGGTGCGATCAGCAGCACCGGAACGTTGGTGGTCACGAACTGCTCGGTGGCGGCAAACACCGCCACCGGCCTCGGCGAGCCGGTGCCGCCCTTCGGCGGGGGTGAGGGTTTGGGCGGGGGCATCAGCAGCAGTGGACGCGCTGCGGTCACGGTCAGCAACTGCATCCTCTGGGCTAACCGCCACGACGCCGGTACCGATGAGGCCGCCCAGGTCTACTACGATCGCACCCCACCGTCAGTCGTTTACTCCTGCATCCAGGGCCTCAGCGTGTTCGCGGGCGATGGGAACGTCGATGCCGACCCGTGGTTCGTGCGAGACCCGGACGACGGTGGCGACGGCTGGGGCGTCGGCAGCAACGACGACTTCGGCGATGTGCGACTGCTGCCATCGTCGCCTTGCCTCGACGCCGGCGACAACGCGGCCGTGCCCCCCGACACGGCTGACTTGGACGGCGATGCGGACACGGCCGAGCCCACCCCGCTCGATCTGGCCGGAGACGCGCGATTTCACGACGATCCCGCGACGGCGGACACCGGGATCGGCACGCCGCCGATCGTGGACATGGGCGCGTACGAAGGACCGGCGCTGCCCACGCTGCTCGCCGTCATCGGCGGGAGTGACGCGACGGGCAACGCGGCATCATTGATTCGGCCGAAGGCCGAGGAGGTCGGCCTCGCCGTCGTTGCGATTGAAGTGGACCAGCCTGTCAGCTATGTCGGGTCGAGCGTCATTACCACCGCGCCGGCAGGAGCGCCGGACGTGACCGCGTTCACCCACATTGGCGGAGGCATTCACCGGATCGAACTCGATGCGTCCATTCCGGTCGGACACTGGACCGTCGTCACGCTGACGGTGGCCGGAGTCACAGGAGGCGAATCGGCGTTCGAAGTGTGTCTTGGCCACCTGCCGGCCGACGTGAACGCCGACGGCGAAGTCAACATGGCCGACGCCACTGCGTTTGGGTCGCTCTTCGGCAGTGACCCTGCAACGGCCGAGCGCGCCCGCATCGACCTGAACGGCGATGGACAGACCAACCTGAACGACGCCACGCTCCTCGGACAGCTCTGGCAAGGCACGAACGGCCACAGCGCCTGGCAAGGCGAGTCGTTGCCACCCAAGCCGTAGCATGGGGCCGGGCGGTCTCGCGCGGCGGAGAGTGAACGAGACGGAGGACGTGGAATCGACCGACCGCAGCGCGTGGGTTGCCGCCTCCGGAATGCAGCGTGCGGCATCATCAACGATGCGACGAAGCTCGGTCAGATGTGGAAAGGCACATCCAACGAGGGTACGAACGCCGACGGAACGGGCGGCTGGGACGGCGAGGGCCTGCTGCTCCGACCGGCGTGCGGATGCCCGTGATCTGCCGGCTGTCGGCGTCGGTCAAGAGGAACTCGCTCCGTCCCGTCGAGTTCGCGCTTCGTGACCGACATCGGACGCTGCGCTTGCAGTGGGTCGGCTTTTCTCGTCTACTTCTCGTCACTCGTATCGCCTCCTTGCATGCTGAGGCTGCGGTTGCCCCGGCGCCGTTTTCGCCTTGCGATCGAGGGCGTTTCGAGTGCTTCGCTTGCGAATTCGCACATGAAGACCACGCTCGATCAGGCTCTGGCGACGGTGACAGCAGGCGGGGCGCAGCTTGCGCATGAGCTAAGACTGGGCTGGACGGAACAGGACCATCAGACGGCATGCGGATTGCGGTTCACTTTGAATACGTCCCGGGCGGGGGCGGGTGTCTCGCTCGTGGCGATCGTGGGCGGGGCGTCGTCGGGCAAGAGCACCGTCTTCAACAATCTGCTCGACGGTCGGCCGATCAGTCAGGTGACGATTCGGAGCCATACCACGCGCGGGCCGATCGTGGCCGTTCATGAGGCCCTGCGGGAACGCGTGGAGATGTGGCTCGATCACGACCGGATCCTGCTGCCTACGCTGCGCCCGGAGGCCGCAAGTCCGGGCGATCCTTTGGAAGGGACGCCGGAGTCGGCCTTTGTGGTTTATCACACGACCGCCGGGCTCGAGAACGCGATCCTCATCGACACGCCGGATTTCACATCGGAGGCCGCGCGGCTGGAGGGAGACGTGACGCTCTCGCTCCTGCCGTGGTTCGACCGGCTGATCGTGCTCGTCGATCACGAGCGGTGGTTCGATCGGCAGGCGGTCGGACTGCTGCACCGGGAGTCGAGCCGATTCGGGCAGGAGCGTTTCGTGCTCTTCAACCGGACGGTCGAGGGGGAGATGGCCCAGGCCGATCGCGACCGATTGGGTACGCAGGCCGGGCGCCTGGCCGCAAGCGGATTCAACATTCTCGACTATCGCCGTGGGCGCGGGTTCCGACAGTTCCCACCGCAGACTCTCGACGATGTGCTCGCGTTCACCGGCGGGCCTGCGCCGGATCGAGCCGGGACCCTGCGCCGCGAACTCAGCGGCAGCGCCGCCCGTGTTCTCAATGCGAACGCCGAGCGGGCTGCGCGACTGGCGGCACTTGGTCCGGCGCTGGAGCGCGCGGTCCGTGACGCCACACCGAGCCGGTGGGAGTGTATGACGGCGCTCATGAACGGGCCCGAGCGCGAGCAACTCGAACTGGTGTCGCGTGTCCTTCGCTTGAACGAGATGAAGGACTGGGTCAGTCGGCAGACCGAACGGCTCGAAGCCGTGCTGGCCCGTGTGCCCGGTGGCGGGTTGTTGGTCCGTCGCCGAACCGCCGAGCCCGAAGCCGCGCCGTCCGACGACGTATCGCGTGGGCAAAGGGGCCTCGAGTGGTTCCGCGCCCGCTGCGTACAGCAACTCGCCCGCCTCAACGAGATGGCGGCGCTCAGCGAGTTCTGGGACGAGGTGCGGCGGTGGACCGAACTCGATCCCGAGCCTGTCACGTCTGCGGCCACTGACGCTTTCGATGGCCGTGTGAACGACGCCGTACGCGACGTGGATGAAGCGTTGGAGCGCTGGAGTGCGAAAGTGCAGTCCGAGTGTCAGGGAGTATCTCCGCATGTTGTCGGCGCGGTGGGCACGACGGCGATTGGTGTACTTGTGCTGTTGGTCGCCGTGCCCGGTCCGCTCTCGGTGTTGACGGTGCCGTTGGCTGCGGGGGCGGTGGGCGGAGCGCTGGGCAAGCTGGCGGCCGCGGCGGGCGTCGGGGTCGTGGCCGGCAAGCACCTCGGCCGCCTGGCCGAGGTGATGCGCGAGAAGCTTCTTGGGTGCCCGGAACTCGACGCCGTGCAGGCGGCCGCGGAGCGCTATCGCGGGCTGATCGAGGAGCACGGCCGGCAGGCGACGGAGCAGCTCGTCGCCGATGCTCGACGACTGGTCTTGCGTGGTGACGACCCGTTGCTTACCGCTCTCGATGTGTTGCACGACGCGGGGGATGCGTCGCCATGAGCACAAGCCCCGTCCACGACAACACGGCCGCCGAGTTGGACCGTATCAACGCGGCGCTCGGTGCGCTGCTCGGCGCGGCGCCGGTGCCGCTCGTGCACGGGGCCGACCGGGCGATGCACGATCCGCTTGTGATTTGCGGCATCCTGGGCGGCAAGGATGTGGGCAAGTCGACGTTGATCAACGCCCTGGCCGAGCGAGCGGTTTCCGTCGATGCCGAAGAGGTCGGTGCGGGTACGTCGCGCCCGATGGCGTATGTTCACAGGGAAGTCGTGGATACGGCGCGGGCGCGGTTTCGCGCCGGCGGCGAGGGGCGTGATCTCGGCGATCTGGACGTGACGATTCACGACGCCGACGCGATTCGCGACGCGGTCATCGTCGACCTGCCCGACTTCGATAGCGAGTTTCCGCAACACGTCGAGATCGTTCGTCATGTCGCCCCGCGGCTGGACCGCGTGATGTGGGTCGTGACGGCTCGGAAGATGGCCGATCGTGCGTGGGTGGCGTTCTGCCGGCACGTCGTGAAGGACGTACGGAACGTGCACTTCGTCGTGAACAAGGCCGACGAGTTGGTGACCGACGATCTGTGCTGGCGGGAGGGCGAGTCGGGTGACGGTCGCGACCCACATCGACGCGCGGCGGCGTTCTGGCGGGCCCAGCAGGAGTGGGCCGCTCGCGGCCTGACCACGACGGGGTGTGCGGTGGCACGCGACGGGCAGTTCATGGTGGCCGCGCGGTATCCGAATGCCGAAGCGTTCGTCACGCGGGTCTCCGAAGCGTGGGGGGATCCGCAGTGGGAACAGTATGCCGACGACCGGGGGGCGGTCGGTGAGGTGGGGCGCCTCGCGAGTGACGAGCTGGGGCGGCTGCGCGCGACGGTGCTCCAGCCGGTGAATTCGGCTGACGCGCAGACGCTGAAGCAGGCGAATCAGGTTGCGGAAGCCCAGGCCAACGGCGCGCGCATCCGCGAACACCACGATCTGGAGCGCCAGACGGAACGGTTGCAGCGGGCATGTGATCCCGCGTACTTGCAGGCCGTGCTCGGCGAGGCGTTCGGCCCGACCTACTGCCAGGCCGCGGCGGGGGCGCTGGCACGCGATCGCGTGCCGGACACGTTGCTGGCCAACGAAGTGATGGGCACGCGTGTGGAGCAGTGGCCGATCCTCCGCGCCGTGTATTGGCCGCTGAGTTGGGTCGTGCAGCGGGCAGGGCGTGCGCTGGTGACATCTGCTTCCGGTCCCGCCAAAGGGCCGGACGCGAAACCTCTTGCCGAAGTGGGGGGGCGGACGACGGCGGAGCGCGTGGCGACGGTGCTGGCCGGGATCCGTCAGGACCATGCGGCCGCGATCCGGTCGTTCCGCTTGCAGGAGGCGCTGCCCGAGCCGAAGGCCCTGGCGATGCAGCTCGAGGCCCGGCTGGCCGACATCGTGCCGGCTCTCGACCGCCAGATCGTCGCCGACGTATCGGAATCGGGGCGGCGGCCCGGCCTTCTGCGCCGAAGCCTGGTGTGGCTTGCGCTTCTGTGGTTTCCGTTCGTGCAGCCTGTCACGGAGGGGTTGCTACAGATCGTCGGCGGGCCCGGGAGTCTCGACCTGCTGGGTGGACTCTACAAGGTCGTGTGGGCGCTCGGGGCCGGTCAGTTGCTCAAGGGGTTCGCCGTGGTGGTGGCGGTCTACGTGGCGTGTTTGGCCGCCATGTATGCGCGGTGTGTGCGCGACGTGCGTCGGGCCCGCAAGCGCGAGCCGACCGGCGAAACGGATCTCAGCGATGCGATCGAGGCCGCGCTGGTCGACGAGGTTGCCGCACCCGTCAGTCACCCGTTCGTGACTGCGGCCGCAACGCTCGCCTCACTGACGACACGACTTGACCGCTTGACCAGTGCACAGTCGTAGAACGAGGAGTCACGACGATGTCGATTCCGTCGCGAAGCGCCGCGCGCGGCCTTGTGCGGTTGCTGCCCCGTGCATTCCTGATCTTGGCGCAGTGTGTGTTGCTCGTTCCGGCGATCGAAGTCCGGGAAGTGCGCGCTGCGCCGGCTGGCTCGTCGGGTGAGCCGGCGAAGTGGGTTTGGAAGCAGGTGACCGATTCCGCGGCCTGGGCGCCGCGCGACGGGGCGGGGGCGCTGGTATTCAAAGGTCAGATGTGGCTTCTGGGCGGCTGGAATCCCAGCGACCGGGTGCACTTTCCCAGGATATGCAACAACGAGGTCTGGAGTTCAGTGGACGGCGCACGCTGGTCCCTCGTGAAACCGAATACGTTCAAGGACGCGGGCTTCGATGCAGAAGGGGACTGGGAGGGAAGGCACACGGCCGGTTACGCGGTCTACAAGGACAAGATGTGGATCGTCGGCGGTGACGCGAACCAGAAGCACTATCAGTCTGACGTGTGGAACTCGTCGGACGGGAAGACGTGGACGTATGTCAACAAGGGCTGGCCGGTGCCGTGGGGACCGCGGGTGCTGCACTATACGGTGGTGTTCAAGGACAGGATCTGGGTGATGGGCGGACAAGCGCTGCCGCAGTTCGGGCCTGCGAAAGAGGCGTTCCATCGCGACATCTGGACGACGGCGAACGGCATCGACTGGACGCAAGTGAAGCCGAAGGAGCCGTACTGGTCGGCCCGCGGGATGATCGGCGGCAGCGTCGTGTTCAAGGACCGCATCTGGTTTCTGGGTGGGGGCACGTACGATACGCCGACGATGCCCAAGCGGAACTTCTACAACGACGTTTGGAGTTCGCCGGACGGCGTGCAGTGGGAGCGGCACGTCGAGGCCGCACCGTGGCCGCCGCGGCAGTATCACGACGTCGCCGTGTTCGACGGGCACATGTGGGTCCTGGAGGGCTACCACAAGAAGAGCGGCAATCGGAAGGACGTGTGGTACTCGGCGGACGGCGTCAATTGGCACGAGATCCCGAACACACCATGGAAACCCCGACACGCCGCGAGCGTGTTCGTGTTTGACAACGCCCTGTGGATGGTCGCCGGCAATAACATGGAACGCGACGTGTGGAAGCTGGTCCGCCGGACCGTTGCCGGACAACGAACGAAGCAGGCAGAAGCCCGGAGGACGGCAGCCGCGTGGAGAGCGGCGACACGCCTCCGGGTGTTGATCGGGGCACCGTGAAGGGCGCACAAGTCGGGCGGTGGACGGAGTGGGCTCACGGAGGAGTCACGTCCGTGGGGGTTCGGGCGAGCGTTGTACATGGGAGCTCGGTCATGACGAGCGTGATGCATCGTGCGCGTGTTTGTGGACTGGCGTCGGTGTTCGCTTGCGCGGCCGGCGCGGTGCGCGAGGTTCCGGGTGCGGTGCGGGGCAAGGTGATCAACGTTCCGACCGTCTTCCCGGACGGCTCGATTCGGTTTCATGTTGCTGTCGGTCCGTCCGCGGATGAGCGGATGGTGCCCGTGCCGGCCGGGGGGCGGCTTGTGGCCGACGTGATGCTCGAGGATTCGTTCGATGCGGATGCGAAGGCGCGCTGGCGCGATGTTGCCGGTGCGACTCGAATCGAGGGCGGAAAGCTTGTTGCTGACAGCAGGCGCAACGATGTTGTGATGGGCGGCATCAACGAGCGCGACGTGCGGGTGAGCGTTGATGCCGATGCCGGCGTGCAGATGGGCATCCTGGTTCGATACCGGGACAAGAACAACTTCGTTCTCGCGTTCTACCAGCCGCGCGACCGGATCCTGGGCTTCCATGAAGCGGCGAACGGCAACCTTGGACCGCAGGTTGGGAACGTGTCGGCGAAAACGCTTGTCGGCGACACGATCCACATGGTGGTCGAGGTGCGGGGCAAGCGTGTCTCCGCGACGCTGACGGATGGGCAATCGCACACCGTCGAGACCAGCTTCACTGTCGGTCGGTTGACGGAGGCCGGGGGCGTCGGGTTGTACCATGACCGGTCGGTCGGGCCGCGGCCGCAACACTTCGACAACCTCGAGGTGGCACGGCTGACGCGCGTCGTGCCGGCGAACGCGGTGCAGGTTGTCATTCCCGCTGGGGTGAGCAAGGCCGACGCCGTTTGGGCGATTGGCGATGAGGTGAAGGTCACCGGCCGTGAGAGTACGGGGAAAGCAGCCGACGGCGGCCTGCGCACGATCACGGTGGCGAAGGTGTCGGACATTGCCGCGGCCGGGCGTGGTGCGGCCGGGCAGACGTTGTTTCCCAGGCGCTTGCCGGGAAGCAAGTGGGTTCGCTTCGCGGCGCGAGGATTCTCCAAGCCGGCGTGCGGAGTGGTCTATCGCATGGGCGACGTGGTGACCAACGGCATGCCGCTGGGCGGCGTGGATGCCGGTTGCATCGACCTCGAAACGAACGGCATGCTGGGCTACTGCACGATCTTCAACACGCACGTCCCGCGTCGCGGTCCGATGAACGTGCCCGTGCTCGGCCTGAGCGTTGGTGGCCGGACGTGGGTGCTTTGCGATCCGAAACCGAAGGACGGGACCGGTTCGTATCAGCACTCGGCGGCGGGTCGCAAGTACTCCGTGTGGCGGAACGAAGGATGGGATCGCAGCGCGACCGACGCTCTGACGCCCGTTCCGATGACGGTGGATCTGGGCGGGGCCGAGACGGCGAAGGAGATCCACTATTGGGGTCACTACCCGGTGGCCGACCTCGAGTTCGAGACCGACGCTCCGGTCCGCGTCGGTGTGCGAGCCTGGTCGCCGTTCCTTCCCGGGCGACTGGTTGACTCGATGGCTCCGGGGATTGTCTTCGAGGTGCATCTGCGCAATCCCGGCGATGCCGTGCAGAAGGGGGCCGTTGCGTTTTCGTTTCCCGGCCCGCTCGACAAGGAGGCCGGTGCCGACACGTTTGCCCGCGAAGAACTGAACGGCAAAGTGACTGGCGTGGAAGTGAAGGCGCCGCTGGCGTCGTATGCGATGGGTGTGATCGGCCCGGCCAAGACGCGTTTGGGCGGCGCGCTCGAGGGTGCGGCGTGGGCGAAGATTGCATCGTCACTTCCCGAAGCGGATGCGAAACACGCGGGCACTTCGGTGGCGGTCGACTTCTCGTTGCCGGCGGGGGCGACCAAGGTCGTGCGGTTCCTTCTCACCTGGCACGCGCCGACCTGGAACGCGGGCGGCTACAACTGGGCCGGGGCGAAGAACAGCTTCACGCACATGTACGCGAAGCACTACCGCAGCGCTCGGCAGGCGGCGGAGTTGCTGGCCACGAACCACGCGGAGCTGCTGCGACGCGTTCTGGCCTGGCAGCAGGTCGTCTACACGGACCGGAAGCTGCCAGTGTGGCTGCAGGATTCGCTGGTGAACTCGCTGCACATGATTGCCGAAACCGGCATGTGGGCGCAGGCGAAGCCGCCGATCCCCGATTGGGTCCGGCCGGAAGACGGTCTGTTCGGGCTCAACGAGTGTCCGCGCGGATGCCCTCAGATCGAGTGCATCCCGTGCTCGTTCTACGGGAATCAGCCGCTGGTCTACTTCTTCCCGGAGCTGGCGCTCTCCACGCTGCGTGGCTACAAGGGTTACCAATACCCTGACGGTGCGGCGGTCTGGGTCTTCGGCGGCTGCACCGGGAATACGCCGCCGGTCGACTTCGTCAGCCCGACGCGTGGTTATCAGTTCGCGAGCAATGGCATCTCCCTGGCCGCGATGGTCGATCGCTACTTTCTTTGCCACGGCGACAAGGCGTTCGCGCGCGAGTTCCATCCGCAGATCAAGGAGAACATGATCTGGACGGTCAATCTGCGCAAGTCACCCGACTACCCCGTCGGCGACAAGATCATTGCTATGCCTCGTGCGGAGGACACGGACGAGACGGCCAAGCCGCCCACCGAGTGGTTCGAAGCGGGTGAGCCGGGCTGGCGGGGGATGACGGCTCACGTGGGCGGGCTGCACCTGGCCCAGCTTCGGATTGCCGAACGACTCGCCCGCGAAGCGGGGGATGCCGCGTTCGCCAAGCAATGTGCCGAGTGGGCTCAGGCCGGGGCCGAGAGTATGGAGAAGCATCTGTGGACGGGCACGTACTACCTCAATTACTACGAGCCGGAGACGCAGCTCAAGTCGGATCTGGTGTTCGGCTATCAGCTCGACGGCGAGTGGATCACGGACCATCACGGTTTACGCAGCGCCTTGCCGGAGGCGCGGGTCCAGACGGTGCTCGACACGATCAAGCGGTACAACGTGGCGTGTAGCAAGTACGGCGCGGTGAACTACACGCAGCCCGACGGCAAGCCGGCGCAGGTGGGCGGGTACGGTACGTACAGCTTCTTCCCGCCGGAGGCGCTGATGCTGGCGATGACGTACATGTACAACGGGCAGCCGGAGTTCGGTCTCGAGCTGGCTCGCAAGGTGTGGCACAACATCGTGTGTTTGCAGGGGTACACGTGGGATATGCCGAACATCATGCGCGGGGATACGGATACGGGCGAGCGGACGTATGGGAATGATTACTATCAGGACCTGATGCTCTGGTCGATGCCGGCGGCGATTGACGGTGCGGACTTCGGTGCGCCGGTGAAGCGCGGCGGGCTTGTGGATCGGGTGTTGCGGGCTGCGGGGTCGTAGTGTGTTTGGGGACGGGTGGTCGTGTAGCGGCCTGCGCCTCGCAGGCCGCCCGGCCGGCGGGGCGCCGGCCGCTACGAATTGGTCCGCACGGCGGACCCTATGGGCTCGGCCGGCGAGGCGCCGGCCGCTACAGGCGGGGGGGGGGCCCCAGACGCGATCCGGAAAGGGATGATGCAATGGAGCCGAACTCGCAGAGTCGTCGAGATGTGTTGAACCGTGTGTTGGGTGCGGGTGTTGGGGCGTCAGTGCTTGGTGCGACGCCCGGCGTGTATGCGGCCGGGCGTCCGCGGGAGGCGACGGACCGGTGGGAGCGCGCCAACTACGTTGTCGTGACGGAGGAAGGGCCGAACGACGGCGGGCATTTCGGCAAGCACACGCCGGGCACGAAGACCGCCGGGCTTCAGGAGGCGTTCGACTACGCGAAGGCGAATCGCAAGGATGTCTACATCGCGGGCGGGGCGATGCCCAAGCAGTTCGTCGGCGGGGCCGTGTATCAACTGCAAGAGACGCTGCGCATTCCCTGGATGCAGGACTTCCGGCTGGACGGCGGGGAATACAACCTCATCTACACGGGGGCGACGGGGCCCGCGGTGGTGATCGACAGCCAGATGAACTGCCGGTACAAGCTCGGCAAGGTCATTTGTGCCAAGTCCGACGGGCCGGTCGTACACCTCAAGCCCGAGGCGAAGGGGCCGGACAACTTCAGTGTGATTACGGCCACGGTATTCGATTTCAATGTCGTGATCGGGGCCGGTGGGGCCTGGCCCGGGAAGGATGTGCGGGGTAAGGGGACGGGAATCTATCTCGATCCGTCCACGGGCGGGATTCACTACAACAAGATCTTCTCCACCGAGGTCGTGGGTTGTAACCGGGGCGTTCACCTCGCCGGCCGGGGCGTGGCCAACAACGAGATCCAGGTCATCTTCTCCCACATCTGCAACACGCACTTGCGCCTCGGCGATCCGGGCGAGTCGCCTGCCTTCAACACGATCACCATGAACTACGTCGACGGCGAGGGGATTCCCGGCTGCACGGGGGTCGAAGTCTTCGGGCACCAGAACCTCCTGACGCTGAACGTGGCCCGGACTGCGGACGAGAAGAGTCTCGTCTTCGAGTCGGATGCGAAGGACAACCTTGTTCTGGCCGTCAACCTGGCCAACGGGATCACGAACCGCGCCGCCGTGCCGACGAACCGGATCATCTCCTGCCGGTCGGTAGGGCTGGGCATCGACACGCCGCCGGTGCCGCCGTCCGGAAAGGACGCCGTGAATCGGCATCCGCATGCGGTTGAGGTTCTGTTTCTGACCCCGGGCAAGGTTTCGGAATGGACTGTTGCCGACGCGGCCGGGAACGCCCAGAGCGTCTCGGCCGGGTTCTCGGCCGGGCAGACCGTAACGCTCCAGCAGGGCGAACGCATCCGGTTCGACGCAGCGGCGCCTCCGACGTGGCGGTGGAAAGCACTGGCGTAGCGTGGATGCCGGCCGCGCCGTCGGCGAGGAGGGCCGACACATTCAGCGAACGGTGCGCGCGGGAATGACAGTCCGTTCGAATACCTTGTTGTCACGCCCTACGCCGAGCACCGTTGCACCTCCTTCCTCAACGTTGACCACGATGTAGTGCGGTCCGTGTCGGTGGTATACGAGGGTCTTGGCCGGTTTCTCGGCCAGGGCTGAGAACACGGTGTCGCTGAGTCCCCCGGCCTGGAAGAAGTGCACGCCTTTGCTCGTATCGTGCGCATATACGTGTCGGTGACCCGCGAACGTGGCCGTGACCTTGTACTTGTGGGCAAGGTCGACGACCGGCTGTCGTGGAACGCCGTTGTAGTGGATGGGATGGTGGCCGAAGAGGAAGATGAAGCGCTTCGATCGGTGCTTGCGCAGCTCTTGTTCGAGCCACTGCCATTGGCGGGCGTGCAGGTCGGGAGGAGCTGAGATCCCGAACGAGATCCGACCCACTCGCGGGTTGCGCACCGCGACCCGGAAACGCGGACGATCGGCGGGCACGACGAGGGCGGCCGTACGCACGGCCCGGATCTGATCGTCAGTATGGTCGGCGGCGTTCAGCTTGGCCGCGAAGGCCTCGGCCGTATGCGAGCCGGCACCGGCGGCCTGCAATCGCTTCAGGGCGGCGGGTGGGACGATTCCCTCGAGGGCCGCCTTGGCTTCGGTGGTCAGTTCGTAGTGCGCCCACTCCGGGTAGTCATCGGCATCACGGATTTCGTACCAGCCGCCGTTGAAGTCGAGAACGATGAAATGGGCGTCGCCCCAGGAGAATGCGTAGTACGCGCGATCTTCGCCCGAGGCCTCGGGGCCGAGCGGGAGTTCGAAGAACCGCCAGAACCGTGGGTCGTGGTATTCGTGGTTGCCCATCGAAGGAAACAGGGGGGCGTGCGTCAGGTAGTACTTGAGTTCGCCGAGGAGCTCCTTCTGCCACTGCACGGTGTAGCGGGCGTCCTCGATGATGTCGCCTGCATGAACGGCGAAGTCCGGTGCGCAGTTGCGCCGCATCGACTCCACGGTGATCTTGAAGCGAAAGCTCGCGGCAACGTTGACCTCTTTCCGCGGCCCGAGCGTGTGTCGGTCCTTGTTGAGTTCGCGGTCGCCGACGGAGTCGTACGGACCTTGAGAGTCGCTGCCCACCGTGAACTGGAACGGGGCGAAGACGCCCGGCGGAGGCGCGGTGCGGAAGCGGCACAGTTCGGTCGAGTCGTTCACTCGGAAGTAGTACGTGGTGTTCGGCTCGAGCCCCGTAACGCGCACCGCGACCCGCCGGCTGTGGTCCAGGTCGAAGTAGTCGCTCTCGGAGCGCAGTACGACGCTGTCGTGCGTCGGTCGTTGCGGATAGAAGTACATGGACGGCGTCGTGCCCGCGGTGAAGACGACGGCGTCGCGCGGCGTCGTCCACAGCCGGGCCGAGGGCTTGCTCGCGTAGATCGTGATCTGCGCCCCCTCGGTGCTCAGCCTCCGAACGACCTTCGACAGGTCCGGTTGGTCGAAGGGACGCCCGTCAACCGCAATCTGGCCGAGCGCGCTTGCGTTGGCAAGCAGCAACGACGGCAGTACGGCGATGTACCATCGGCGATTGCATCGCACTCGTCGGCGATCGCAAGGCGACAACGCACGCTGCTCTGGCCGAGCGGAACGTTGCCACGAGTTCACGTTTCGCATTGCCCTCTCCTTTCGGGAAGACCGGTGATGGCGATCCTATCGCCTTGTACCGCTTGCCGCACGCCAAGCCGGGGTGGACGCGGCCACGGTGAAACACGCGGGCGGTTGGAGTACCATTGGCGCGGTCGAGAAGATTCGGGCGAGTGGCGGAATGGCAGACGCTGGGGACTTAAAATCCCCTGACCGGTTACGGTCGTGCGGGTTCGAATCCCGCCTCGCCCAGTTTGGGGGGAATGTCGAATGCCTAATGACGAATGATGAAAGAATGACGAATGACGGAGTCCGAAGGTGCCCCGCGGATGGCCCAATCAGTCGTCCACGAGGCGCGGTTGCCGCCTCACTTCACTTCGGCCTGCGGTCGGTCGAGGACGATCAGGTGCGACGCTCGCGGGACGATCAGGTGTCGGTTGGTGGCGAAGACCTGGGGCCGGCCACTCGGGCCGACCGCGCCGAGGTGAAAGAATCCGGCCCGGCGCGGCCGCGTGGGGTCGGAGACGTCGTACGCGCTGAGGGTCGTGTACCCCATTTCGATCAAGAATGTGTCGTCGACGAGGGTCAGGTCTCGGGATCCCGAGCGGACGGCCGTGGCGATCGGTGACGGTCGGTACAATCCCACGTCTGCCCACAGGCCGTGTCTGGAGGGTGGGTATTTCTCGGGCGAGCCCTCGACTTTGAGTCCGTGAATGTCGTGGGTGTACCGAAGCTCGCGGGCCGCATCGTACGCTTCATAACGCGTGTGGAGGCCGATGCTCGCACCCAACTCGCTTCCGATCATCGCTCGGTGCCACGGGCTCATCCTCAACCCGGTCAGCCCGTCGGGATCCTCCAGTTGCCCGGCGAGCGTGTCGGGATCGTCCACATCGAACACGTAGAACTCGTTGAGCTGGGGCACGTGGTTCTCTTTGTTGTACACAACGAGCTTTCCGTGCACGAGACGGATGTCACGTCCCACACCGAGGCGCGCCCGGTGTCGGGGCTGCGGGTCCGCGGCGCCCTGCCAGTCATAGATGTACAGCTCGCGCATCCACCAGTTGGTATTCCTCGGGGCATCCGTGTCGTCCGGGTTCGGCTTCACGGCGTACACGAGGTAGGCCCAACGATCGGTGAGGGCATGGCTCCTGAGGGTTCGTCCCACCTCTTTGTCACCGAACGGTCCGACCAGGATTCGGTCGACGCGTACAAGGTCGCCGCCGGTCGGCCAGCGGTACCGCGCGCGGGCAATCCGGGGCGGCTCCCCTTCGCCGGGTCGGTAGAGGCGAGGGTAGAGGATGCCGGTGACCACGCAGTCGCCACGCTCGGCGAGTCGCGCGGATAGCGCGGTCAAGGAAGGCGTATCCGCGTTTCCGTCTTGCAGAAGATTCGCCTGCTCGACGCCTTCGATCTGTCCGCGCTCATCGACACGAAACCGGACGAGATTGGCGCCGACGGTCATCAAGCACTGGTCGCCGCGCCGGTCAAACGTCCATTCCGGTCTCCATTGAGGTACCGGCGTGCGGACGTGCCCATGCGGCAGCAGCGGGGCGACATCCCGGACGACCAGCGAGCTTCCGACCTCGGTCATGGCCAGCCCGAAGAGAGTGAGGACGACCACCGCAGCCGCCCAGGCGAGCGATTTCTGGCCGAGCTGAAGCACGCGTTCGCGGGTCGCGGCGATGAGCGACACAGCGATCGACGCAACGATGACAAGGCCAAGCAGCGCAAGGAAGGTGCCGCCGAGGAGCACCAAAGGCACTTCGTAAGTCTCGATTTCGACGCTCGCGTTCCTGGTGTCCAGATCCCAACGGGCGACGGGGGGATACAGAATCGTGAGGTGACGCGATAGCAGCGGGCCGGTCGTCCAGATGAGCAGCACGAGCGTGGCGACGAGCACGCTGGTCAACATCTGCCGGGTGACGACGGCCGTGGCGAAGGCGACGAGGAATCCGACCGTCATGGCACACGCAATGATCGCTGCGGCAACACCTAGGTCGCCGGGACGGATGCCCGTGGGGTCGTGCCACCACAGAGTCACATCCCACACTCCCGCGATCACGGACACGGCCACGAGCACGCACGCGCCGGCCAGCAGTTTCGCGCAAACGATCCATCGCGGTGAGACCGGCTGCGCGAGCAGGAAGTGCTCCTCGTCCTTGCCCCAGTCGCGGCAGACGACGTGCCCGCCGGTCACGATCGCGTACAGCCAGCCGGCGACAAACAGCGTGATCCAGGCCAACCCCGATACGATCGTGTGCTGTCGATCGACAAAGAGCATGTACGTTCCCTCGAGGAACGCAGGCATGAGCCAGAAGATCCACAAGCCCGCGATGACAATGCCGCGTGAGGCGGAGAGTTCCATGCGAAGCAGATTGGCGAACACGCCGAGGACGCGGCTTCGGCTCGCGGGGTAGTGCGGGACAGGGAACGCGACGTTGCCGGCGGTGCTCATGATTCGACTGGCCTCCGGGAGAGCTTCCGAACGATCAGCAGCGGGGCCACGATCCACAAGCAGATGTCCGCGGCGAGCAGGATCGGCAGCCATGGGAGGTACCGCGGGTCGGCGACCAAGGCGAGCGGGGCGAGCGGGTTGAGGATCGCGAAGATCTCGAGCGACTTGCTGAGTCGTTGCGCGAGCCAGGCATGCACGGCGATGGTGAGCAGGATGCCGCCCATGGCGGCCGTGAACTCGTTGCGGGCCCGCGTGAGGATGATGAAGAGCACCGTGTACCAGCAGCACAACGCGACGGTTGAAGCGACGGCGAGCACGCAGAACCATATGCCCGGGTGTGCGGATGCCCAGGCAGCCACCGATACTGCCGTCTCTCCGCGCACAGCGTTGAAGACCGAAGTCCCGCCGTAGAAGCCCCGGCTCCACATTGCGAGCAGGCCCACGGTGGTGGCGATCGCCAGCATGCCCAGTAGCTGCCCCAGCCCCATGGCCCACTTGGCGAAGAGGATCTCGGCTCGCGAGACGGGTTGGGCGAGCAGGAACGGCCAAGTGCGCTCGGACTTCTCGGAGGCCACCGGGCCCATGGCCAGGAAGATCACCATGATGATCCCGACGGGCCAGAAGACGGTCAGCGTGGCTTCGTTGAAGGGGATCAGTTGGGCTCGGAGCATGCCGCCCAGCAATCCGCTCAGGACCATCGTGCCCAGGAAGAACCGCCAGCGCTGTTCTTGCCACTCCTTGCGCAGCAGGCCCGTTCGGACCGCGCGACGATGGGATCGGTCGATGCGGCGTTGGAGTGATGCGGCGGCGTCAGTCATCGAGCACCTTCCACGGGAGCGCGGTTCGAGCTTCGGTGGGTGGCATGGGCAGGGCCCGACCCGTCAGAGTTGGGTTTTGTCCGTGGCGCCACGTCCTCACGTGAATCCACGGGCAAACCTCGCTCGCAAGCGAGCGACGCCTGCCCATGCCACCCGCCGGACACGGCATCGACGGAATCCCGCACGGGCGGGGGCCGGGGTGGGAACTCCACGTACGCACGATTCGGGCTTTGGGCTTCGTCATTCTTTCGTCATTCGTGCTTCGTCATTCGTCATTTGCTCTTGGCCGCCCGGTACTTCGCGGCGGCTGATT
>CAYMME010000113.1:0-19346 GCA_964391465.1 uncultured Planctomycetales bacterium
GATGGCCGTGAGCCCGGCCCAGGCCGTCATCTATCGTGTGTCCCAGGAGTCGTCCGCGGGGGCCGGCGACTTCGACGCCAACATCCTGGGCACGATCAACGCGTACAACACGGCCGGAACCATCGCCCAGTTCTACAAGTACTCCATCGGCTTCGCTGCGTCGTTCAACGGGTCGGTGGGGCTCACGCCGAACAAGTCTCACCTGTTCCTGGTGAACGCGTCTGACGGTCTGAACCTGTGGTGGTTGTGCACGACAAGCCGCAGGACGGCAGTGGTGGCGGCACCCGCATGCAGTTCGATCTGACCGGCGACACAGCGGCGTTCACCGTCAAGGACGATCCGGCCGAGGGCACCAGCGTGTCGGGCGGCGGCACGGGCTTCACCGCCGTGCACAACTGGGCTCCCTGCTGCACCGACGGCGTGGCCATCGGTTCACTGGACGGAGCGGCGTGGTCGATGCTCGGCCAGTTCACGCAGACTCCCGGCGGAATCAACAGTTGGACGGCGCTGTCATCCGGCAGTCCGGACCACAACCTCGTTCTGGCCGCGGGTCGCCGCGTGCGGATCGACGTAGTCCCGGCCCCCGGGGCGGCGCTGCTCGCACTCATCGGCATCGGCGTGTCGAGCCGGTTGCGACGGCGCGTCAGCGCCTAGCCGGTCACGACCCTAGACATCGCACTACGAAACGGGCCGCCACTCAGGGCGGCCCGTTTCATGCGCAGGTGACTCTCATCCCTCATCCCTCATCTCTCATCCCGTCAGCTACCGCCCATACTCCGCCCGCGCCTTCTTCATGACGCTCTCGATCGTGACGGCCTTGCCGCCCTGGCGTTTGCTTTCGTCGGCGGCTGCCATGAAGGCGAACAGCTCGGTGGTTTCCTCGGCCGACACGGGCGGCTTCCCGGTCTGGAAGAACTTGACGACCTCGACGAGGAGCGGCTCGTAGCCGCTGTAGCCGCCCTCAGCTCTGACGTTGGCCTTGGCACCAAGGACCATTGCCCCGTACTCTCGCTTGCCGCTCCGCATGCCGATGAACGTACCAGTGCGGCCGTCTTCCCAGAGTCCTGTGGCAACGTCGCGGTCCTTGGCGTGGGTGCGCTGCACGCTCACGCACCCGGGGCCCATCAGCATGTAGAGCGTCTCCACGCCGTGCACGCCGTACCAGAAGAAGTCCGGATGGTGCTCCTCGAACGAGCACGGGCTCCACGCGATCGCCGACAGGATCGGGCCGATCTTGTCGTTGTCCTTGAGGGCCATCGCACCCTTCATGTATCGTAGCGAGGAGCTCGAGAAGCAGGGTACGTCGGCCTCCTTGGCGAGGCGGAAGATCTCGATCACATCGGCCAGCGAGCCGGCCATCGGCTTGTCGACGAACAGCGGCAGCTTCGCCTTGATGACCGGTTTGGCCTGCTCCAGGTGCGGCCGGCCGTCGACGCTCTCGAGCATGATCGCGTCGACCTTCGTGCACAGTTCCTCGATCGTCGGGACGATCTCGATGCCCATCTCCTGGAGCTGCTTGGTGTAGCCATCGACGCGGCTGGCGCTCGACTCCACGTCAGGGCTGCCACCCTTGAACGCGGCCACCACTTTGGCCGCGGCCAGCGGGCTGTCCGGCTTGGCATTGTTGATCGCTTTCGTGAACGCGATCACGTGCGAGGTGTCCAGCCCGATCATCCCGACGCGAATCGGCTTGTCGGCTGCCGCGGACGCGACGGGCGCGCACAGGGCGACGAGGACGAGCACACTCATGAAACATGACAGCAGATTCTTCATCTTCTGATTCTCCGTACGACGTGGTCGATCAGACCACTGGGGTGTACACCCGGGATGGGTCGTCGCGCGCTTCCTTCATTCCGGCAAGAGCTTGAGCACGGACGCGCTGGGGCGCGGGATCACGTGGGCGGCGATCAGCGTGCCCAGTTCCCCGACGCTCTCGCGTCCCGCCTCGATGGCAACCTTGACCGCGGCTACATCGCCCTTGATGAGGATCGTGACGTAGCCGCCGCCGAGTTTCTCTTTTCCGATGATGTCCACGTCGGCGGCCTTGCAGGCCCTGTCGATGGCTTCGATCACCGCCGTGAACCCCTGCGTTTCAATCAGGCCGATTGCAAAGGGCTTTTCTTTCGCCATATTCTTGGTTCCTCGGTCATCCTGTGCAGCCGCCGACGCGTCCGGGTGCGGGATGAACACCACATCCTGCTCGATGAGCGGCTGATACTCGCGGGGGCTCTCGATCGCCCGCCACGCCCGTGCGTCCGGGGCGTCGATGATCGTCGTCACACACTGTGCGCCCATCTGCTCGGCAATGCTGCGCCCCGTGCGCACCGCGGTGCGCAGGGCGGCCGAATCGCCGAGGATCTTCATACACACGCCGTAGTAGTCGTTCAACTCCGCCTGGAGGAGGCGAACGTTCGCCGCCTTCTCGAGCGCATCAAGCACCACGAGGGAAGGGGTCAGGCCCGTTACCTCCAATACGCCGAGCCCTTCGTTCACAGCAGGCCTCGCTGACGGAGCTGTTCAATCACCCCTTGGGCGATGTGGGCGATTCGGTCGCGCTCGATGTTGCCGGTCCGCGGAGGGCACCCCTCGGGCGGAGCGTCGACGACGCCGAAGTCGGCGAGAATGCACTGCAGCACGCGCTGAAGCGCCGTGCGGTCGACTTGCTGCGTCTCGCTCATCGGCTGACGGCTGGCCCCGAAGCGAAAGCCTCGCAACTCGGCCGCGGCCCGGAAGCCTTCGGGGAAATCCGCCGAGAACAGCATGGCGTCGAACAACTCCAGCAGGCGGAACTGGAGGGATTTCGCGTCCTCGAGTTGGCCGGCGCGGGTCAGTTCGTAAACCCTTCGCGTCAGCTCGGGCACGATCCCGCTCGTCGCGTTCGTGCCGCCGTCGACGCCCATCACCAGCATCGGGACCAGCACTGCGTCCCAGCCGGTCATGAACGAGAAATCGGGCCGGACCGGTTTGACCGCCGACATCATGCGCAGCATGAACGCCAGATCGCCCGACGAGTCCTTGATGCCAATCACCCGCTCGAACTCGGCGAGGCGCCGGATCGTGGGCACATCAATCGGGCTGGCGAACATGGGGATGTTGTAGAGCGTCACGTCGATCGGTGAGTTCGTGGCGATCTCGCGGAAGTACGCGTACACCGACTCGGGGCCGAGCTTGTAGTAGAAAGGCGAGACGATCGCCACGGCGCGGGCACCGTAGCCGCGGTACGTCTCGCATGCCCGTAGCGTCTCGGTGATGTTGGCTTCCGCTGCCCCGGCGAGCACCGGCACGCGTCCGGCCGCCTGCTCGCAGACGATTTGTACAATCCGCTGCCGCTCCTCGACCGTGAAGCGCGTGAACTCCCCCGTCGAGCCGTTGGGGTAGAGCCCGTGCACGCCGCGGTCGATCAGCCAATCGATGTAGCGCCGGAGTTCGGTTTCGCAGATGCGCCCCCGGTCGTTGAGGGGCACCATGTGCGGTGCGAAGACGCCTTGCAGTTTGTCCGTCACCGGGTCGATCCTGTGGTTGAAGGCTTCCCTTTCTGATCACTGCGCCGGAGCGTTGCCGAGACGAGACGCTCCGCACGCAGAATCGGTCCGGCGCCTCGCCCGAGCCAAACCGGCATCTTACCCACCCGGTCCGCTTGGCATCAACCTGTGCGCGTTCGGAGGAGACAAACCGGGTCTGCGACGCTTCGAGTGAAGGGGCGCGGTCGCGACACCACAAGCTCCGGCGGCATGCTCGGCCCGGCGTCGGGGGCGAAACGGAGCAGAAAGCACTTGTCCCCCCGGAGGCGGCCGCATATCCTCTCGGCTGTGACCTGCGGCGGGAAGTTGTGCGACCGCCCCGGGCCCCATCTTGTTCGAGGGTCGACCATGGCTGAGTCCGAAGATGGATCTGCGGAGGTTTTCGATCGCTGGCTCGAGCAAGCCCGCGAGGAAGGCGTCGAGGATGACGTCCTGAACAAGCGGGCGAGCCCGAGGATAGCGTGGACGGTTTACGTGGAAGTGCTCGGTGACGCGGCTGAGGGGGAGCGAATCACCGGTCGCACACGCGACATTTCCGAGGGTGGCATCGGTCTGCAGTGCCGGAAACCGATTCCCGACCGGACGGTCGTGCGGGTCTACCGCCAGGACCAGGGCGACCCGGCCGAGTATGTCGAGGGCCGCGTCATGCATTCGACGATGACGATTGGGGGGTACAAGGTCGGTATTCGGGTCAACCCGTGACCATCGCACGCACGCGCCTGCCCGTCACCCATTCAAGGGGTCCGTGACCGAAACCGCCGTGACGGAAGAACCATCAACCATCGGGCTCGTCGGCGTGGGGCTGCTCGGGTCGGCCATTGCCGAGCGGCTGGCGAGTGCGTCGTTCTCCGTGATCGCATTCGACGTTGCCGCACAGAAGTTGCACGCGATTGCACCGCACGGGATCACGGCGGCAACCTCGCCGGCCGAGGTTGCCCGGCGGTGTCGGCGCGTCGTCCTGTCGCTTCCCAACTCCGACGTGGTGGCAGGCGTGATCGAGGGCTCCGCGGGCCTCGCCGGCGCGGCGGCGGCCGGGGCGACTATCGTCGACACGACCACCGGCGATCCCGAGGCCACGGTGGCGATCGCCGCCCGTCTCAACAGGAAAGGGGTCGCCTACCTCGACGCCACCGTTGCCGGGTCGTCGACCCAGTTTCGGCAGGGTCAGGCCACACTGATGGTCGGCGGAGACGCCGCCGCGTTCGAGGCCTGCCGGGACCTCTTTGCGGCTTGGTCCGAGCGGGTGTTCCACACCGGTCCCGTCGGCAGCGGACAGCGCACGAAGCTGCTGGTGAATCAGGTGTTGGGCTTGAATCGACTGGTTCTGGCTGAGTCGCTCGCCCTGGCCGAAGCGTGTGGCGTCGATCCCGCACGGCTCCTCGAGATCCTCCAGGCCACGCCGGCCTACTCGCGCGTCATGGACACGAAAGGCGCCAAGATGATTGCGGCCGACTTCGCGCCCGAGGCCCGGCTCGCCCAACATCGGAAGGATGTGGGCTTGATCCTGGAGATGGCCCGCCGCGCCGGCGGGAACCTCCCGGTCTCGACGCTCCACGCCGAGCTGCTCGACGCGGCCGTCGCCGCCGGACTGGGGGACCTGGACAACAGCGCAGTCATCCAAGTTCTGCGTGCCCGCACACCGCAGTGACAGCGCCTCCGGACCTGTACTCCGCACTCAGAATGACCCGCTCGCTTGCGCTCGGGGCTCGGACCGGGGGCGGTCATTCGGCGCCCGCGGCAATCAGGTCGCCGGGCGTCCCGCGCCGTACGGTTGCCGGCCATTCGGCGGACGGGTCGTACCACTTGTCCAGGACGGCCTGCCAATCGCGTGCGTTCTTCACCGCGATGAATGCGTCACGGACCTGTGTGGCGTGTGGATGCAACTCGCTGTACTTGATGCCGAACTTGCGCATGAGGCGGCCGGCCCGTGCGTCGCCGTGCACCTCGACCGCCCACGCATAGTGTTGGGCGATCGTGACTCCCTGCTCGGCCACCGTTGGGGGAGGCGGCAGGGCCTGTGCCTCCCCGGTGTTCGGCGTCTCCAGCAGGGCGCGGCATTCGCTGAAGATCCAGGGGTTGCCGATGCAGCCGCGGGCGACGGTTACACCGTCCACACCCGTTTCCGCCATCATGCGGAGGCAATCCCGGGCCGTGAAGAGGTCGCCGCTGCCCAGGATGACCCGATCGCCCACGTGGCGCTTCACGCGCATCAGGAACGCCCATTGACTCGGTCCGGCGTACCGCTGTTCGACCGTTCGCCCGTGGACGGTCGCCGCAGCAACGCCGATCGAGAAGGCGCCGTCCAGGATTATGAAGAAGTTGCGCTCGCTCTCGGTGGAGTCGTCCATCCCCCGGCGCATCTTGACCGTCACCGGTGTCCGGCCGGCGACGGCCCCGTGCACGCTGCGCACGATGGCCAACGCCGTTTCCGGTTGCGACAGAAGGAACCCGCCGCGGCAGCGCCCGAGCACCTTGCGCACCGGGCAGCCGAAGTTGATGTCGACCACGTCGTACCCGGCCTCGACGAGAGCGTCGGCCGCTTGCGCAAACGCCTCCGGCTCGGCTCCCATCAACTGCCCACCCACGGGGTGATCGTCCGGAGCGACCCGTGTGATCCCGCGCCGCTTTCGTCCCCGCGTGAGGACCGTTTGGTCGAGCACTACCTCGTTCAGCGCGTAGGTCGCCCCGTGCATGCGAGCCACGCGCCGCATGGCCAGGTCGCTGTACCCGCTCAGTGCCGCCTGCACTACGGGGAAGCCGATCTCGACCGAACCGAGTTTGAGCATCAACTGCATGGTACGACGATGGTCGTGCGGTCTCAATCCGACCCGCGGGGGAGGTGAGCGGCGGGGGGACCCACCGACGGACCAGGGCGTTCTGAACGCCGTGTTGGCGCCGGCCTTCATGGCGGGGATACTGGGCGCCTTGCTGGCGCCGAACGTGACCTGAGTTCACAGGACGAGCAATGATGCAAGTACCAGGACGGTGTCTATCGTCTGTTGGAATCACTGTGCTGGCCGCAGGTCTGCTCGCGGGACCGCAGGCGCCGCGGGCCTCCGCCGCCGAGGCGAGCAACCACCGTCGACCCGGCACCGAGGCCGATCTGCGCTATTGGCTCGAGAACATGATCCGGCATCACCGGTTCACGGTTGACGAGGTGCGGGCCGCGACGGGTCTCGCGGTGCGCGAAATCGAGTCTGCCCTGAAGAAGTTCGACATTACGCCGGGCAAGCGTCCGCGGCGGTTGGCGGGGGCGCCGCTGACGGTACTGCCGTATCCGGGCGGGCGTCACCCGCGAATCGGATTTCTGGACGGGGCGATCCGTCCGCAGCGCGAGACGAAGATTAGCGTGTTCACGCCCTGGGACGACGCGAGCTACGTGGTCGTCGACGTGCCCGAGGCCATCTGGTCGAACCTCGGACTGACCTACCTGGCCCACACGCACGTGCCTACCGTCTGGACCAAGCAGAACACCGAGCTGAACCCGCTCGAGTGGAACCGTCGCCCCGACGGTACGCTGGACATGCAGCGCAAGCTGCCCAACGGCATTGTCTTTGGTACGAAGGTCAAGCCGAGCGCCGAGGCCGTGCGCATGGAGATGTGGCTCACCAACGGGACCAAGCAGAAGCTGACCGATCTGCGGGTCCAAAACTGCGTGATGGTCAAGGGGGCGGCGGGTTTCGAGGCCCAGACGAATGCCAACAAGGTGCTCTCGGCGCCGTACGCCGCTTGTCGCTCGAATGACGGGAAACGCTGGGTCATCACCGCGTGGGAGCCATGCTTCCGGCCCTGGGCGAACGCGAAGTGTCCGTGCTTCCACTCGGATCCCAAGTTTCCCGACTGTGCTCCCGGTGCGACCAGCCGCCTGCGGGGGTGGCTCTCGTTCTACGAAGGTGAGGATATACAAGCCGAGTTCCGCCGGATCGATCAGACAGGATGGCAGCGCGATCGGGAGTGAAGAGCAGATCATGTCGAAGGAGCCCTACGATGCGGTTGTGGTTGGGGCGGGCGGGAGCGGCTTGGCCGCGGCGCTCTCCGTCGCCGAATGCGGCGGGACCGTGCTCGTTCTGGAGAAGCAACCGCAACCGGGAGGATCGACGGGGATCGCGGTGGGGTCGTTCACGGCCGCGAACACGAGCCTGCAACGGCAGGCGGGCATCGAGGACACACCGACCGAACATGACGAGGATGCCGGCAAGTTCGCGGACCCGGCCATCGAGGCTCGCAACAACGTTGCCCTGCGCGGTTTCTTTCTGGCCGAGGCAGCGGCGACGTACGAGTGGTTGCTGCAAGCCGGTCTGAGCTTCCACGGTCCGAACCCCGAGCCGCCGAATCGCGTGCCGCGGATGCACAACGTCGTGCCGGGCGCGAAGGCATACATCGCCGCTCTGCAGTTGGCGGTTCAGCGGCTTGGCGGGACAGTTCTGTGCGACTGTGCGGTCGAGCGGCTGCGGTGCGAGGATGGCCGTGTGGCTGGCGTGGAGGTCACCCACGGCGGGCAGAACCGGGCATTCCGCGCGCGGCGCGGTGTCGTGCTGGCGGCGGGGGACTACGCTTCCGGCACGGATCTGATCCGCCGCTACAAGGGCGACGCTTTCGAGGCCGTCGAGGGGATCAATCCGCACGCCACCGGGGACGGTCACCGGTTGGTCGAGCAGGCCGGCGGCTCGCTGCTGAACATGGATATTACCTACGGTCCGGAGTTGCGTTTCGTGGCTCCGTCGCGCCGGCCCTTTCAGCAAGTCCTCCCGACCGGTCGCTGGGCCGGGCGTTTCATGGGCGCGGTGGCCCGCCGGTTGCCGCGCGCGGTGATGAGCGCGATGGTCAAACGCCTGCTCGTCACATGGCAGCATCCGGAGGATGCCCTGTTCGGTGATGGGGCGATCCTCGTCAACTGCCGCGGCGAGCGGTTCACCAACGAGCAGAACTGCCCCGAGCGAGAGGTTGCCGTTGCCCGGCAGCCGGGCAAGATCGCCTACATTCTGATCGACGGCCGACTCGTCGACCGGTACTCGAGTTGGCCGCACTTCATCTCGACGGCGCCGGACATCGCCTACGCCTACGTGCGGGACTACCAACGCCTACGTCCTGACGTGACGACAACCGCACGCGAACTCACCCAGGTCGCCGAGCGCCGCAGCATCGAGCCGCCCCGCCTTTCTGAAACGGTCGCGGCCTTCAATCGATACGTTGCGGGAGAGGGGCCGGACGCCTTCGGCCGCCAGGAGGACAAGCACACGCTCGACGGGGGACCGTGGGTCCTACTCGGGCCCGTGAAGGGCTATTTCACGACCACCGAGGGCGGCGCCGCCGTCAACGAGCAGGTGCAGGTGCTCGGCGCATCGGGTCGTGCCATTCCCGGTCTGTACGCGGTCGGTCAGAACGGTCTGGGCGGCATGGTCCTGTGGGGTCACGGCCTGCATATCGCCTGGGCCCTGACAAGCGGTCGGCTCGTCGGCCCTGTCCTGATGAAGGGCGAAGCGCCGGGCTAGATCCCGCTTCCGGCGTCGAACGTGTGAAGCCCGCACTCGCTCTTGTCGAAGCCTGCCCACCGGCCCGCACGCGGATCCTCGCCCGGATCGACCTTGCGGGTGCAGTGCGTGCATCCGATCGACGTGTATCCCTCATTGCGCAGCGGGTGGTAGGGCAGTTCGTTCTCTTGCAGGTAGTAGTGAACGTCCTGCGCCGTCCAGTCGGCGATGGGAGAGAGTTTGATCAGGCCGTCAAAATCGCGAACGATGAGCGGAGCGTTGCGCCGGGTCGCGGACTGCTCGCGGCGGATGCCCGTCATCCATGCGGCAAGGTTCAACTCCTGCTTGGCACGCTGGAACGGCTCCTGCTTGTTGAAGGCGCAGCAGGCGGTGGGGTTGGACATCCACATCCGGCCGTGCTCGGCGACGAAGGCGTCCGCCGTCATGGCCGGTCGGTAGAGGCGCAGGTTCAGGCCCAGACGTTCGGCCAGGCTGCGCTGAAATCGCAACGTCTCATCGAACAGAAAGCCCGTGTCGACGGAGATGACGGTGATGTCCGGCTTGACCTGCGCGGCCAGGTGCAGCATTACCGCACTGTCCGCCCCGAACGACGAGGAGACCGCGAGCCGGTCCCCGTAACGGTCGGTCGCCCAGGCGATGATGTCGAGGGCATGCCGGTGTTCGAATTCGATGTTGACGCCGTCCAGGTCAAGCCCGACCTCGCCCGAGACGGTTGATGCTGCGGGTGCGTCGGTCACCTTCCTGCCCCGCGATCCTCAGCAATACTCGCCTCCTTGAACACTTGCTCCTCCAGCACCTTCCGCAGCTTGCTCTTCTTGTCCTCGTCGTGCAGCCGCTGGCGCAGCTCGTTGCGCGGGTCCAGGTAGATCAAGGCTGTTGTCGTCTTGGCCCGCCGCCGGGATCCGCCGCTGCTCGCTGCCGTCGGGCGATCGAAGTCCAGATCCACGGCGACGTAGTCACTCGCGAAATCGACGTCCATCGTGCGGGAGGTTCGCGTGTCGAGCATGGCGACCTTGGCTCTGCCGATTCCGCCGATTTTGCGTCCGACCTCGACGGGGAAGTCGTCTCTGACCCACTGTCCCATGAACCACTTGTAGATTCGGACAGAGGCGTTTCCGCCCGAGGAAGCGGTCAGGAAGAAATGCACGTCCGGCTGGATCTCCACCTGATCCGAGGGCTCGGACCAATCACTCTCGATGAACAACTTCGTGGCGTCGTTCGGGTCCTTGACTCGGCTCGGGCGGGCGGCGCACGGGTTGAGAAGCCGGAGGCGAGCGCGGTACTGATAGACGGCGCCTGGTTGGACGGTCAGATCGTGCGCCCAGAGGATCGTGATCGGAGGTCCGCCGCCTTGGGCCAAGGCCGCCATGCCGGCCTCGGCCATCGCCGCTTGGCGGCGCTCCTCGGCCCGCAACTGCGCCTGCTCCGCTTCCCGCTCCTTCTTCAGCTTGGCCTCGATCTCGTCCCTGAGGTCGAGCGCCTGATCTCGAAGCGGGGCCGGGATCAGCGTACCACCCTTGGTCCACGGCTCGACGAGCTTCAGGGCTCCTTCGAGGTCGTTCGCGTCGACGAGGTCCCTCGCTGCCTTCAGGTCCCACGTTGCCCTGAGCCGGTCTTGTTGCCCGGGGCTCTTGCCCTCCAACTGCCTGTCTCGGAGCTGCTGCTGCTTCTCCTCCTGCTGCCGGCGTTTCACTTGTTGTTGATCTACGATCCACCACGGACCGCCCCGGGCATCGTCTCCGATGGGTACGTGGGTCGGATCCCAGAACTTCAGTTCCTCGGTGAAACGGGCGTCCCCCTCGCCCTCGAAGGTCTTCTCGTCGATTCCTTCGGGCTTGGGGATTTCCCACCGGCGCCCGCTGACGATGGGTGGAAACTCGGGTCGTATCACCCGCGCCTGGACGCTGCGGAGCATGGCTGCGAGATCCTGCACGACCACGCTCGCTGTCGCCGCCGCGTCTCCCGAGGCATCCAACTCGATGGTCGGCATCGCCGGTCGCCCGTACGGCTCGAACACCTCCACCTCTTCCCACTCGGTCCACTCCCCGGCGCTCAGTTTGCGTCGCTGGATGAGCGGCCATCCGAACACCGTCTCCCGGAGGACCGGGCTGTATCCGGCTTCGGCGAACAACTGCCTCTGGCCTTGGCGATCAAAGGTGAAGAAGACGGTTGCCCAGTTGACGTCTCTTCGGTCGCCATTCTCCATGTTCGCGGCAGGAGCCTGCCGCGCTCCGGGAGACTCCAGCGGTTGGATCGGCAGCTCCACGACCAAGTTGCGTCCGCTCCGCACGAGGGGTTTGGCCGGCGGCAATACGCGGGCGAGCGACATCACGTCCGACCCGACGGCGCCGAGTTTCACATCGCCGACATCGAGTATCTGTTTCTGCCAGGGCGCGGTGCGGATGAGTGTTGCCTGGAGATTGAGCCGCTCCAGGGCGCCGCCCGCAGACTCGTCCCACCTTTTGCGCGGCTCGGGGACGTCTTCCTCCTTCGGTTTGGCCGCTTGCACCGCCTTACGAACTTGCTCGGCCTTCGCGGCGACGATTCTGTCGATTTCACCGGGGCGTGCCTCCTGACCGCCGATCGACGCCGTGTTCGGAGACATCACGAGAAAGCGCACGACCACGCCCACCAGCACGAGTGCGGTCGCGCCGAACACGCCCTTCTCCAGGTGTCGCTCGAAGAAGTTGGTTTTCTGTTTTGCCATTGCGGTTCTCCATCAAGCCATCGCTCGGGGCCGACGGGTTCCGGCATTACCGGCCGGAACTCGACTGACTGAACCCGCGGTGCGAACCGGCCATGCTGGCATCGGCGACCACCCTCTCGCGGACTGCCTCCGGCATGAAGGGATAGTCTTCGAGTTGGTCTTCAGACTCCTCGTCCGGGTCCGTCTCCTGGTCCCCCGCGGATGCTTCGGGCTTGTCCTTCGGCATTCGGTAGTGATAGGTCTCGCGGAAGTAGTACCCCTCGAAATCGAGATCCACCCGAATGCATGGCTCGTGTCCGTACAGCAGGTTCCCGGCCAGTCGGTCCTGTCGCGACAGCTCGGTGTAGCTCACGTTCACTGGCGTGAAGAAGTTGGCCTGCGCGATCCGGTCGATGATCAGAGGAATGTCTCGCTGGTCGGCGATCAACTCGACGCTGAAGGGGATGACATCGAACAGCTCGTTTGACGATCTGTCTGTGAACGTGGGCGGGAGAGAGGCGGTCTTCGCGGCGGCGCCTTCGGCGCTTTCTGCTCCGTCGTAGATACCGTCCTCGGCAAGGAGCCTGATGCCCACGAGGTGTTTGACCGGCATCGTGGAGACATCGGCGCGCACGGGCCGGGCACCCTCGGGCAGGGCCTCGTTCCGGCGGGCGATGGCCTCCGCGGCTTGGTTGTTCACTTCGGCGATGGCACGGACCACGTCCTGTTGCACCCAGAGCGACATCTGGGCCGCCCAGATGTCGCGTTCTTTGAATAACTCGTCGAGGTAGTAAACCTCGTGAATTACGAACGAATCGCGGTTCACGTAGCAGTCCAGAGACCGCGCCTTGGCAATCATCGCCATCCGGACCTTGTCCCGTCGAGCCTCCTCCTCAGCCGAAACCTTCTTCTCGGCTGGGTCGGGGGCCGCGGGCGGACGCCCCGGGCGCCCGGGAGCAGGCTTGCCTCCGCCGGGCGCGGCCACGCGCTGCTCAGCCTCCTCGGCAAGGCGACGTTTGATTCGCTCGTCCCACTGCTCAATCTCTCGCGGGGTGGGTGTGTGGAAGCTGTCCTCGGTTGACCCCTCCGGCGCCCGCGGGTTCAGCTCGCGCATCATGGCGAGGAATGCGGCTCGGTAGTCGTTCTTGAAGAGGAACGGTACCTCAATGCTGGCGACGCGCGGGAAGACGTCATCGCGGAGGGGTTCACGTCTATTGCGCTTGTTGGCCTGATCGAGGACGTCGGCGTGCTGCCTCTTGACATGTTCGGTCGTGCGCTCGACGGCGGCGATCATCTCCCGGTTCGGCGGGTCTTTCTGGAGTTTCTCCAGACTGCTGTGGAGCGCGACGGCAACTTCCATTTCGTCTTGGATGTTCGTCATCATGCTGACGAACGCGACCATCAAGCCGACGCCTGCCAGTCCGACCACCGCACACAGAATCACGAACCAATTGCGCTTGAAAAAGCCCATTCTGTTGTCTCCGCAGTCCGTCTTCGCGGCTGGGTGCGTGCCGCGGGGTCCTCCCACCTCAGCGGCGGCTACTCCCGGCGTCGGTTCCGTCTGTGTCCTCGGACAACTCCGGTCGGTCACCGAGTACCACGATGAACGTCACCTCGAATAGCCGATCCTTCTCCATTGACTCTCCCGTGATCGGATCCTCCAGCCGGGCCGTCGTGCCCGCGCCTGGGTTTTGCCCGCGTCGGACTGCCGCTCCCCTTCCCCTGAGCGGAGGTGCGGCTCTTGCTCCGGGGCGGCCGCCCGGAGCTCGGACCGCCGCCGGGCGCTTCCCTCCCCCGCCGCCGCGTTGCCTGGTGCCTTTTTGGAGAGTCACCTTGTCGAAGTAGTAGCCCCGGTTCTCTCCCTCCTGCGTGACGGTGTTCAGTGGGTTGACCAGGTTCTGGAGCAGGAACAAGTCGCCACCGCTGTTGGGCGTCGACCCTTCCAGCGTAACGATAAAACCGGGCTCGCCGTCCGTCGTAAGCTCCGCGTTGGCGTTCCCGGCTGCATCGGCGGCGGCCTGATACACATCGGTGTGGAACTCCGACTTCAGCGACGAGATGAAGATCTCCTTGCGTTGCCCTCGCGGAACCTTGGCGTATGCGGCCTTGATCGCGTCTTCCGTTTCGCTGGCGTCACGCAGGGCGTGTTCTCGCTTCGGCAGAGCGCGGTGGATCGAATCGAGGATCTTGAGCCACAAGCCTTTGCCGCTCTGGAGATCAATGATGTCATTGATCTTCTGCTCTTCCTCCTCCCAGCCGCCGCTCTTACTGGTGTACTCCTTCTTCAGTGTCTCGGCGGCGGCCTTGATCGTCTGCGCATATGCGAGCGGTGCCAGATCGCCGCCTGGGCCGCGCGTGATGATGCGGCCCGCTTGTTCCGGTGACATGCGTTTCGTACCGGCATTCGCGCCTCCGCGATCGCGAGCGAGTGCGCTCTTGCTCCACGCGTAGCTCGCGCCGATGGCCCCGGCCGCGAGCAGCAGGCATGCCGCCGCTGCCCCGAACCAGGGACGCTTCTTCCGCCACACCGCCTGTTTCAGAATCTCGGGTGGCAGCAGGTTGCTGTTGACGGACGAAAGCTCCAGGCCCTGCACGGCGAGGCCGTACGCGACGCCGAAGCTGAGAAGGTGCTCCATGAACTGCGGCGCCCCGCTCACCTGCGTGGCGGCGAGCCTCTTGAATGCGCTGGGCGGATTGACCGACATGCCCAGGTTCTGCTGGAGGAACTTCTGCAGCCCCGGGAGCTTGAACGCATTGCCCATGCCGATCATGCGTTCGAGCTTGGCGTTTCGGTGGGTCGAGGTGTAGAAGCCGATCGACCGTTGGATCTCGGCCACGAGATCGGCAAAGACGGGACGCATCGCCTGGAAGATCTGCCGCGCGTACTTGCTGGTCGTGGCGGTGCGCTTGAGATTCTCGGCTTTTGAGAACGAGAGCTTGAACGCCTTGACCAGCGCCTCGGTGAAGTTGTTGCCGCCGAGCGGGATGTTGCGCGACCAGATCGAGTCGCCTTCGGCGACGATGAGGTCGCTGTTCTCGGCTCCCACATCGAGGATCGCCGTGGCGCCTTCACCGACCAGGCCGTCATAGCGCAATCCGTTGTACAACGCCAGCGGCCCGGCCTGCACGGCGATCGGTTCGAGCCCGAGGTCCGTGAAATGGCTCAAGGCGCTGCGGACCAGTTCTCGCTTGATTGCGAAGATCCCCACTTCCACGTCCGGCGACCCCTCGGTGGCGAACGTCTGGTAGTCCCACACGACGGCGTCCATGTCGAAGGGGATCTGCTGCGTGGCCTCGAACTGTACGATCTCGGGGATGCGTTTCGTTTCGACGGGGGGGAGCTTGGTGAACCGCGAGAAGGTCTGTTGGCCGGCGACGGAGACGACGACCGGGTCGCCCACGAGGCTGTTGCGCGAGAGCAGCTTGTCGAGCGCGTCGCGGATCAGGGTGGGGCGATCCGCGTCAGGCTGGGAGAGGATCTTGGCGTGTTCGATGTAGTCGAACGCCACCACCTCGACCTGGTCGCCGCTGCGTTGCAGCTTCAGTGCCTTCAGCCCGCACTGGCCGATGTCGATTCCCCATACCGCGTTTCCGGCTGCCATGCGTACCTCCGTTCTCCGTGTGAGGCCTCGGGTGCCCTACGCTTGTCGTCGGCCGAAAGCAGGCATCAACTCGGCGCTGCGCGCCCCCCGAGGGGCTGACTCCCGTGCAACCATCTATCGTTGTGCGGTCCCGGCCGGCATGACCCCATTGCCCGGGGCCCGCGTTCACCGGCGGGACGTAGCCGTTCAAGGGAAGGACTTCAAGTAACCCACGTCTGCGTGCACCAACCGCGGAGGACCCAATCCTTCGGGCATGAATACAAGGCTGCCGATGCGCGCGCTTGCATCGACTACTATAATTTTGGGCCCGAACCGGACCCAAGTCAAGGCTGAAATCGCCGGTACGGGTTGTGCAGGCTGCTTGTGGCGGTGGGGCCGTCACCTCGTCCCGCCCCTTCTCCGTTGGCGGCGATCTCGCGTCCCCCCTATACTCTGCCGCGTCACGAAGGGGTCTTGTCCGGGGGTGTCGCCGCGTGGATGCGGGGTGGTGAGATGTCGCACGAGGATTCCGGCCTCGAGATTCGCACGTTCGTCGGGCCCGGCTTCGCCGAGAACGCCTACCTCCTCTATCGACAGGAGGGAGGGCCGTGCTGGGTGATCGATCCGTCGCTGCCTCCGCAGCCTGCGCAGATCCTGGAGGCTGTGGCGGCGGAGCGGCTGAAGGTCGAGGCGGTCATCCTGACCCATGGCCACGCAGATCACATCGCGGGCGTGGATACGATTCATGAGGCGGCCCCGGAGGCCCGGATCCTGATTGCCGAGTCAGAGCGAGCGGCGTTCACCGACCCTCGCGAGAATCTTTCGGCTGACCTGGGGCTGGAACTGCGGCTTGCGGCGGAGCCCACCGGCGACTTGGCTCCCGGCGACAAGTTGGTCCTGGACGGGCTGGAATGCACGGTTCTCGACACCTCGGGCCACTCGCCGGGCGGGAGAAGCCTGTATCTTCCCGCGGTGGGCGTAGTGTTCGTGGGCGATGCCTTGATGGCCGGCAGCATTGGGCGGCCGGATTTTCACCACGGCGACCTGGAGACGCTCCTTGCCAACATCCGGGGGCAACTGCTGACTCTGCCGGACGATACCCAGGTGTGCTCCGGGCACGGTCCGGTAACGACGATCGGTCGGGAACGTCGGACGAATCCGTTTGTTGGGGAGGGGGCTTCCGGTCCGTCCTGAGGCGGGATGCGTCAATATTTCTGGGGAATCGCGGCTCTTGGCAGTTGATTGCACACGAGGGAGCCGATAAAATCACCTTCATCATGGATACCGGTGCCGACCTCGATTGTCGTGCACTAGACACGTTATCATTCCGGTCATCTTGGGTTGTATCGCCTCGGGACGCTATAATAGATGGGCGTGGGTTACGCGGTAAGGCTGTGTCAGGCGGCCTGACCGCGATTACGTGGGCGCGTGCGCGGGGTGTGAAAGGCTGAAGATGACGGAGCCAAGGGATACCCATATCGTTTCTAAGTGTCCGGCCTGTGGGTCATCGTATCGGTTGCGTGCTGCCGCGTCAGGGCGGCGTGCGCGATGCAAGTCCTGTGGGGTGGTGTTTGTCGTTCCCGGTCAGCAACTGTCGATGGAGGACTCGGTGCTGTCCTGGCTCGACAAGACCGGCCGGGCGGCCGAAGCCGACAGCGATGCGGATGCCCAGGATGCCATGGACGCGACGTCGACCGGCAAGGCGGTGTCTCCAACAGGAGGTACCGAGCCTGCCGAGGAACCCAAACCGGCGGCACCCGCGCCGGTTGAGTCCAAGACGCCGCCTCCGAAGCCTGTGGTCAAGCGGGCTGTGGCGACACCGGTGAAGGCGAAGCCGGCCGAGCCTGCACCGCCGGTACCGGAGCCTGCGCCGGCCGCTCCGGAACCAGCTCCGGCGCCGGCGAAGCCGGGTCCCGAGGAGGTTGCCCCCGCCGAGCCGACCACGGCGTCGCCCGAATCGAAGCCGGCGCCGCCGCCGCCCAAGCGGCTGCCCGTGGTCGCCCAACCCAAGACGAAGTCGAGGCCCGGGGCCAAGATCCCGAAGCCGGCGCCCAAGCCATCGGCCAAGCCGCCTTCACAGCGGCTCATCCCGTTGCGGCGTGGCAGCGGCTGAGCGTACGAGAGCGATTCCGGTCAGATCGGAGCGTCTGCGTTGGATCGGGGGCGGTGTCAGGCGTGTGCCGCCAGAGCCTCCCGGTGTGTCCCAAGTGCCTCGACCGCCTCACCGGCGATCTCGCATTTGGGACGTGTGCGGTGCCAGTCACTCGCCAGGGCCAGCGCTTTCTCGCAGTGCAGCGGGTCGTCGCTCCCTGCGGCCCAGGTGAGCAGTTGGTTGAGGAGCGTGTTCTCGCACGCGTCGACCATCCCTGACCATGAGTCACCGGGCTCACGCGCGAGGAGAAGCGCTCGAGCCAAGCCGTCGAGCGGATCCTGGGCGGCGATGCGCACGAGCAGCGTCCGCAGAGAGTCGCCCAGCAAGTCGGGGATCAACGGGTTGCGTCGCGGCAACTCCGCCAGCACATGCCAATGAGTACGTGCGGCGTCATCTTGCGGGACGGGCCACAGCTCGACGAGGCGGCTGCCGACGCGATTCCAGAAACGTTCGAGCACTTCGCCCTCGACCATCGTCTGTGGGACGCTTGCCGTCCGATGCGTGGCTCGTGCGATCACGGACCGCAGGTCGGTTCGCGGGATGCTGTGCGCGTCGAGCATCAGTCCCGCGAGTCGTGCGAGCCCCTCGTCGGCGATGTCGATCTGATCCCGTGAGCTGGTCGTGATGAGATCTTCGACGGCGCCGTCCTCCCAGAGTCGCACGGCCATATCCGGCCAGGTGGGGGCATCAGCATCGTCCTCGGCGGGCCCTTGCTCCTCGGCGAGATTGATCAGTTCGATGCGTGAACCTCGGAGGAAGCGGGACGCCGGAGCGTTGTCCGGACCAACGAGACAGAGCGTGAGTCCGCGGCTGAGGGAGAATCTGAGTCCGGTGGCCAGCGAGACATTGACGCGCAGCGGAGCGGGCACGGCGAGGAACAGGCTTTCAGCGAGCTGGCAACAGTCGTGATTCGTGAGGAGTACGACCTTGCGGCCGCCCATCAGCCGTTGGAGGCTACGATGAAGGTTCAAGGCACCGACCGTGTCGATGCACTCGGTGATGGAACTCGCCGCGCATGCATCCTGCACGGGGGACAGACGCAACGGTTCGAGAGACCCTGACGCGGACGGGTCGGGCACGAAGACGCCGGCCGCGTCGGCGGCGCGAAGGATGTCGAAGGGGTTGTTGTCGAACGCGGAGAAGTCCTCGGCGGCAAGAATCAGGAAGTGGGAGTACACACGCCGCCCGCCCCGACCGGTCTGCTCCATGCCGGCATGCGTCGAGCGAAACACGCACAGACGCCCGCTGGCCAGGGGCACGAAGCCGACGGAGACGAAGTCGGCATCGCCGGAGCAGAGGCCGCCGTGCGACGGAGCGCATTGCTGGATGCTGCGCCGCTCCTCGGAGGATAGACCCGCGGAGGCGGCCACGATCCGGTACCCTTCACCGCGGGAGCTCGAAGCCGAGGTGAAGATCGCCTGGTCAAACCCTACACCACGCATACGTCATCCCAGTTTCTCGAACACCCACCGAAACGGCTCCAGCACGTTACGCGGCTCGATGTAGAGGGGAACAGGGATGCGGTTGTCGTCCTCGTCGAGCACGTGGCCGACCGAGCCCACCACCCCGGTGGCGAAGAACCGGAAGTTCTCGAGTCGCGTGTTGCAGAAGTTCCACAAGCGGTTGAGGTTGGCGCGGGCGAAGCCCTGCGGGTTGTCGAAGGCGTCTTCGCACTGATCCGCTTTGGAGAGCACCAGGGCAATGGGCTTTCGGATCTTCTGGCCGCGCGTCCCGCCGACGATGTCGTCGAGGTAGCTGAGCAGCTTGAGGGCGAAGAAGTCCTGGTGCGCGTTTCCTTCGCGTGCCTGCACGGCGTCGATGAGTACCGTGATCCCCGAGCTGATGCCGAGGAGGCTGATGATGACCTGAAAGGTGCGCGGCTCGGTCATCTCGGCCGCCAGGGCTTCGCCGGCC
>CAYMME010000114.1:0-19240 GCA_964391465.1 uncultured Planctomycetales bacterium
GATTCGCGGCACGCATCCAGGGGTTCCGCTTCGCTCCACCCCTGGCTACATTCGGCCGCCCCTTTGGGGCGAATAACGGTGACGCGCAGGCGAGATCGCCCCTGGCCCTTTCTGGGCGGCGAATCAGAGGCTCCCCCGTCTCGATGGCTCGACTCCTCCCCCGGCGCCTTCTCGCAGAACCCGTTCGGGCGTTGGCGTCGGCGACCACTCTCCGGATACCCCTGAAGAGCCCAGTCCTTCCGAACTGCCCCGATGCACATCGGGTCGGCTCGGATGAGATGCGCCTCGCCAACCCTGTGACATTGCTCTACACCGCCGGTGCTTCGCGGCGATACGTGAGAAGGGTGTGACGCACCTCGTCGTTGCCGAGCGGCAGATCGTACGGCCAGGGGGGGAGCGGTGTCAGCTTGGCACGCTTGGCGGCGGTGGCGCCGTCGGCCAGCTCGTCGTCCGTGATCCGGCGCGACTTGTAGCAGACGATCGTGCCGCCGGGGGCGAGCAACGGACGGCTTTGCGTGATGCAGTCGGCCAGCTTGCCGACCGCGCGGAGTGTGATCAGGTCGAATCGGTCGCGGCGGCCGTGCCATTGGCTCGTGTGTTGCTGAAGTGCCGTGAGGTTGGTCAGGCCCAACGCCTCGGCGCAGTCGGCCACGAAGCGGGTCTTCTTGGCGTTGCCGTCGATGGCGGTGACCTGCCACTCGGGTCGCGCGACGGCTAGGGCGACGGCGGGCAGGCCGGCGCCGGTGCCTACGTCCAGGACCTTGCCGATTCCTTCGGCGTGCTCGTCCGCCCAGGCGACGGCACTGAGGGAATCGGCGTAGTGCTTGACGGCGGCCTCTTCGGGCTCGGTGATCCGGGTGAGGTTGAACCGCCGGTTGGCCTCGACCATCAGCCGGAAGTGCTCTGCGAGCCGGTCGATCTGCTCGTCGGCCGGCGACACGTCAATGGCGGCACAGGCCCCGTGCAGGGCGGTTCGGAAGGTTGCGTGCGAGGTGTCGTTCATCGATTCTGCCCAGTCAGAAGGCGGTCTGCACAGGCCACGCGACGACACCGGGGCGATCAGGATTCTGTCGGCGGGACAAGTACGTGCCTGGCGAGGGTGCCATGGGCAGGGGCCAACCCGCCAGGGTTGGGTTTTGCCCGTGGCGGCAAGTGTGTTCACGGCGCACACGGGCAAACCTCGCTCGCACGCGAGCGACGCCTGCCCATGGCACCCCGCTGAGCACATGCAAGCTGCCTGAACCCGACGCCAAGCGCCTGCCGCGACAAGATCCCACGGAACCGCGTTGCCTCGCGTCGACTGACCGCTGATGGCCGAGAGCTGACAGCCGTTTGTCAGCCGCTCTTCACTTGGGCTTCTTTTGCGGTGCGGCCCTGACCTTCATTGCCTCGCGGGCCTCGGGATGCTTCTCTCGGTATTCGTCCATATCGCGAGGTTCCGGCATGGCCTTGGCCACGTCGAAGCCCGCGTCGGCGCACTCGGCGGTCACGCCGGGCAGGCAGCGGTCGTAGGCCGCCTGTCGGAGCTTGAGATTCGCCGTGTTGGCGTCCGGGTCGTCCCCTTCGGCCGAGAGGGCCTGCCAGAGCCGGGCCTTCATACGCACGGCGTGCTGAGCCTGAAGCTTGCGCATCTGCGCGGCGACGTCGGAGCTGTCCGCCGTGGCCCGGGGCGACCGCGCCGACGACAGGTAGGTGCGGGGCAGGTTCATGAAAGCCGCCAGGGCGTCGGCGGTTATGTCCTCGAACGGGGGTAGCTTGCGGCGGGTGGTGTGGTCGTCACGCGTGCCTTTCATGTACCCGCTATAGATCTTCTGTGCGGTGTTCCGAGTGCCTGCGTGTCGGGCAAGGTCGCCGACGGCCAAGGCCTCGAACGATTGCAGCAGGTTGGCCTGCATGGCCGCCGCCGCGACCTTCACGCGATCTCCGCTTTCCCTTATATCGCCCAGGACGAAGTCGTCGAGCGGGACCAGGTATCGCTTCTTCGTTGCTCCGTTGGGTTCCTTGAAGTTGTCGCGCAAGTACTTGTAGTACTTCCGCGCCTGGGCGAGTTGGGTGTCCGAACCGTACTGATAGAAGAGCACGATGGCATCCTCGATGAACCCGGCGTGCCCGACGCGGAAGTAGTAGGACTGCTTCTTCCTGAGGGGGTCGAGCCCCTCGCCTCCGCTTTCCCGTTGCCCGAGTTCGATGTAGAGCTGGTGCAGCGGTTCGAAGAACCGAATGTCCGGGCCCGCGTTGTAGTAGGATTGATTCGGGTGCTCGGGGTTGAGCTCGAACGTGATCCGCCCGCTGAGCATGAGGTTGCCGAGACCGAACATGATGATGCGGTCGTTGTTGAGCGTGTCGATGTCGCTCAGTTGGTGGAATTCCCGGACGACGTGGTCGCCGTAGGTGGACCAGTAGATGGCGTGACTGAAGGTGGCCCGCCAGTCGAGGGGCCCGAACTTCTCCATGATCTGCATCATCCAGTCCGTGTCGAGCTTGTACTCGTCCCGGAGGATGTTGGCACGCGCGAATGCGACGAGCTTGTCGCGCACTTCGCCGGACGCTCCGTCGTCGGGCAGTGCGGCAGTTGCGGGCGCTTCAGCGCGCGCCGGCTCGCCGCCCAGGGTCAAGTCAGGCAGCTCTGCACGCGAGGGTGCGCTCTCGCTGTGGAATGCGTCGAGCAGGGGGTACCCGACCTCGATGCCGGCGGCCTCCAACGCCGCCACGTAGTCGCCGACGCGCTCGTCCTCGGCGACGAGCGCATCGAGCGTTTTGGGGGCGTCTGCGATCTTGCGGAACGCGGCCAGGGTTTCTTCGGTTGTTTCCCCGGGCGTCGGCGCGCCGACGACGCGCTGCATCACGGCGGCCCATTCCGCCTTGTAGGCCCAGTGCATGTCGTCCAGCCGGTCGCCCATCTTGTGGAAGTAGATCCACGCCAGCTCCTTGTACAGCGGCAGCGATGTCCGGTTCAGCGGGATCCCGCGATCGCGGAGGAGCTCGATCCCGTCACGGACCCACTTCCAGCGTTCCTCGGGCGTGTCCGTGCTGACCGAAAGGTTGTAGGCCATCTCCCACGCCTGGAAGAGCCAGACATCGGAGAATCGGGGCATGAGGTCGCAGATCCATCGGGCGAGCTGCAAAGACTGGTAGTGCTTGCCCTCCTGCTTGAGCAGGGTCGCCTTGATCCAGAAGTAGTCGATGGCCAGCCCCCGGAACGACCCGAGCGAGGTCAGCAGGAAAGCCGTCTTGGGCGGCAGGTTTTCGTGGATGTCTTCGTGAAACCCGATCTTCAGTTCGCGACGCTGCTCGTTGATCGAGTTCAAATGCCCCGAGGCGATGGCCACGAGAGCGGCGGCGAGGGTGAGGCAGACGGCCTGTGTGATGCGCGCGGATTTCATGTCAGACGACCACCTCGGCCAATTCGCGTCGATGGAAGATTACGCACGCCAGGGCCCCGACGATGGCCGACTTCGCGATCGCCACGACCCCGATGGCGTAAAGCAGACGCAATAGTGTTACGACGCGACCGTCGACAAGGATCGGTACGGCATTGTTGTAGGAGAAATCCGGCACGGCCTTGAGGAACCCCCAGGCGATCGGCCGGAAGATCGGCGCGATGATGCCGAAGGGGTCGAGATCGTCGCGAACGGCACCGGTCGTCTCCAGCGCTTCGGTGAAGAACCCGGCCCCGATCGCTCCCACGAACACGAGCAGGCAGAGCATCACCGCCACCGGGAACGACAGAAACGACGCAGCGAAAAGCCCCAGGGCGCCCAGGAAGATGAGCCGGCAATACATGATGCCCAGCGTACGAATGAAATTGCCCTCGAACGAACCGACGCGATACAATACCTCGATACCGTCCTCGAATCGGACGGTGGTCGGGAACGTGGCGGCGCGACTGATCTGCGGGTCCTTCGATCGCCAGTCCATGTTCCAGAACACGATCGTCAACGTCCCGTCGGGGGAGACGACGTGCGTCGGCACTGCGAACTCGTGCGTCACGTCCACCTGGTCCGCCTGCAAGTATCGCTCGAGTTTCGCGTTTCTCGGGTCGCCGACCTCCCAGTACGAGAGCAGGATCTCGCGCGGCGGTCGGGGCCGGGTCATGGGTTTGTAGCGAATGTACAGCTTCGCTCCGGGGCTGCGGTCCACGAACTGAAGCTCGTCGAACCGATACGTGCGGAAGCGAAGCGGCTCGATGGCCCGCCACTGAGACAGGCGCTCGCGACGCAGAGTTCTCTTGACCTGCTCCGGAGTCCGGTTCCCGAGTTCGTCCTTCTCGCGCATGTCTTCGAATGCGGCATTCACCCAGCTAGTGATCTCCTCGTCGGGCGTCAATGCCGGTCGTCCGTGCCGGGCGGTGAGCACCTCGCGATGCAGACGGTCGCGGTCGCCGGGGTGCGCCTCCGGACCGTTCTGGAGGTACAGGCGGACGGCGGCGTAGATGAACCCGCCCGATCCGGCCAGCAGCACGGCGTTGAGCACGGCGATGCCGAGCCACTTGCCGACAATGATCTGCCACCGCGGGATGGGTTTGGTGGCAATGGTCTGTATCTGCTTGGTTCGAATCTCGGCGGAGAGCGAGCGACACGCCAGGAACAACGTCAGCAGCGACAGGATGACGGAGACGGTGCCGAGGGAGTAGGAGAGAAACGCCTGGATCCGTCCCCGCAGCGCCCCGTCGCCCTCCATGACGAACGGCAGGGCGGGCAGCAACGCCACCAGCATCACGATGAAGACGATGGCGACCTTCATCCGAATGCCTTCGGCGATCATCTGTCGGGCGACGGCCCAGATTCTACGCACGGTTCTCGTCCTGCGTGTCGGGCGTGTCCACGAGCGAGTCGAGGATGCCGCGATCGGCTTCGGCGTGCCGTGGGGCCGGCGTGTCGGTCTCGGGCGCCGGCGGTTCGGGTTCGGCGTCGGGGGTGTGGGTGACAAGCGATTCGAGAACCTCCGCGTCGGCTTCCGGCTCGGGTGTCTCCGCCTCCGGCGCTGCGGGCTCTCGGGTCTCGGCCGTTTCGATCAGATCGTCGAGCACGCCGCCGGCCTCTCGACGGTCGGTGAGGAACGCCGGCATGGCGCCGCCGCCGAGCCGGGCGCCGGACGTCGTGGTGTCGGCGGCCTGGGCCTCCCGGACGATGCGAAGGAACAGGTTCTCGAGCTTGTCCGAGGGGGCCGAGACGCCGAGCACTTCCTTGCCCTCGGCCTCGGCGATGATCTGCTTGATCCGGTCGACGGTCGGGGCCGTCAGCCGCGGGCTGGTGATTTGCGTCAGCTCTTCCCGGGCCAGAAGCTGCCGGATGTCGCCTGCCTTCCGCTGCCGACCTCCGTACAGGATGCTCACCTGATCGCACACGTCCTCGACGTCGGCGAGCAGATGGCTGGACAGCAGGATCGTCTTGCCCTTGCGTCCGAGGTCGACGATGAGATCCTTGATGAGCTTCGTGCCCAGGGGGTCGAGCCCCGACGTCGGCTCGTCGAGGATCAGGAAATCCGGGTCGTTGAGCAACGCCTGGGCCAGGCCGATGCGCCGGGCCATGCCCTTCGAGTACTCGCCGATCCGCCGGCGCTGCTCGTGCTCGAGCCCGACCATTTCCAGCAGCATGTCGATCCGCCGCACGCGCTCGCGTCTGGGCAACTGGAACAACTGCCCGTAGTACTCGAGCGTCTCGCGGGCGTTGAGGAACGGGTAGAGATACGACTCCTCGGGCAGGTATCCGATGTGCGCCTTGACGCTGACATCGGTAGGTGCCTTCCCGAGCACGGAGATCTTGCCGCGCGTCGGGTAGAGCAAGCCCAGGATCATCTTGATCGTGGTCGTCTTGCCCGATCCGTTCGGGCCGAGCAGGCCGAAGATCTCGCCGCCTCGGATCCGCAGATCGAGATCGCGTACCGCGGTCACGCGATCGCGGCGCCAGAAGTCCTTGAAGACCTTCGTGAGGCCGGCGGTTTGCAGGACGGCGTGATCGTTGGTGGTCATTCGCCCCCCCCGGCCTCCCGCAGAAGTGCCTTGCTCTCGTCCTCGCGCTTCCACCGCTCGTCCGGATGGACTTCGATGACCAGCTTCCAGCCCGGCACCGGATAGAGCTTCCCTTCCGCCATGCTCAGCAGTTTGGTCCTGGTCTCGGTCCAGAGCTTCGACACGAGGGTCTCGGGGTTTTTCTCGTACTCAGGCAGCAGTTCCTCGAATCGGCGCACGTCGGCTCGGACCGACTGCTCCACTTCGGTCTTGAATCCCTTGGCCGCGCCGATGCGTTTGGCCGTCTCGCCCCCGGCCTCGGCGAGCATGATGCGCCGAATCTCCTTCTCGGTTGCGGCTACGGCCGCCGTGTCGCCGCCGCCCTTGGCCTTTTCATAGTCGGCCAGCCGGTCCAGAAGATCGGGATAGACGGCTCCGGCCGCGTCGTTGAGCGTGCTCGTGTATTCGCTCTCGGCCCTCTTGATCTGCTGGGCGCGGGTCTGGGCCGCGGTCGTCCGAGCGGCCCACGCGTTGCGCACGCGCCCGGGCACGACCGGCTGACCCTTGGGCACGATGTCGAGCACGTCGATTCCGTAGTCGGCCAAGTGGTCGCGGACGCGATCGCGGACCTCCCGTCGGAAGTCGTCCGCTCGCTGAAGGAGGATGTCGCTGGAGGTGTACGCCGCCGCGGTGTGGACGACCGCGTTCTCGAGTGCCGCTTCGATCAGCGGCCCCGCTCCGCCATGGTCGTTGTTGTCGTTCGGGTCGGCGCTCTCGGCGTCGGCCACGCGGCTGATGAACGTGACGGAGTCGGTGACCTCGTACTGAATCGTCCACATGGCGTGTACGAGATTGCGATCCGCCATGATCATGTAGCCGTGCACGCCGGGATGCAGTTGCATGTAGGCGCCGGTCTGGCCGGCACCGCGGCCGAAGGACTCGATCACGATCGTGCGGGTATCGGTTCGGACGTGGACCTTCTCGTCAACGGGTTCCGGGAGGGCGACCTTGAAACCGGGGCCGCGGGCGAGCGACCCGTCGCCGCCGGCCACGAGTTGCCCGAAACGCAGGACCAGAGCTTCCTGATTCTGCTCGACGGTGAAGAAGCCCGAGCACAGGAACAGGATCACGACCAGAATCATCACGAGCTTGAGAATCTTGAAGCTGACGCGCAGCGCGTCGCTCAGGGATCGACTGGCGGGATCGAATCCTTCGTCGACAACCGGAAGGGCGGTGGTCATCGGATCAGTGCTTGATGGTTGCTCAGACACTTTCGGGTGTTCCTCTCGGCTGTGACCTATTTCAGCTTGCGCACATCACTTCTGCTTCGACTGGTCCGTCGATCCGGATTCGGGGGAGATCACCTTCGGGATCGGGACACCCTCGACGGAAACATCGTCTTCGGCTGGAGCGAACAGTCGGGTGCCGGGGTCCTTCTTGCCCAGCACGTAGATCGTGCGTTTCGCGAGGGTTTCGGTGAGGAAGTCGAGTTCGTCAAGGAACTTCGCGAAGTCCTCGTTCTTCTTGAACGCGCCGTAGTATTCGGCTGCGGCCTTGTCGCCCTCGGCCCGGATCTCGGCGGCCACTCGGTCGGTAAAGGCGAGAATCCGTTCGCGCGCGCTCTTGGCCTCCGACACGATTCGAGCCGCCTCGGCCTCGCCGCTCTTGCGGAACACATTCACGAGCTTCTCCTGCTCGGCCCGCATGCGGGCGAAGACCTGCTCCGTCGAGGCCTCGGGAAGGCTGAGACGCTTGATCCCTACGCGCGTCACCATCACCCCGAACTGGTCGACGGCGTCCTTGTTCATGGACTCCGTGATCTCGGTTTCGATCGCGTCGAGTCTGATCTGGTCGGGGTTCTTGTTGACGAACTGGGCGAGGTCATAGCGGCCGACAGCGCTCTTCTTGTAGGTGTCGAGCAGACGGCGCAGGCGGGGCTCGGCCTCTCTCACGGTTCCCACGCTGGTGAGAAACTTCGTGGGTTTCGCGATCTTCCATGTTGCGTAGGCCAGGACGATCAGGTTCTGCTCGTCCCGGGTTCGCAACTCCTCCTCGGCGCTTTCCAGCACGCGTTCGCGCTTGTCGTAGCGCACGACGCGCTGAATGGGCCAGGGCCACTTCAGGTAGGGCACGGCGCGCGGTTCGGAGATCGGCGCGGAGGGGCTGCCGAACGTCGTCACCACGACCGTTTCCGTGTATCGCACCTGGAAGGTGACCATGTAGGCGATCAGGATGGCCACCAGCACGCCGGCGGCCAGAATGGATGGGATGTTGCGCTTCGTCATTGTCCTTCACCTTCGCCGATGCCGCTCTCGGTCCAATCGATTGCGGTCCCGGCTGTGGTCTTGTCCCGTAAGATGACGGTGGGCGGCCGGTCGGTGTCGACGGCCACCACGTATTTCTTCACGTCCTTGAGGGCTTCCGACATCACGCCGAGATAGCGGCGCATCCGGTAGAGTTCAGGTGCGGCGAGGAAGCCGGGCAATTCTCTGAGGAACTGCTCGACCGATGCCTGGGCCCTGGCCTCCTTGCTCCACCGCTCGGCCTGGGCTTTCAGAATGCGCTGCGCCGCCTCGCCGCCGGTCGGCAGTGTCGTTCCGCCGTCCCCGAGCAGAAGGCGTCGCGCCTGTGCCTCGGCCTCCGCCCTCTGATCGGCGGACGCGCCCGCCTGACCGAGATCCTGGACCTTGGCGATGGCTCGGCTCAGCCGGTCTGCCTGCTCCACTCTGCCGGCCACTCCGATCTTGGTGTTGATGGCTCTGGCTTCCGCCGCGAGCGTCAGTGTCTCCTCTTCGATTCGGGCGCCCATGACGGATTGGAACGACGGGGCCACGTCTCTCGGCGGGTGCAGCCCGGCGAGGCCGACGAACGTGACCTCCACACCCATGTCCAGACCTTCGGGTCCGATGCGCCGCTCGATGCCCTCGCGAAGCCGGGTCGTTGCCTCCGCCCGCCGGGCGCCCATGATCTCCTGAAGATCGAGCGTTGCGGCCAGACGGACCAACTCGCGGTAGGCAACGGCTTCGAGCAGGGACTTGGGGTCTTCGTACTTGTACAGGTACTTCCCCAAATCACTGACGGTGTAGAAGACCGGAACGATGGCCTGGATGATGCTGACCGGCACTGCCCGCTCCGACTCGAACTCGGCCGGCGCGGTCGCGGGCTGTGACTGCGCGGCCTTCCCGTTCGTCGATTGTGCGACACCGGAGTCGGCCGCCACGAGCAGGTCCAAGTGCTCGTGCCCGAAGTGCCCGGTCTCCGTCCAAAGCACGATTTCGCGCCCGTGCGCTTCATGGTCGTGGCCGTCCTCCCCGTGGGTGTCGCCCACTCCGAGCACGATTTCCTGCACTTCGGCGACGGAGTGTCGATAGGCCCGATCGATCGGCCAGGGGCACTTCAAGTGGAAGCCCGGTTTCAGGACGCGGACCTTGTCGGTCTCACGCACTTCGCGCACGGGCCGACCCCAACGCTCGACCACGGCTCGCTCGTGGGGCTCGACCACCACGACGGCGGACAGGCCGATCAGAACGAATACGCCGAAGCAGATCAGCGGCACGATGGCTCGCTGCATGAGCTGGTAGAACCATGTCGTCGAGACTTCGAACCCGAACTGATAGTTCACGGCTTCGGCGATGGAGTGGGCCACCGCGCCCGGCTCGGACAGCAGCCCGAGCAGACGGCTGTCGAACGCAGGTCGGGGTTCCTCGTCCGGGATCCGCGGGCGGTAGAAATCGAGCACGAAGTTCAGGAACAGCTCGACGGCCAGCAACAACATCAACCCGCGGACGATGTAGGCGAGCAGATGCTCGGGCACCGCCGACGTACGGTACGCACCCAGTGCGACGGCGAGCAGGAACAGCATCAGGGTACTGCCGAGCGTGAAGCTGGCCCCGGCTCGCAGCATGCGCCATTCGGGCAGGCGAGCCAGTCCCGTCGCGTAGCGAGAGAACAGGAAGAGAGCGAGCGTCAGGCCGCCCGTGAACCACATCGTGACATTGGTGTTGGCTACGGCGGACCACTCTTCGGAGGTCAATCCGCGTCCGAGAGGCCAGGAGGACCACAGTGCGGTGATCGTCAGTTGCAGGCCCAGGAAGATCGTGAACCCCGGGAGCAGCCAGCGGTACATCGCGCTCAGCCGCCGGCGGGCGAGCATGAGCTCTTCGTCGCTGACGTCGAAGATGGCGCCCTCGGTGCCACGTTCTTCCCGCTCGCGGCGCAGGGCCTCGGTCTCGAAGATTTCGCGCCGGACCCGCTTGCGCTGATTGAAGACGAGCCACAGCACCAGCCATAGCCCGATCCCGGCCGCGAGATGTCCCACCTCTGCCCAGGCGGCCGAAGAGCCGGTTCCCTCATCCCCGCTGCCGGTGTTCAGTGCGAGCAGCAGGACCAGGATCGTGACCGTCACCTGCAGAAGCAGGCCGATCATGGCTACTACTTCGCCGCGGCGTTCATTCTGTGCGGTGGATTGCATCGCCATTCGCTTGTTCTCGCAACGGGCCGGACCTCCGTCCAAATGGGGAACTCGCCCGACTTATTTCCGACCGATCCTCCTCACGCCGGCATGGTCCCGGCCCCTCGGCCTGGGGAAGTCCGCACCGCCCGATCGACTTGTCATGTCCGCCATCCGGAATCCCGGAAGCTCGCGACGGCATCCGCGGTTCCTGTTGCGAGGGGTGTTATGCCCCACCTCGCGGAAACCGGTAATGTACGAGCGCCGCACCGGATTGTCCCGCGCGGCGTATAGACTACAATGGCGCCCTGTGGCTGCCAAGCCCCGTGGCCCCGGGTGGCCCCGAGGGATACGACGACGTTGTCCGGCGGATGAACTCATGATCGGTAAGGTCCTGCCCATCGCGGCTACCACGTTTCTCGAAACCATCCGTCAGCCGATCTACGGGGTGATCCTGCTGCTGACCGCGGGGGCCATGATCCTGAACGTCTCCTTGGCCGGATTCACCCTGGACGACGACAACAAGCTCCTCCAGGATCTGGGACTATCTACGCTCCTGGTCTCGGGTTTGTTCCTGGCCGCCTTCTCGGCCACGGGCGGATTGTCCCGCGAAATCGAGAACAAGTCCGTCCTGACGGTCATCTCCAAGCCGGTGAGCCGGGCGTCATTCGTCCTCGGCAAGTTCCTCGGTCTGTCGGGGGCGTTGGCCGTGGCCTTCTACCTTTCTTCGATCGCCTTCCTTCTGTCCGTCCGGCACAGCGTCATGCAGACGGCTGCCGACGATGTCGACTTCCCGGTGCTGGTTTTCGGACTGGGCGGTTTGGCCCTCGTATTCCTCATCGGGGCGGCCGGCAACTTTCTCTACCGGATGACGTTCTCATCCACGGCGGTGGGATTGGCGGTGCCTTTCCTCACCGTGGGGTTTCTCCTCGTGTGCCTGATCAGCCCCAAATGGGAGATCCAGTCGTTCGGCAAGGATTTCGTCGACGGTCAAGTACTTGCGGCCACGTCGCTCGTGTTCATGGCCGTGCTCGTGCTCACCTCGGTCGCCGTAGCGGTTTCCACGCGTTTCGGCGAGATCGTCACGCTCGTCGTCTGCACGGGTGTTCTCGAACTCGGTCTGGTCTCCGACTATCTCTTTGGCCAGTATCGCGAGGATCACATCCTCGCCGATGCGGTGTACCGGGTCGTTCCGAACCTGGCGTTCTTCTGGATCACCGACGCGCTGACCCAGGAGCAGGAGGTCACGGCGAGCTACGTAGGATCCGTCGCCTCGTACGCGGCGTGCTACGTCCTGGCCGCACTGCTGCTGGCGATCGCGCTGTTTGAGCGTCGCGAGGTCGGTTGATGCGGCCGCGACCGGCCGGGTCGCGGTGCGCATGATTTCACCCCCAGGCGCACACCCCTTCCGCCCCCCACGTATACTGCGTTTCTCGTCAGATCTGACACGCCGCGAAGATTCTTGTCGGTGGGTTGGGGCCCCGGCTCGTTTCACCGGGCGTGCGGACGGGTATGCCGTGGCGATGCGCTCAGGCCGTGACGGGTGCCTGGGAGGGATCGTAGATGACGACCGTCGACTTGCCTCCGGACTTGGCCTCGTAGAGGGCTTCGTCGGCCATCCGAAGTAGATCCAGAGCGTCTTCGGGCTTGTGTCGCCGGACGGAAGCGATGCCGGCGCTGAGCGAAAGCGCCGGCTTCATCCGAATCAGCCGGGCGCGCTGGCCGAACAGGCGGACAAGGCGGTCGGAGATGGCCGCGGCGACATCGGCGGTCACGCCCGGGCAGAGCATCAGGAACTCGTCCCCGCCGTATCGGAATGCCACGTCCCCTTGGCGAAGGGCGGTGCGGAGCAGCTCGCCGACGAACTGAAGCAGCTCATCTCCGGCGGCATGGCCCTGGGTGTCGTTGAGCGTCTTGAAATTGTCCAGGTCGAACATGGCGACCGCGAGATCCTGGCCGGCTTGAACCTGGGCCTCGTAGTACTCGTGCAGCTTCTCGTCCAGCGCGCGACGATTGTAGAGCCCGGTGAGCCCGTCCATCCACGCGTCGCGGGTGGCTCGGTTGAGGGCAGCCGTGATCTGACGCGTCTCGGCGGCGACGCGCCAATCGAAATCCCGTTCGAGGCGGGTGGCTCGGCGCCGCCACTCCTCGATGTCGAGTTGCATGGCCCGCAGCGCTTCGGCGAGCTGGCCGATCTCGTCGCGGCGTTCGGGGGGGATCGGGCAGTCTGACGGCGTCCCGTCTCCCGTGGCACTGCGGGCTACGTGCGAGAGTTGCGCGATGGGAACCAGCACCTGCCGACGGAGCCAGAACAGGCCCAGGCCAAGTCCGATAATCGCGATGAGCAGCAGGGGCACGTGGAACGTCCAGAACTCCGAGGGGCCGAACTCCGTTCCCACGCCGCGGAGGACCACGATGAGCTGATACTCCGGGTCGAGTCCGTACCCGACAGGGGCGTCGAGGCGCGTCACGTACGCAGGAAGCGGCTTGGCCACCTCCGCTCCTCGTGGAGGCCAGGCGATGCGCGCGGTTAGCGGGGCCCAGGTCACGTGCTCGAGCAGTTGGCGTACCCACGTCTCCTGGTTGGGGTGCGCCGCGACGATGTTGCGGCTTGCGTCGAGCACCGCCGCCATGAGCACGTCCTCGTGCAGGGTGGCGTGGCGGGACCAGTCTGTCGGGCCTTCGGCCTGATCGCGGGAGCGGTAGGCACCGAAGGGTGCCGCGATGACCTCGCTCGCGAACCGGGCTTGCATCTCCTGGACCGTCTCCCTGCTGATTCGGCGCTGGAGGTTGTGCAGCGCTACGGCCGTGAGCACAACCGACGACGCCACCAGGAGGAGGGCCAGGGTGATCGTCCGGTTCAGGTCAAGCGAACGACGACTCTTCTTCGGAGCGTTTGACGTCTGCTCAGCCCCGGACGGTGCGTCACTCAATATGGAGGATCGGCGCGGCATCAGTCGTTCTATCGTCAGGCGGAGGGGGGGGCTGTGGTGATGGTTTCTCACTGGGCCGTGAATGCGGCTGTAAATGATGCACGTCCGGTAATAATGCCCGCGCCGCCGCCTCGCGGAGGAAGTCCGTTCAGGAGCGGCCCGGCGTCCGAATTCCTCGACTTCAACGGCAGGGGCGTGCACGGAGCGCCGAATCGCCTTTTAGTTAAAGGGCCCTCCGGCTCGCGCCGATCCTCGCACTGATGTATCGCAGAAAAGGCAGCGAGCCTCGACGAGATCGCATGCTCTTGGACGCGACCGACAACTGAATACCATCGCCCGGGTGACTTGCGGTCACCGGGCAATAAGAGCCCGCCGCCGACAACACGAGATGAGTCCGGCGGCACCGGCGTGAATCGATGCCAAGACCCCGTGGGGGGGGAGGTCCGCGAGACACGGTTCCGGGCCCGGCAGCAGCATCGAATACACGCGGAGTCAGGAGGCCCGAGTTCGATGAGTAGAATCAACACGAACGTCCCGTCCTTGATTGCAGCCAGGATCTTCAACCAGCAGAACGAGAAGCTGGCGGGCTCGCTGGAGCGACTCGCTACCGGCCTCCGGATCAACCGCGGCAAAGACGATCCCGCCGGGCTGATCGCGTCGGAGCGTCTGCGCACCGACATGCGGGCGATTGATGAGGCCATCAACAACGCCAATCGAGCCGACCAGATCATCTCCACCACCGAGGGTGCGCTCAACGAGGTGAGCTCGCTGCTCCTCGAGGTGGAGGGTCTCGTAGACCAGTCGGCCAACCAGGGCGCGTTGAGCACCGACGAGATCAAGGCGAACCAGCTTCAGATCGATTCGATCCTGGACACGATCAACCGGATCGCGAACACGACAGCGTTCGCGGGCAAGAAGCTGCTCAACGGCGACCTGGACTATACGACGTCGTCCGTTACCTCGACTCAGCTTGCGGCCGTGACCGTGAATTCGGCTCGTATCGCCGACGGGGCGACCCGGACGGTGACCGTCGACGTGACCACGTCTGCCCAGACCGGCTACCTGCGGTTTGCCGCGTCGGGAACGGCGGCCACGAACGGCGTGACCATCCAGATCGGAGGTAACAAGGGTACCGAGACGCTGACCTTCGCGGGTTCGGCGGCAACGGCCACCATGGTTACCGCGATCAACCAGTCCAAGGATTTGACCGGAGTCTCGGCGACCGCGTCGACGAACAACTCGGCCCTACTCCTGCACAGTACGGAATACGGTAGCGATCAGTTCGTGTCCGTGAGCGTGCTGAGCGGCACGTTCGCGTTGCAGAACCGTGACGCGAGCGTCAACAGTGCGGGCAAGGACTTCGGTGTCGACGCCGTGGCCAGCATCAGCGGTACCTCGGTCACTGGCGACGGCCGGGACCTGTCGCTGAACTCGGCCTCGCTGAGCGTGGACATCACGCTGGCCACGACCTTTGTGGCGGACACCGGCACCACGTCGACGTTCGGCATTACCGGGGGCGGGGCGACGTTCTCCCTGGCGCCCGAGCTGAGCCTCGCGGGCCGGCAGAGCGTCGGCGTGGCCTCGATGACCACGGGCAACCTGGGCAAGGGCGGCGTCGGCTTCATCTCATCGCTGGGCAGCGGCCAGGCGAATGAGATGAACCAGAAGAACTTCCTGACCGCCCAGAACATCATCCGCTCGGCGGAAGACAAGGTCGCCAAGCTTCGTGGCCGCCTGGGCTCCTTCCAGAAGGACACGCTGCAGTCGACGATCAACTCGCTGCAGATCGCGCTGGAGAACACGACGGCGGCCGAAAGCGCCATCCGCGATACCGACTTCGCGGAGGAAACGAGCAAGCTGACCCGATCTCAGATCCTCGTTGCGTCGGGTACGTCGACGTTGCAGTTGGCGAACGCGACGCCGCAGAATGTGCTGGCGTTGCTCGGATAACAGAGCGTATAGCACGGGCCCGCCATGAGGCGGGCCCGTGAGAAATGACGAAATCGGTGGGCACAGACCGATAAAGGGAAGTACGGCATGATGTGTGATGTATCGAACAGACCCGGGCGGGAACGGACACGGAGTGATCTCCGGGTTGGGGACCGGCCCGAGGGTCCGATAACCATGCATCGCTGGGAGTGGTCCGAAGAAATAGCTAAAGACCATGGCCCGAAAATGTCGACATGGCGACAGCTACGAGATCGTGGCGTATCGGACGATCCGTGGGCTGGCTGTGCTCGCCGCCATCGGCGGAGTCCTGGCACGTTTCACCTTGCCGGGGCACGTCGGCCGGGCATGGGGCACCGACTGCGACAAGTCGGCCCCGAAGGAGCCCGGAGGAACGGGTGAGTGGTCGGAATGGAGTTCCGGCCGAAGAGCTGGCCACCGTGCGGTCGACACCGTCCGGAACGCCAGAACGTCTTGCCGCTTTCGGGATCGGTGGAATCCGACGCGAGCGGTTGGCATAGGCGTCAACGCTGAACCGATGAAGGCCCGCAGGAACCGGGCTACGGAGTGGGCGTTGAGGAACCTGACAAGTCCGGCGCAGTGGCGAGCCGGACGCCCGATACGCAAGGTGGCGTGTCGGTGAGGCGGCAACGGCATCCGACGCGAACGGAATCAATCGCGATTCGGAGCCGATGCGAAGGCCTCGTTGGTCACGGAGGATGCCATGACTCGCATCAACACGAACATCCCCTCGCTCCAGGCCAGAAACATTCTTGGCCGCAACACCGGCGATCTCAAGACCCGTCTTGAGAGGCTGAGCACCGGTCTCCGCATCAACCGCGGGAAGGACGATCCCGCCGGTCTGATTGCCTCGGAGGTGCTGCGCAGTGAGATTCGGGGGATCAACCAAGCGATCGAGAACTCCCAGCGCGCCGTCAACGTGATCTCCACTGCCGAAGGTTCGCTCAACGAGATTGCGTCCCTGATGCTCGACATTCGGGCATTGGTGCAAAGGAGCGCGAACGAGGGAGCGCAGTCCAGCGCCGAGATCAACGCGAACCAGCTCGAGATCGACTCGATCCTCGACTCGATCGACCGGATCGCCAACTCGACGCAGTTCGGTGGCGAGAAGCTCATCGATGGAACGCTTTCCTACACGCTCTCGAGCGTCAACAGCAGCAACATCGCCGCGACGTCGGTTCTCAGTGCGAGAGTGCCGGAAGGCGGCCAGCGCAATGTCGTGGTCCAGGTGACGGCTTCGGCCGAGACCGGCTTCCTGCGGTTCGCAGGTTCGGGTCTGGGGGCTACCAACGCCATTACCATCGAGGTCAAAGGTGCCAAGGGCTCCGAGACGCTGAGCTTCGCAGGATCGACCGCCACCTCGGCGATGATCTTTGCCGTCAACCAGTCGAAGGAACTGACCGGCATCTCCGCGACGGCGTCGAGCAACAACTCGGGGCTGTTGTTCAACACGACCACCTACGGCTCATCCGAATTCGTCTCGGTGTCGCGTGTGAGCGGGAGTTTCACCACCACCAACCGTGGCGGCAGTGCGACCGACACCGACTATGGAGCCGATGCCACGGTGCTGGTCAACGGCATCACGGCCACGACCGACGGGCTCGACGTCAAGAGTCGCAGTACGGCCTTGAGCGTCGACCTGACGTTGACAGCCAGCTTCGGGCAGACGACCACCGCGACCGGCGGTCAGAACTCGTCGCTCTTCGCAATCAAGAGTGGCGGGGCCACTTTCCAGATCGGACCGGAGGTCGAAGGTGCCGGCCAGGTGAGCATCGGCATCCAGTCCGTGACATCCGCTCATCTCGGCAACACGAGCGTAGGGCTGCTGAGCACGCTACGGTCGGGGTCGGCGAACTCGCTGTCCACCAAGAACTTCCAGACGGCCGAGGACGTCGTCAAGAAGGCGATCACCCAGATCGCCGAACTTCGAGGCCGGCTGGGCGGACTGCAGAAGAACCAGCTCGAGACCAACATCCGGTCGCAACAGATCGCACTGGAGAACGTCTCGGCGTCGGAGTCGGCCATCCGCGATGCGGATTACGCTACCGAGGTATCCGCCCTTACGCGGTCGCAAATCCTGGTGCAGAGCACGACTTCGATTCTGGGTCTGGCCAACCAGTTGCCTCAGAACGCCTTGTCCCTGCTCGGCGGATAGCACGGCTCCCGCAATCAGCGAACGTGAACGCCCGGCCCCAGGCCGGGCGTTTTTCTTTGGGCCGGCCGCCGGGCGATGAAGTCGTCGGTGCGGACGGACCGATATGGGAGACGGCGAGGATCCGCGCGCCGCGCGGATCAAGGTCCGAGAAGCCGAAGGGGCGACCGCGCCGTCCACGGTTCTTGTTGACACAGAGGAGCGAGCGGTGGGGACCATCCAGACCGGTGTCGGGCTCATCTCGGGGCTGGACATCGACAACCTCGTGACCCAGCTCATGGCGATTGAGGCCCGGCCGCTCAATCTCGTCCAGAACCGGATCAGCCAGGTTCAGGCCCAGCAGACGGCGTTCCTCGATATCTCGGCCCGGATCCTGGCCGTGAAGAGTGCGATCTCGAATTTCGACAGCGCCGACTACTTCCGGTCCGCGATCGCATCCAGTTCCAACGAGAACGTGCTGTTGGCTACGGCTGAGGCGGGAGCGCAGGCCGGAAGCTACTCCTTCCAGGTCCACTCCCTGGTCCAGACCCACCAGCTCATCTCCAACGGCTTCGCCGACCGGGACACGACCCCCGTAGGCAGCGGCCAGATCACCATCGAGAGGGGCAACGGCCGACTGAACGAATCGACGACGCTCGACCTGCTCAACGGACAGCGGGGCGTGCGGCGAGGCACGATCCGCATCACCGACCGGGCCGGTGGCACGACCGACATCGACCTGACCGCCGCCCTCACCGTCGACGACGTGCTCGACGAGATCAACACGCAGAGCGCCGTCCGAGTCCGAGCGGAAGTCGACGGCGATCGGCTGGTGTTGCGCGACATCTCCGGCGCCGTCACCGGGAACCTCACCGTCGTCGACCTGGCGTTCGGTCACACCGCTGCCGATTTGGGGATCGCCGGCTCGATCAGCGGCGATACGATCAGCGGAACCGACCTGGTCCGAATCGTGGACGGTACGTCGCTCGACCTCCTCAACGACGGAAACGGCATCCGGCGCGAGCAGAAGCTCGACGACCTGACGATCACCAGCCGGGATGGCTCGGTCTTCAACATCGCCCTCAATGACGACATTGACGAGAGCACGCGGCTCGAGGCCCTCAACAACGGCAACGGCGTTCGGCTCGGCACGATTCGCATCACGCCCCGCGGCGGAGATACTGTCGACGTCGACCTGTCCGGTGCGAGCACGGTGGGGGACATCGTGCAGACGATCAACGATGCTTTTCCGAACGACGCGGCGGACGGCCCCAAAGTCACGGCCTCGGTGGACTCGAACAGCTCGCATTTGCGTCTGACCCTGACCGGCGTGACGGAGCCCGGCGAGGACGACCCCGCGATCCCCAACTTCATCGTGGAGGACGTGACCGGGTACGCGGCACGGGACCTCGGCATCGCGGCCGACGTGGCCGAGCAAACCATCGAGGGCAGCGACATCTATCGCGTGAGCACCATCGGGGATGTGTTGCGGGCGATCAATCTCGCCGTCGACGACGGCGGCGTTGCGAACGGCGGCCGCGTCGAGGCCTCGCTCTCGGCCGGCGGGAACGGCATCGTGCTCACCGACAACACGGTCGGCGGTCCCGGCAGCGCCTTGACCGTCGTTTCGCCGAACGGCACCGCCGCTCAGGATCTCGGCATCGCCGGTAGTGCCGAAGACGGGGTGATCGAATCACGCGAACTGCTGGCCGGGCTGAACACGGTGTTGGTTCGCACGATCAACGGCGGGTCCGGTGCGACGTTGGGCAACCTCGACGTGACGCTCCGTGACGGTAGCGCGGCGTCGA
>CAYMME010000115.1:0-19185 GCA_964391465.1 uncultured Planctomycetales bacterium
TGAAGCTCCACGCAGGTCTGCGTCGAATGCGGCTCTACAAGATCCTGCGGTCGGTCTACGGGGGAGGCGCCGACGCCCGCGAGCCGACTCCCGAGGACCTGATCGCGATCATGGCCGCGGCCGTTCTCGACGACCCCGACGACCCGCGCTACGCCCTCGCCGCCGAGCCCCTCCGCGGCAACCTGACCGAGATCTATCGCCTCTACCGCGACGGCCGCGTGCCCGTCGTGGCGTGCACGCTCGTGTCCAACGAACGCGATGTCGCGCCATTCGCTTCCGCCCCCGCCGAGAAGCACCTCGCTCCCGACCTGTGCGAGCAATGGCGGTCGCACTTCGAGAAGGGCATGTCACTTCGAGAGACGGACCGGCGCGCGGCGTTGGCCGCGTTCGACCAGGCGCGGGAACTGTTCGACCGGCACGCCCTGCTCGACTACGAGACGGCTCGCCTTCAGCTTGCCGAAGACAAGGCGACCGATGCCCAAAGGATGTTCCTGTCGGCTGTGGAGAGAGACTGCATGCCCTGGCGAGCCGGGCCGCGTTTCAACGAAGCGGTGCGCGCCGCGGCCGTTGACGGCGGCGCCGTCCTGGCGGATGTGTTCAGGGCTCTCCATGAACATATCGACGGTCAGCCCGTGGGCTGGCGGCTCATGGCCGATCACCTGCACCCATCGGTCGAGGGCCAGGCGCTGATGGCCCGTACCATTGCCGAAGCGATCGCCGCAAGCGACCTTGTCGACGGCCTCTCCGGTCGTGCAAAGCGTCGGCTCCGGACGCTCGATGCCTACCGCACCGAGCTGGGCGACCACCCGCTCGTCGAGTTGGCAACCGCCGTGCGCGTGGCGAACTTCATGGCCGAGTCGTCGTTGGGCCGCAACAACGCCGACGCCATCGCCGCCCTGCACGCCCGAGCGGGCGAGTTGCTCGTTGGGCTGGACGGCATGATTCAGGCCACCGTGGGTGAGTACGTCGGTCCCGCCGACGAAGGCAGACCGCCGATGCCGCGAAACATCGCGCTGGTCGTGGCCGACGATTGCCTGCGCCAGCGCAATCTCGATGCGGCCGGCCGCTACTACCACGTCGCCGCCCAGGCCGCCGAACCGTACACGTTCGAGCGCCTCCATGCGATCACCGGGCGGCTCGTCGTTCAGCGGGAGCTGCGCCAACCCATACCGTCGGAAGCGATCCGTGCCGCCATCGAAGAGGGTGAAATCGTGCTCGAACAGACGCGCCGGGCCGGCGGCGAGATCTTCCTGGCCAGGCTCTGGGCCCTCGCCGGCGACGAGCGCCGTGCCCTCGACTACGCCCGACAGCACGCACGCGGACTCGCAGACATCGCCCGCCGGCAGATGGACGCGGAGATCCGAGCCCTGCTCGCCGGTAGCGGAGCGCCGCGAAAACAAGGCACAGCGCAAACCAAGCCATCCGCCCCTGCATCGGCAGCCCTGAAAGGGCGGCAGTGAATAGCCAGAGGCGTAATCGGACGTTACGGGCGCGCCTCTTTCGCCGTAAGCTGGGCTTGCTCACGCTGGAGGAGTTCTGCCTCTATCGCGATCATCATGGTCAAGCGTGCCGCGCGACCCCTCGTCATGGGGCAACCTCGGTTGGGGTCGCCCGGTGAGAGACCCTCACGCCGGTAAATATGGAGAATCGACTCCATCGCGACAACGGGGAGGGAGTGGCCGGCTACCCCCGGCCTCTCCCTTACCCTCTTGGCACTGCGCCACCGGATGCCAACCGCCGATGCCGGCTTTGCCGGCATTGCACGCTCCCTTGCGGTCGCGTCTCGGTGGCGCGCGATCTATGGGATCGTGATGTCGGACGGATCGAAGTCGGGGGTGGGATAGGCCAGGTCGAGGCCTTCCATGGTCTCGACCATGATCTTGGCGACGAGGTAGTTGCGATACCATCGGCATTCCGCGGGGATTACGTACCACGGTGCGTGCTCGGTTGAGCAGTTCGACAGTGCGTCCTCGAAGGCCCGCCGGTATTCGCCCCATCGCGCGCGTTCGGCGAGGTCGGCGGGGTTGAACTTCCAATGCTTCTCCGGGCGGTCCAGCCGCCGCTGGAGCCGTTCGCGCTGGTATTCCTTCGAGATGTGCAGCATGAACTTGACGACCGTCGTGCCCTCGTCGGCCAGCAGCTTCTCGAACGCGTTGATGTGCTCGTATCGCGCCCGCCAGCACGACTTGGGCACGAACTTCTTGACCCGCACGACCAGCACGTCCTCGTAGTGCGAGCGGTTGAACACGGCGATGGACCCGCGCCGCGGCGCGCTGCGGTGCACGCGCCAGAGGAAGTCGTGCCCCAGCTCCTCGTCCGTCGGGGCCTTGAAGCTCGTCACACGACACCCTTGCGGGTTGAGCGGCCCGAACACGGTGCGAATGGTGCTGTCCTTGCCCCCGGCGTCCATGGCCTGAAGCACAACCAGCAACCCGTGCCGGCCGTCGGCGTAGAAGAGCTCCTGAAGCTCCACCAGCCGCCGCGAGAGCTTCTTGAATTCCTTCTTCCCATCGTCCTTGTCCAGCCCGCCGTCGTCCTCGGAGGGAACGTCGTCCAGCGATATCCCCTCGCCGGGCCGAACACGGTATTGATCGGTATCGCTCACGGTAGATCGATGCCTCCGAGTCAGATGGTTGCAGAGCCCCGATGCCGTGGGACCAGTACACAGGGCGCACAAACGATCTTGCCGCAGATAGAGGGAGGGATCAAGGTGCGGGGACCGTAGCGTTCGGAGCCCCGCCGGAGGTCCCGAGGATTGCCGTAAGAAATCACAAGAACGCACGAAAGGAATCCCCTCAAGCGTCTTCTCGTACAACTATCCCGCAGAATCTTGCTGCGCCGACAAGACTCTTGTGTGCCCCTCGCCTGGTCGCCATCCCCGGGCGCACTGAGTAGTCGCCGCCTTCGGCGGCTCCGCCGCTTCCTTACGGGCGCGGTTCGGAGAAGGGCGACCGCGGGGCTATTGGGTTGCGGGCAGAGCCCGCGCTGTGCTCTTCGTGTTCTTCGTGGTGCACAAACCGGGACCCATTCCCGCGCTTACTCGTGGATCGAGACCCACGCTACGTTCCCTACCTGGCCGCAGATGGACCGACCCGGGGCGGTGTGGTAGCGTGACTACGTTCGTGTGGTTTGTGATCCTTCCTTCGAGTGCAGCGGGGTCATGGAACGATGCTCAGCGATTCGATTGCAGTTGACGGTGGGCTTGGCTCGAAACGACCTGCGGTTCCCCTTTTCGCGATCGCCGTAGCCCTTGTTGTGGTGGGCGCATCACGTGGGGTTTGCGCGCAGCCTTCGGCGGCGGGGGCTCGGCCTAATGTCTTGTTCATTCTGGCCGACGATCTGGGGTATGGGGATCTGGGGTGCTACGGGCAGAAGCGGATTCTTACGCCGCAGATTGATCGGCTGGCGGCGCAGGGGACCCGGTTCACGCAGGTCTATGCCGGGTCTTCGGTTTGTGCGCCTTCTCGTTGCACGCTGATGACCGGGTTGCACAATGGGCATGGACGCGTGCGGGACAATCTTCCGCATGGGGTGTTCTTGCAGCCCGATGATCTGACCGTGGCCGAGGTGCTCAAGCGGGCCGGGTATGCGACCGGGGCCATCGGCAAGTGGAGCCTGGGCAATCCCGGCTCGTGGGGCGTGGCGAACTACCAGGGGTTCGACTACTGCTACGGCCACCTGAACCAGGACCAGGCCCACTTCTACTACCCCGACTACCTGTGGGAGAACGACAAGCTCGTGCTCCTGACCGGCAACCGCGGCGGTAAGAAGGGCGAGTACACGCACGACCTGTTCACCGAGAAGGCGCTGGCGTTCATCGACCGCAACCGGCAGCGGCCGTTCTTCCTGTACTTGGCGTACACGATCCCGCACTGGTCGGACTACGACGGGAACTCGCCGGACTCGCAGATCGTGCCGAGCGACGCCCCTTACACCGACCGCGACTGGCCGCAGGTCGAGAAGAACTACGCGGCCATGATTGCGCGGCTCGACGGTGACGTGGGTAAGATCATGGACCGCCTCAGGAAGCTCGGCATCGACAACAACACCATCGTCTTCTTCAGCAGCGACAACGGTCCGTCGGCCGAACGCGTGCACCAGGTCGAGTTCTTCGACAGCAACGGGCCGCTGCGGGGCGTGAAGCGCGACCTGTACGAAGGCGCCGTTCGCGTGCCCATGATCGCACGCTGGCCCGGGAAGGTACCGGCCGGACGCACGAACGATCAGGTGTGGGCATTCTGGGACTTCCTGCCCACCGCGGCCGAGCTGGCCGGGCTACCCGCACCCGAGAAGACCGACGGCATCTCGATGGTGCCCACCCTAATGGGGCGGCCGCAGGAGCGGCAGCACGAGTATCTCTACTGGGACTACGGCCACGTACGCGATGTGTTCAAGCAGGCCGTTCGCTGGGGGAACTGGAAGGCGGTCCGCAACGGGAAAGACGAAGCCATCGAGCTGTATGACCTGAAGAACGACCTCGGCGAAATGAACGACGTGGCGGCCCGGCATCCGAAGGTGGTCAAGAAGATCGTCGAGATCCTGAGGACGGCGCCCGCGAAGAGTCCGGACTACACGAATCCGTAGACGCACGGGCGCACGGAGTGGATGAGGGATGAAGGATAAGGGATGAGGGATGGCGGTCGCGCCTCTGCGTTCGTCATTCGGGCTTCGTCATTGGTCATTGGTCATTCGACATTGGGCGCGTGGTGAGCAGATCGCGCAGCAACAAGTCAGCCCAGCGCAGTCCGTCCCCCACCCTGGTCTTGCCTTCGGCAAGCCGAGGGTGGGGCACCCGTGCTACAGATCTGCTGTGGCGGTTACCGTTAGCCCGGAGTCATCGAGTGCGACGGGCAACACCGTGACGCCCGGAGCTTCCTCCAGGGCACGGTGCAGGACGTGCTCTCGCTCGGGCTCGGCCAGAAACAGGACACTTCCACCACCGCCGGCACCGCAGGCCTTGCCGCCGGCCGCACCCGAACCAGCGGCCAGCTCGAAGAGTGCATCCAGCTCCGGGCTCGAAACACTCGGATGCAATGCCTTCTGGCATTGCCAGTTGGCGCTGACCAGCTCGGCGACCTTCGGCAAATCGCCGAGGACCAGCGCGTCTTTCGTTCGGCGGGCCAAGTCCTTCATCTGCTCGATGGCGCTGACCACATCGGGGGCTCCCTTCTCGTAGCCGCCCCAGACATGGCTGTGGATGTCACCCGAGAGTCGGGACTTGCCGGTGTAGGCGAGCACGAGGTGCTTCTCGAGATACATGCGTGCGGCCGGGGAGATCGGAATCCGAGCGGACCGGACGGTCTCGCCGTAGAACTCCATGAAATTCAGACCGCCCAGTGCGCTTCCGTAGTGGTCCTGCTTGCCGCCCTTGATGCCGAGTTCGGCCCGCTCGATGTGGCTGGCCAGCTCGGCGATTTCGAAGCTGAGCATCGTGCGCCCGGCGTACCGCCCGAGGGCTCCGAGCAGGGCGACGCCCATCGCGGCCGAGGTGCCCAGCCCGCTGCCGGGCGGGGCGTCGGAGCGCGTCTGGATCGACAGCCCCTCGCCGCTGTGCAGGATGCGCACTGCCGCCTTGACCAGATCCACCTGGCCGTTGTACTCGAGCTCCCGCACGTGGTTCGCGGAGACGTACTCCTCGAAGTCGGCCGAGAAGATCTCGATCTCGCTCGTGTTCGGCCGGGGGGTGAGGGTCGCGTAGGTCCAGAGGTTGATGGTCACGTTGACGACCGCGCCCGGCGTTTCACGAGCGAAGTCCGCCACGTCGGTCCATCCGCCGGCCAGGTCCACCCGCACCGGGGCGCGGGCCCGAATGATCGATCGCTCTGATTCTGCCATGATCCTCCCTGTTCACAGCGAGGCGGCCGGGCGAGTCGAGACGAGGCCCGCTCCCGCCCGTGTTCTCCGCTTGGGGTCGCGCCACCACACTGGCAGGCAAGCTGCCCGTGGCACCCGAAGCCAAACATGTACGCCGGCGTTGCCGGCGTGCCGCTCCCTCACGGTCGCGGTTCGGAACCGGACACGCTGCCCCAACTCTGAGACACTACACGAACTGAGGAGCGTCCTCCAGCGCCGGTGGCATCGTCACTCGCGCCAATGGCACCGCACTGGCAGGCAAGCTGCCAGCGGCACCCTTCTCATGCGCGTTTTTGGTTTCGTCAGATGCCCGAGCCGCGACCCGAGACGCGGGCGAGATCCATGGATGCGGCCGTCGTCCGAAGACGCGTGATGACCATCCGGCTGGCCGCCGAGAACGCCTTCTGTGCGAAACGCACGGGATCGCGCAGGTACAAGTGGGCGTTCGCCCGGAAGAGCCGGCGGTTGGCCGCCCAACTGTTGTTGTAGCGGTCGATGAGCACGAAGACGTGCTTGACCAGCGTCTCGAACTCTTCCTTGGTGATCCCCTTGACGAAGTGGTTCTCGGGGCTGTGGTGCGAGTAGCGCGACCAGTCCGGCTTCTCCGGGATGAGGTCGCGTTCGCGGCAGAGGTCGTACAGTCGGTCCCCCGGATAGGGCGTGAAGACGCTGAGAATACAGCGGATCGGCTTGACATCGTGGATGAAGTCGACGGTGGCCTGAATGTCTTCCAGCGTTTCGTCGGGCAGCCCCATCATGATGAATGCGTTCCAGTTGACGCGCCGGCGGTTCAGCACCGCGGCCATGTCGCGGACGCGATCGAGCTTGATGTCCTTCTGCAGGAAGTCCGCGACCCGCTGGCTTCCGGTCTCGATGCCCACGTCCACCTCGGCGAGTCCGGCCGATTGCATCGTCGTGAGCAACTGCTCGGTAAGCACGTCGAGGCGGGTGTAGCAGCCCCATCGGGCCTTGATCTCGCTGGTGCGGATCCCGTCGCAAATCGACGAGGCCCACTTGCGGTTCATCGTGAACGTGTCGTCCAGGAAGCTGAACCGCTGCACGCCGAAGTCGCGATGGAGCGACTCCATCTCCGCGACGACGTTCTCCGGCGAGCGGTAGCGCACCTTGCGCGTCCAGATCGTGTGCGACGAGCAGTAGGCGCATTTGAACGGGCACCCGCGGCTGCCGAACACGTTGCCGAGCTGGGCGCGATCCGGGTCGCGGAAGTATGCGTCCATGTAGAGCGAGGCCGACTTGTCGGGCCAAGGAAGCTGGTCGAGGTCCTCGATGTAGGCGCGCGGTTTGTTGATCCGGATGCCGTCGGCGGCTCGATGCGCGATTCCGTCGACGTCGTTGAAGTCGGTCTCGCCGGCGCGGAGCTTGCTGCACACTTCGGCCATCGTGACTTCGCCCTCGCCCATCACGATGAAGTCCACCTCGGGCTCGTCGGTGAGAATCTCGCGGGTCTGCACCGTGGGGTGCGGGCCGCCCCAGACGATGGGGATGCCGGGGAACAGCTCCCGGGCCATCTTGTTCACCTTGACCGCGGAGCCGTACACCGGAGTGAGCACGGGCAGGGCCAGGATGTCCGGCTTGAACTCCTTGATCGTCCTGCGCACCTCCTGCCAGACCGGGTGGTGATCCTCCTTCAGTGCTTCGATGAACCGCCAGTGCTGATCGAGCAGGGAGAGGTGATTGTGGTGAGTCACCTCGTCGGCCTGCGGGTTCTCCACGTTGTAGATACCGCAGTCGAAGCCGGCCTGCTTCAGCGAGCCGGCCAGATAGCCCAGCCCCAGCGGGAAGTACAGGTTGTAGACTTCCTTGAGCCGCTGGAACGGGGGGTTGATCAGCAGTACGCGCCACGTACGGCCCGGCCCGGGCGGCAGTGGAGGCCGCGGACCCGACGTGGGCTCGGCAATCGGCAACGAAACGCTGGTTGTGCTCTCACTCACCATGCCTTCTACCTTTCGACCGTCGTGCCCCGGATCGGAGTCGACCGGCTCCATTCACCACACGTGCACCGGCCTAGCCGAACACGAACCGCTTCAGATCCTTCAGGCCGTAGCCGACGCCGCCGACCTGCCGCGCCGCAATCGGACGCACGAACCGATGCATGGACCGATTGTGCAGAGCGAAGCTGCAGTTGTAGCACCGGCACCCCGAGACTTCGGCGCCGGCCTCGGGCAGATCCGAGATCTCGGCCCGGAACCGGCGATACGCATCCCCGTACCAGACATCCTTGAAGCTGTGCGTTTGCAGGGTTCCCAGCGCCCGCAGACACTCGCAGCAGGGGTTCACCGTCCCGTCGGCCAGAATGATGGAGAAGAACCAGCCGATGTAGCACGGAATCACACTGTGGATATGGCGCGATCGCTCTTCCTCGCCCGGTCGGGCGCGGAACAGGTCCGCGTTGGTCACCACGCCGAGCTGTTCGCCGATCCGCTCCGCCTCGATCAAGTGTCTGGCGAGGGCCTCGTCGTTCTGCTCCTCATCGAGCATCAGGTGCTTGGTGCCCTCGTAGATGCTGATGCGGTTGAAGGCCACGCGCTGCGCGCCGACCTCGGCGGCCAGGCGCACCATGTCCGGCATCTCGAAGTAGTTGTTGCTCTGGATGACGAAGCTGAGATGCATGTACGGGCGCGTCACGCCGAGGCGCTGCTTCTGCCGCGTGAACTCCGACAACGTGTGCTTGATCCGATCGAAGGCGTTCGGCTTGGTCCCGATGTGAACCTCGTTGTAGCTACGGGCGGAGCCGGCGTTCACGCTCACGAAAATCTCGTCCAGCCCCTGCTCGACCAACTGCCGCACGTTGTCGTCGCTGATGAGCGAACCGTTCGTTGTGATCGAGCAGTTGAAGTCCTTGCTGCGGGCGTACGCCACCATGTCCATGAACCGCTTGTGGAGAAACGACTCTCCGCGCCCGATGAACTTGATCTTCCGGGTGCCCATCTCGTGCAGATCGTCCACGAGCCCCGTGAACATCTCGAACGGCATGTGGGCCTTGTTCCGGTCGATCTCGGGATGCTCCCGGTAGTACTCTTCCGCGATGGCATCGGGGTAGGGGTTCTTCTTGTCGACGAAGGAGGGGTGGTCCCAGCAGAACTGGCAGCGGTAGTTGCAGGCGTTGACCACGCCGACCTGCACATAAAGCGGGCCGGTATGGGCCTTGTCGTAGGACCGTGCGCCGGCGGCGATCTTGGCCTGGTGGCTGAGCTGCTGCAGCTTGACCCCGACCCCGCCGCGTTTTCGCGCGAGCGTGCCGTTGGTACCGTTCTTCTTGCTCATACGGTGGACGCCTCGTGAACTGCACGGTCCGCCTGCGCCGTTCGGGGCGGCGGCTCCGGGGTCTCGGTCAGGAAACGACTCTCACAGAACGCATTGAAGTTTGTAACGAAGAGCCGGCGGTAGACGGCCGTGGGCAGCAACCAGCGCAAGGCGACGCGGATGGCCGCGGTTGCCTTTGCCGACAGCGGATACTTCCCGAAGATCACGCCGCGCCAGTGCGACCAGGCCAGGTGCCGGACGCTCGGGCGTCGGACCCGCCAGCCGTGCCGGGCCAGGTAGTCCTTCACGGACTTCAGATTGAAGTGCACGACGTGACCGGAGGACTCACGGAACAGGTCCTTCCGCTTCCGCCGTACCGATTCGTACCAGCAGTCCTCGAGCGGTGTGCGTACGACTAGGTTCTGGGCCGTGCGCTGCAGCTCCCGCAGCACCTGCTCCGGCTTGTGTTGGTGCTCGATGACGTCAATGAGCATGGCCAGGTCGTAGGTGCCGTTGCGGAAGGGCAGGTACGCAGCGTCGATTCGCGCGTAGGTCACGGGGCTGCTGCCGTTGCGCTGGCGGGCAAACGAGAGGATCTGGCTCGACCAGTCCGAGGCGGTGCGTCTGGTGACGTTCAGTTCTTTGGCGATCCGCTCACCGAGCACGCCGGCCCCGCATCCCAGATCCAGCAGATTGTCATACCGGTTGCTGCGCCGAAGCAGCGGACGCAACTCGCGCACCTTCCACTCCGTGTCCTCCAGGTGCATCTCGGGGTTGTCGTCGAGGTACTCCTCCTCGTAGAAGTCGAAGTACGGGCTCTGCTCGAGGTTCTTGCGGCGCGGGATGAAGTCGAGCACGCCGTCATGCTCAGGATAAGTCTCGCCGCACTCGTTACATTTGAGCGCCCCGTCGACGCGATGGAGCGGCGCCTTGTCAATCGCCCGCAGTGGGCAGGCAATCACGCATGCGGAGCAGGCGGTGCAGGCGTCGAGGATCACTGGGCGTCCGTTCTCGATGCGGATGGCGTCGGCCCCGCAACTGGTCACGCACTCCTTCTCGCAACGGCCCGAGTCGCAGGCGTCGGTAACTTCGTAGCAAGTCGGACAGGCGAACTGAGGCTCGGTGGAGCAGCGGGCCTCATCGGCGACCGCGGTCGTCGGCGCGGTGTCGGATGGCATTTCCACGCCGCCGATCTCGGTGGTTGCCGCACAGACATCAACGTCGCCGAGGAAGTCGCTTGCCGTGCGCGAGCGGGCCAACCCCAGGTACGTCAGCACGGTCAGCGTGATGATCTTCAGGTCCTCGAAGAACACGTTGCCTTCCTCGAAGACTCGCGAGTAGTGGTATTCGAGAAGGATGCGCTCCTCGTCAGTCACGGCGTCGCGCCCGATGATCTGCGTGTAGCCGGTCAGCCCCTGCGGGCTGGCGAAACGCTCGGCCACCTCGTGGGTCGGTCCGAGGACGCCGATCACGTAGTCGGGGATGGGGCGGTTCCCGACCAGACTCATATCGCCGCGGAACACGTTCCACACCTGCGGAAGCTCGACGATCCACAACCGCTCGAGCACGAGCCCCACCCGCGTGTAGCTCGACGCGGCCTTGGCGATATTGAGAAAGCGTCCGTTGTTCTTGATGTTGACCAGGGCATCGAGGTTGCGATCCGCTCCGTTGACGAGCGTGCGCATCTTGTAGATCCGGGCCCGCCGCCCGAACCGGATGCGGCGCACCTGGGAGTAGAAGATCGGCCAACCCGTGTCGCAGAGCGTCGCGATTCCCGCGATGAGAAACACCGGCCAGAGCACCGCCAGAGCGCACGCAGACACGACGAGGTCCAGCGCTTTCTTGAGCGCGTGATTGGCGAGGACGCGAATCGACGGCCGCCGTGGCAGCCGGAAGTGGTCGTCGAACAGCGCATCGAGGCGGGCGGTGAGCTTCGGATCGTGCAGCCTCATCGGCTGATCCGACTCGACTGGAAGCGTCCGCACGTCCCAGGGAGCGGCTTCTGGAAAGACTGAAATGTCGCTCATGACCCCTGCGGCTCCGTTACCCTGCGTGGCGGGACGCCAAGGCTCGCTCCCGGCGTCTCCAGCCCCCCACAATTCGGTCCACCAGCCCCGGCGACCAGGTGTTGAGACCGACGAGCACGCGGCCGGCAGTCGTCAGCACCAGCTCGCGTTTCGGGCGATCCATGCACCGAACGATACGCTCGGCCGCCCGCGTTTCCGTCATCTTGAGCCAACCGCGAGCCGCATCCCTGGCATCAGCCATGCGACCCGGACAGACCAGCGTGACCTCGATCCCCTCACCCGCCAGCTCGACCCGCAGGGATTCGGTCAGCGCATTCAGCGCCGCTTTGCTGGCCGAATACACACCCCGCATGGGCGTAGCTCGCTTACCCAGGACGGAGGACACGTTGATGATGTGGCCCCGGCCTTCTTCCCGCATTGCGGGAATCACGGCCTGGCACATGGCCAGCGGGCCGAGGTAGTTCACCTCCAACGCCTCCATCACTTCCGTTCGCTGCATCTCCTCGACCGGTCCCACCGGCTTGATGCCGGCGGCGTTCACGAGAACGTCTACGCGACCCCAGTGGTCGTACACGGTCTTGACGGTGCGGCTCACGCCAGCCGGGTCACGCAGATCGACCGGCCAGAGCTTCGCTTCGCCACCCGTCGCACGGACCTCGGCCGCCACCGCCTCGAGCTGATCGGCCGACCGAGCCAGCAGCGCGACACGCGAACTTCGTCTCGCACACGCCAGGGCCACCGCCTTGCCCAAGCCGCGCGACGCGCCCGTCACGAGCACCACGTCGGTGCCCGCCCGGCGGTCGTCAGACCTGGATGTTGCGGATTCGGCCATTGATGCAACTCAAGCCGGGATCTTCGCGACCCGGTCTCCGAAGCTTTCCTGCGCTTCCTTGTGCAAGCGCGTCAATTCCGCCTCGTCCGGGAACAGCCGGAGGCCGTTCGCCAGCTCGTCCAGCACATCCTGCGGATTCATGTTGATCTCACTCTTGAGACCGCCCGTCGCTCGATCCATCATGACCGTCTTCAGCCATTCGATCTTGCGAACCGCCTTGAGCCGCTCGACCGGAACCTCGGACAACTTCAGGTCGAACGCCCCGAAGCTGAAATCCTCGAAGTCGACGGTGGCCTCATCGATCATGCCGGCCTCGACGCACTCCCGGTACAGGTTCGTGCCCGGCAGCGGCGTGACCAGTGCGAAGGCGGAGACGGCCAGATCGAGGTTGCGGGCGTATTCCACCGTGCGCAAGACTTCGTCATAGGTCTCGCCCGGGAACCCGATCATGAAGAAGCCTCGTACCTCGATGCCCAGTTCCCTGGCCTTCGTGACGATCGGCGGCGCCAGCTTGATGTAGTTCGGCTTCTTCACTCGCCGCAGCGTGGCCGCGTTCGACGACTCGACTGCGATCGTGAAACTGTCGCACCCGCTGGCTTTCATCTTCTCGAGGAGGTCGGGGCTGAGGAAGTTCACTCCAAGCCCGTTGTGCGCCTCCCAGGTGATGTTCAGTTTTCGCTCGATGATCCCATCGAAGATCGCCGCGGCCCGCTCCATGTCGGCGGTGAAGTTGTCATCCTGGAACGCGAACCGCTCGATGCCGTACTCGGAGATCAGGTGCTCCATTTCATCCAGCACGTTGTTCGCGCTGCGCGAGCGGTAGGACTTGCCCCAGGTGACGTTCTTGCCGCAGTAGGTGCACTGGAAGGGGCAGCCGCGCGACGTGGTCATCTGTTCCAGTCGCAACCGCCGCTCCCCGTCCTTGCGAAGCCCCTGCACCTTGCCGATGCCGAAGTAGGTTTCCGCAGACACGAGGTGCCGCGCGGGGAAGGGCACCGTGTCGAGGTTTTCGATGAAGTTCCGCCGCGGCTGGTTCACGACCTGCCCGTCGCGCCGGTAGCAGACGGCGTGTACGCCGTCGAGTCCGTCGCCGTTGCGATTCATCGCACCGAACAGGTCGAGGATCACGTCCTCGCCTTCGCCGATGACGCAGTAGTCGACGGCCGGGTCCCGGATGATCCGCTGGTAGAACGCCGACACGTGCGGCCCGCCGCACACGACGACGATATTGGGGTCGATCTCCTTCGCGATCTGCGCCACCATCAGCATCCGCTTTTCGAGCGTGGAGAAAAGGCAGGACAGGCCGATCGCGTCCGGCCGGTACTTCCGAATCCGCTCGGCGATCTGCTCGGGCGTCAGACCATAGACTTCCCGGTCCTTGCCGATGTCGATCGTGGTGTCGTAGCCCTCACTGGGGCAGTCGACCAGCTCGACCTCGTATCCGTTCCGGTCGAGCACGGCGCCGATGTAGCCGAGCCCCAACGGGAACATCGCGGTCTGCCGCGACTGGAAGCGGGAGAACACCATGGGGGGAAAGAGGAGCTGGACACGGCGTACCGGACGCACGACGCTATCGCGCGCGTCCAGCCGTTCCTGCACCGGCGCGCCGGGCGCGCAACCGTTAGTAACGGAAAGACCACGATTCACGATTTCCCCCCTGTTCGGCGGCGGGGCCTGGAAGCTGGCGTACCGGTGTGCACCATCTTGTCCCCGTACTTACATAATATGCTCGGCACCGCACTTTTGCAAATCGCAGCATACTTGCCGCGCGCCGCGTCGGTGCGCGTGTACCGCCTCGTCGGGTCGATTATCACACGCGATACCGTGGACCTGCGCAGGTGCCCGACCCGATATTCTGTCTTGGTCTCTTGATACAACTGTTGTCCCCGCTTGTTCACGCAATCAAACGGCCGGGCAAAGCGCCTCGTCCGCGGGCACCTCGGATCCAACAGACCGGTAATGCTTCTCGGCCTGCGCATGGATCTGGGCGATGTCCCGATTTCCCGGGAACAGCGCATCGGCCTTGGCCAACTCGTCCAGCACGTCTTTACGTTTGAGCTGGAGGTCTCGCCGGAACTGCCCGTCCGGCCCCAGGAACACCGTCCGCATCCACTCAATCTTCCGTACCGCCTTGAGCTGTTCGTTGGGCACCTCTGCCAGTTGCAGCTCGAAACCTCCGTACGCGAAGTCCTCGAAGTCCAGTGTGTCTTCGTCGAGCATTCCCTGCTCCACGCACTCCTGAAACAGTGGTGTGCCCGGCAACGGCGTCACGATGGCGAAGTTGGTGACGGCCAGGTTCAGGCCCCGAGCGTAGGCGACCGTGCCCTGAACCTCTTCGAGCGTCTCGCCCGGGAACCCGATCATGAAGAATCCTCGGACTTCGATGCCGAGTTCTGCGGCCTTATTGACGATGGGCGGCGCCAGCTTGATGTAATTCGGCTTCTTGACGCGACGGAGCGTGGCCGCGTTGGCGGACTCGACCGCGATCGTGAAGCTCGAACACCCACTCGCCTTCATTTTCTCGAGCAGGCTCGGATTCAGGAAATTCACCCCCAGGCCGTTCGGCGCCTCCCACGTGACGTTGAACCCGCGCTCCACCATCCCGTCGCAGATCTCGGCCGCCCGGTCCATATCCGCAGTGAAGTTGTCATCCTGAATGGCAAAATGCTGGACACCGAACGTCTCGATCAGGTACTCCATCTCGTCGAGCACGTTCTTCGTGCTTCGCGTCCGGTAGCTCTTGCCCCAGGTGACGTTCTTGCCGCAATAGGTGCACAGGAAAGGACACCCGCGCGATGTCGTCATCTGCGTCGCCCGAACACGCGTCTCTCCGTCGAAACGCAGACCTTGCGGTTCGGCGATCCGGAAGTAGGTCTCCATATCCACCAGGTTACGGGCGGGAAACGGCACGACGTCCAGGTCTTCGATGTAGCTCGTGCGAGGCTGCACAATCGCCCGACCGCCCCGCCGATAGCAGAGCGCCCCCACCGCCTCCAGGCCGCTGCCCTCGTTGAAAGCCCGCAGCAACGAAACGACCGTCTCCTCGCCTTCGCCGATGACACAGTAGTCGATTGCAGGATCGCTAATGAACCGCTCATGGTAGGCCGATACATGCGGGCCGCCCGCAATCACGACGATGTTCGGATCCACTTCCTTGGCGATGCGGGCCACCGTCCGCGCTCGCTTGTCCAGCGTCGAGAACAGGCAGGAGACGCCGACCGCATCGGGGCGATACTCCTCGATTCGAGCGCGGATCTGGTCGGGCGTCAGCCCGTATGCGACGCGATCCTTACCGAGGTCGGTCAGGGTCTCATAGCCCTCGCTGGGACAGTCCATCAGATCGACGGAGTAACCCGCGCGTTCCAACACCGCCCCGATGTAGCCCAGTCCGAGCGGGAACAGGGCCGTTTGGCGGGACTGAAACTTCGGAAAGACCATCGGCGGGAAGATGAGCTGGACGCGGCGTACCGGACGAACCAAGCTGTCCGGTGCGTCAAGCGGCTTGGCATCGGCCGTCCGCGAGGCACACGTATTGACGACAGGCAGACTGCTACCCATGGTGTCTCCCCCCAGCCCTATCGTGGGTCTGAGCAGTACGCGAGTTGCCGCCCCCCGCAGTACGGTTGCTTCTCATACTGTAGGCTCACTCTCGGGGCACTTCAAATTAGCGACCGACAACTGCCGCAGGACAAACGAGTTACGGTTATGGGTCCCCGCCTGTGAAATCGGCGAGACCGGCCCGTCTCACCATCGAAACCGACCGGTAAGAACGAACGGACCGCCTTCATTGGGATCGAATGGATGGTCCGCTGCACCCCGTGCCCAGGCAGCGGGAGGCGCAGGCGCGCCTCCGCAGCACGGCCACCCCTCCCACAAGCAGACCGGCGGCCATCAACACCAGCCCCGATATCGTGCCGACGGGCACCGGGACAGGTGCGGAGGACGTGCCGGCCACCCATAGATCGGCCAGCCCCTCACCACCGGCTCGGATACCGGTGAAGAACAAGTGCTGTCCGTCGTGCGAGACCATGGGCTCACGATCGCTCCCCGGCGAGTTCACGTCCGGACCGAGATTCTTGGGGGTCGTCCACTGCCCGTCCGCGTAATGACTCACCCAGATGTCGCTGCTGCCGACCCCACCCGGACGGTCGGAGCTGAAGTAGAGCGTCAGCCCGTCCGCCGAGATGGACGGACCGGTTTCGCCGTGCTCGGTGTTGATCGTCAGACCGAGGTTCACCGGCTCGGACCACGTTCCGTCGACCTTCGCGCTCACCCACAGATCCGATCGGCCCTGCCCGCCGGGACGATCCGAGCTGAAGAAGAGCGTGTTGCCGTCGGCGGAGACTTCCGGATCGGTGGTGATCCGGGCCGGGTCCGGATCATTGATCACATCGCCGAGGTCCTCCGGCTCAGACCAGGCGCCGTCGACGAACCGCGATTGCCGGATGCGCGTCTGCTCGACGTAGATCCCGTTGACCAGAGCTCGCGCGAAGTACAGCGTCTGCCCGTCGGGCGAAATGCAGGGAGCGGCACGGTACGCGAGGGGCTCGGTTTCCTGAGGCATGTCCACGAGTTGCGGAGCCGACCAGTGGTCATCGACCCATTCGGAGAAGTAGATCTTCGGCAGGTGGACGTGATCGGGACCGTCGGACACGAAGTACAGCGTTCCGCCGTCGGCGTTGAGCGAGGCGCCCGAGTCGCGGAAGGCCTGGTTGACCGGCGGCCCGAGGCCGGCCGGAGCTGCGAACAGCCGCTCCACTTCCGAGTCATCGGGTGTCGGCAGCCCCACGTACTCGGTGGGCAGCGTCGAGTAGAAGTCGGTGAGCGTCTGCAACGCCAACTTCGGCACACGATCTTCGTAGACGAGCCCGTGATGCACGCTGGGAATGTGGGTCGGCAGGTGCACCTGGATGCCCGGCCAGTCGAAGTCCTGGTAGTTGAACAGCACCATGCCGGTGATGTGCTCGTCCGCGTCGTAGGGTGGCAGGTGTGGGCGCCAGGCCTCGAGCATCTCCGCGACGGCGTCGGCCTGCTGGTCCTCACCCCACCAGAACGTCTGCTCGCCGTCGATGGCAATCGGCTCGCGGTCGTTGCCCTCGCGCCCGAACTCGGCGATCACGATGGGCAGATCCTTGGGGAAGTTCGTCCAGGCGTCCTGCAGGTACTCCACGTAGTAGAACCACCAACTGATCTTCATGTAGAGGTCCAACTGGGCCCCCTGCACGAACGCCACATCTTCGGCGATGACTTCGGGTGTGTACTCGTCGTTGTCGATCACGTACGAGACGAGGCGATTGCGATCCAGGCTCTTGGCCAGTTGCGTGGCCTCCAGGGCGTAGGGCATCGGGTGAGCCCGGGCGTTCCCCGACACCCACAGGAAGACCGATGGGTGGTGCATGTCGCGACGGATCATCTCCTCCAGGAGCGTGTAGAGCTTCACTCTCACATCGGGATCCCAGAAGTTCGCCCAGGCCGGCACTTCCTCCGAGATGAGCAGGCCCATCTGGTCGGCCAGATCGAGCACCCGCGGATCGGTCGGAGAATGAATCGTGCGAACGTAATTGGCCCCGGCCGCCTTGAGTCGGGACAGGTCGTCCAGGATCTGCTGATCGGTCCCCACAAATCCGGTATCCGGGTAGATGTCGTGACGCGACACGCCCTTGAGGAAGAAGGGTTCTCCGTTCAGAAGGATGTCCTTGCCCTCGACGCGAATGTCGCGGAAGCCCGTCTGCGCCAGGCGTTCGTCGGCCGGCTGGCCGTCGACCTCGGCCACGACGTAGAGGTGGTACAGCCTTGGTGCATCCGGCGACCAGAGTTCCAGTCCGTCGGCCGAGAACGACAGGGTGGCCGACGCCAGCCCATCCGGTCCGACGGGTACGTCGGCCACGGAATCGAGCAAGGCGACGGTCGTCCAGTTGCCGGGGCTGCCGTCAAGCAAGGCGCCTGCGAATGAGACCTCGGTTCCCGGCGTACCTGCCGCCTGAACGAACACCTCACCGTCGACGTGCGTCAACTCGCCGGTGAAGTCGTACTGCGGCTCGGTCGCGAGCAGCACGGCCTGGTCCGCGCACTCCAGGTAGACGCTCCGCATGATGCCGGAGTAGTTGACCCACGGGATGTCCTCGTAAGGCACGGTGGTCACATCCCGACGATCGTCGATGGTGACGATGAGGTCGTTCTCGCCGCTGGTGTCCAACAAGGACGAGACGGAAAACCAGAACGGGGTGTAGGACCCGTGCTGACCGAGTTCCACGCCGTTCAAGTACACGGTGGCCGTACCGACGACGCCGTCGAAACGCAGGAGGACCAGACCGTCGCATGCGCCCGGTGGAACGGTGAACAGCTTCTGGTAGGCAGTCAGCGCCTCGCGCGGTTCGTTGGTGAACGGCACCTGGATCGGCACGTGGTTCTGGGTGTCCACCCAGAACCGCCACTCGCCATCGAGCGACACCCGCTGGCTGGCGACGGCGGGTACGCACGGCATGCAGACCAAACACAGTACGAGGGCGACGCACGCACGCAACACGCGCCGCTCCTTCATGGCAGGAGGAGTGTGATCGCCGGCCGTCGAACTCACGCGGTGGTTCTCTGCGAATCCATCAGGAGCAACGGTCAAGCGCTCCCAGTCGGTCCACGATTGCATCCACGATTGCATCCAGCGGACGCGTCCCGTCAAAGACTTCGACGGGGGTCGGATAGCGGCCCGGCAGGGCCAGAAAACCCTTGCGCACTTCTTCGTGGAACGAGACAGGGCGGCGCTCCATGGCATCGAGGTGTGAGCCATCCTTTCCGGTTGGGCCAGGGTCCGCTTTCGCATCGGCACTGCGACCGGCCCGCCCGCTGATTCTTGTGAAGCCCACGTCCGGGGGCACATCTAGAATGATCGTCAGATCAGGCCACGTAGTTCCGATTGCGTACTTGGCGAGGTCGATAATCGTGTCGAAGTCGGACCCGGCCGCACCCTGGTAGGCACAGGTGGACGAGACGTAGCGATCGCACAGGACCACGCGGCCCTCGTCCAGTGCTGGCCGCACGACCTCGCTGATGAGTTGGGCCCGAGAAGCCATGAACAGCAGCGTTTCGCACGCGACGGCCATGCGGCTCAGGTCGAAGTCGAGCAGAACGCTCCGGATGCGGTCGCCGACTTCGGTTCCGCCGGGGTCCTTGCACTCCGTCACATCCAGACCCGCGTCGCGCAGGCGCCGCGCC
>CAYMME010000116.1:0-19169 GCA_964391465.1 uncultured Planctomycetales bacterium
CACACCGGCCAGCCGTCGGCTCGCTGCAATTCGATCCAGTAGAGCACGGCGGGCTCGTGGCCGCCCGGGTCGCGGCCGTGGTGGGCGAAGTAGCGTTTCCCGGTGACGAGGTCCATGATCCCGTCGCCGTTCATGTCGACCAACTCGAGGGCGTGTGTCTGTGAGAACCGGTCCGTGATCAGGTGCCGTCGCCAGCGCGGCTTGCCGTCACGGCCGGGCATCCGTTCGTGCCACCAGACCCCGAACTTGTGGGCCGACGAGGAGATGATGTCCACGTCGCCGTCGCCGTCCACGTCGTAGGTGTGCATATTCGCGGCGGCCGGCCCCCAGCCGACGGCATGAAAGGTCCAGTTCGGCTGCCTGCGGTCCTCCGGCGCCTCCCACCATCCGTCGGTGATGATGATGTCGTTTCGGCCGTCACTGTTCACGTCGCCGACGCCCAAGCCGTGCGCGTAGCGGTGCGTGCCGGGCACCTTGTCCTTGCTCACGACACGGGTCTTCCACTGCTCGCCGGTCGATGAGGGCGGCTCGAACCACGCCATCTTGCCGAGTTCCTTCGGATCGCCCGGTGTGGTGAACGGGAAGATCATCTCCCTGGCCTTGTCGCCCGTCAGGTCGGCACAGAGCGGCGTTTCGTTGCATGCGCTGTCGGCGAAGGCGGACTCCTTCCAGTGACCCGGCTTGCCCTGCGGGTTCGCGTACCACTTCGCCGGCTCGCCGGGCATTCCGATGACGACGTGATCGACCCATCCGTCGCGGTTCACATCGATCGCCGCATTCATGAAGCTCTGGGAGTACCCCCCCGCCGCCTTGAACGTGCCCGGCTTGCGGATCTCATGCCGCTTGAACGCGGGCGCCTCGTACCAGTAGGGCCCGGCCAGAATGTCGAGCTTCCCGTCCTTGTTGACGTCTCCGACCGCCACGCCCTCGGAGATGAACGTCGGATCGATGTGGTGCTTCTTGAACTTCAGCTTCGGTTCCGCCGCCGATGCCGATCCCACTGCACCAATGAGCACCGAAGCGACCACTACACGCATGAGCAACCTGGTCATGACAGAATCCCTCGCGAAAGCCAACTGCTCGATTCACCTACGCCGTGCCGCGTCAGTTTACCGCAATCCCTACGTCTGTGCGACGCGGGCCGACGCTAGCGTTGGTAACAGGCTGCGCTGCGCGATATCCTGCGGCGCGCGGAACCTGGATACGGAGGTTGCAGAGATGACGATCTCGCCGTGGGTAACGAACCTCGTGGTCATGACGCTGGTGATCACCGCGCCCGCCCTTCTCGAACGCGGGGATCGCGCCAATGCGGCCGATTCGAGCGACACTCGGGACACAACGAAACCGGCCGTGCTCTACGTCGCCCCGAACGGTTCGGATGCCAACCCGGGCTCGGAGGCGCGACCCTTCCAGACCATCGCCAAGGCGCGGGACGTAGTGCGGGCGCGTGCCGCGGACATGAGTGGAGACATCGTGGTCGTGCTTCGCGACGGGACGCACGTGCTGCACGAGACGCTATCGTTCGACCATCGCGATTCGGGGCGCAACGGTCGTCGCGTGATCTACCGGGGCGCACCCGGCGAGACACCCATCGTCAGCGGTGGGAAGGCAATCACGGGATGGCAACCCGGAACCGCGGGGCGATGGACCGCCCGGACCGACGTTCCCGACTTCCGCCAGCTCTACGTGGACGGTCGCCGGGCGGCACGGGCTCGCGGGCCGATCCCGGACGGATTGAAGCTGCAGGGTAACGATGGCTACCTGACCACGCAGGGCAAGCTCGCCGACTGGGCCAACCCGGGCGAGATCGAGTTCTGCTATCCGGTGGTGTGGACGCTGACGCGATGCAAGGTCAAGAGTATTCGGCGCCGCGACGCCGGTGCGTTCATCGAGATGCAGAAGCCGTATTTCGAGCACGCGCGCACGAAGGAGGGAGTCCGCGTCGAGCTTCCTGCGTACATGGAGAATGCCCTTGAACTCCTCGACGAGCCGGGCGAATGGTATCTCGACCGCCGGGCCGGTGTCGTTCACTACATGCCCCGCTCGGGCGACGACATGAAGTCGGCGAAGGTCATCGCCCCGGCCGTCGAGACGCTCGTGGCCCTATGCGGCACACCGGACGAGCCCGTACACGATATCCGGTTCGAGGGGATCACGTTCGCCCACGGCAGTTGGCTTCAGCCCAACAAGACCGGTCTCGTCGGCGTGCAGGCCAACTTCGTTCTGGAGCCGGACAACCACCTGAAACGCAAGTTCGGCCTCACCATCGTGCACAACGAACACACGAAGAACCCGGCCAACATCGTGTGCCGAGCGGTGAGGTCCGTGCGATTCGAGCGGTGCACGTTCACGAAACTCGGCGGGGCCGGAATCGATCTGGATTATGGCGCGCAGGACAATGCGATCGTCGGATGCACGTTCCACGACATCTCCGGTTCGGCGATCCAGATCGGGGCCGTGCTCAAGGATGACCACCACCCCGAAGACCCGCGTCTGATCGTCAAGGACAACCGCGTGATCGACAACCACATTCACCACGTTGCGATCGAGTACAAGGGTGGAGTCGGCGTATTCGCCGGCTACACGGAGGGGACCGTCATCGAGCACAACGAAATCTCGCACCTGCCCTACTCGGGCATATCCATCGGATGGGGCTGGGGTGAGCAGGACGCCGGCGGCGGCGCCGCGCACTACGAGCAGCCCTTCCGCTACGACACGCCGACGCCCGCGAAGAACAACCGGATTGCGTTCAACCACATCCATCACGTGATGGCCGAACTCCAGGACGGCGGCGGGATCTACACGCTGGGCAACCAGCCGGGGACGGTCATTCGGGCCAACCACATTCACGATAACCCCGGAATGCCCGGCGGAATCTACCTCGACGAAGGCAGCGGTTTCATCGAAGTGACCGGCAACGTCGTGTACGAAGTCCCTCGGCCGATGAACTACAACAACAAGGTGCAGGACCGGAACAAAACGTGCAACGAGCACGACAACTTCTTCGGCGTGCGGTCAGGCAGCGCCGCCAAGAAGATCATCGACAGGGCCGGTAGTCGAAGCACGACCGAGCACGAGAAGTAGCGGCGGTCACGTCAGCAACGCCGGCTTCCCGAGCATGCGCCGGATGGTCGTGAGCTGACCCACATGCCAGAACGGGTGGGTGGCGACCAGCCCCCACACGCCACCGATGTCCTTGGCCACGGGCGGGACACCCTCCGGAGCCGGATTGTCCCAGGTCGCGGCGTCCGCGGCCGCGAGTGCGGTCTGCGTTCGCTCGCGCTGCGTCTTGAGCAGGTCGAGCACCGCCGACTTCGACGGGTAAGCGTCCGGCTTCGTGGAGGGGGGCGGGCCGGCCTTGAACGCGGCATGAATCTCGGGCGAGATCTGCATCTCGCCGCCCGTGGCCTTCGCGACCAGCCAGTCTTCCGCGGTGGCAATGTGACCGATGATCCAGAGGGCCGTCTGCCCACCTTCCAGCAGCGGCGCGTGCCAGTCACTCTCGACGAAATCCGCAACGAACTGCTCGATCGCCCACTGTCCCGACTGAAGCTCGGTCAAGAGAAGTGCTTTCGCGTCCACAACGTTTCCTTTCCTTTGCTCTGATTGAGATTCCTACCGGCTCGCCCGTGGAGGAAGCAGCATAGCCCGCTCCCGCGTCCGCGCCAACGCCGTCGCCGAGCACCAAACTTCAGTACATGCTCGCGTCGGGAGGCCGGGCGTGCGATCCTTGACAGGGCGCGTGCCAATTCCTAGCGTATGCGGCGGTTCAGCCAAGGGGGTGGGCTGCATGTGCACCGTTTTTGTCGGTGTGAGTGCGCGTTCTGCAGGATTGCCGTAAGCCATGAGTACTGAAATCGATTTCAACAAGCTGGGGCATGCGTGCGTCGTCGGCCTGCACTGGGGCGACGAAGGCAAGGGTAAGATCGTCGATCTGTTCACCGATCACTATGACGCCGTCGTGCGTTACAACGGCGGCGCCAACGCCGGCCACACGGTCAAGATCGGCGAGGACCGGTTCGCGATGCATCTGATCCCGTGCGGCATTCTGCACCCCACCGTGACGGCGGTGATTGGATCGGGTGTGGTGCTCGACCCCGGCGTGTTCATCGAGGAGCTCACCGGGCTCCGCGAGCGCGGCGTGAAAGTCGAAGACAACCTGCGTATCAGCAACCGCGCCCATGTCGTGCTGCCCTACCACAAGAAGCAGGACAACCTGTCCGAGGCCGCGTTGCCCGACGGCCAGCGGATCGGCACGACGGCGCGGGGGATCGGCCCGTGCTACTCCGACAAAATGCAGCGGTCGACGGCGGTGCGCGTCTGCGATCTGCTCGACATCGACCGCTTGCGGAAGCGGATGAAGACGATCGTCGAGCTGAAGAACAAGCTGTTCGGAGCCGTCTACGGCGACACCGAACCGCTTTCCGCCGACGCGCTGTGCGACGAGCTGGCCGCTCAGGCCGAGGTCATCAAGCCGTTCATTTGCGACGCGGGCCATGTGCTGCGCAGCGCAATCGCGAAAGGCAAGCGACTGCTGTTCGAGGGAGCCCACGGCACGCTGCTGGACATCGACCACGGCACCTATCCCTTCGTCAGCAGCAGCTCGGCGAGCCCGGCCGGCGTGGCCGTCGGAGCGGGGCTGCCGGCCTCGACCGTCTCCACCTACGTCGGCGTCACCAAGGCCTACACGACGCGCGTGGGTGGCGGACCGTTCCCCTCCGAGCTGGACAACGAATACGGCAATCTGATCCGCGAACGCGGCCACGAGTACGGCACCACCACCGGCCGGCCCCGGCGCTGCGGCTGGTTCGATGCGGTGGCCGCTCGATACACGTCGCAGGTCGGCGGCATCAACATGATCGCCGTGATGCACCTCGATACGCTCGGAAGCTTCAAGGAAGTGGGCATCGTGACCGGGTACCGCTGCGACGGACGCAAACTCGAGTCGTTCCCCGCCGACGCCGACGTGCTCAATCGCGTTGAGCCGGAAGTCGAGATGCTGCCCGGGTGGGACGGAGACCTGACCGGCTGCAAGAGCGCGAGCGATCTGCCCCCGCAGGCCAGGGCCTACCTCGACCGGCTCGAAGCGGCGGTTGGGGTAACGGTCGCCATCGTTTCGGTCGGGCCGGAGCGATCGCAGACCTTGTTCCGAAGCACGAAAGCATGAAAGAGCCGCCGCTTGATCCGCGCGAGTGCCTGGGGCTCGAGCCCGAGCAACTCCCGCGGCACATTGCGATCATCATGGACGGCAACGGCCGGTGGGCCAATCGGCGCGGCCAGCCGCGAATCGAGGGGCACCGAAACGGGGCCGAGAACGTCCGTGAGATCGTCACCGCCTGCGCCCGGCTGTCCATCTCGTATCTGACGCTCTACAGCTTCTCGCTCGAGAACTGGAAACGCCCGAAGGACGAGGTCGACTGCCTCATGGCCCTCTACGCGCACTACCTCGTCAAGGAGCGCGACGAGCTAATGGACAACAACGTGCGTCTGGTGCAGGTCGGCCGGCGCGAGGGGTTGCCCGACGCGGTGCTCAGCGAACTCGATACGACCGCGACGATGAGCGCCGACAACACGGGTCTGACGCTCGGCCTGGCCCTGAACTACGGCTCGCGGGCCGAAATCGTCGACGGCGTACGTAACATCGCCCGGCAGGTCGCGGACGGCACGCTCCGCCCTGAGCAGATCGATGAGCAGACGGTCTCCGACTCACTCTACACGGCCGGGATGGCCGACCCCGACCTGCTCATCCGCACCGCCAACGAACGACGCCTCTCCAACTTCCTCCTCTGGCAGGTCTCCTACGCCGAGATCTACGTGACCGACGTCTTCTGGCCTGACTTCCACGAAGAGAACCTCTACGCCGCCATCAAGGAATACGCCCACCGGGAGCGCCGCTTCGGCGGCCTGAAGACGGGCACGAAGTAGCGCAGAGTCATCCCATCGCGACAATGAAGTCGATCCGCACCGCACCCGTCAGAGGGCGGACGCAATCGACGCAAGTGATGGCGTGCCTACCCGTACAGGGTGTCGTCGGGAACCGGTGGTGTGGGGCGGTTGCAGGTTGCGGCGCAGAGGACGGCGCGGACGAAGCGATGGTGGTCGAGGATGCCCTCCATGTCGATCGTCTTCGTGGACTCGTCGGGCTGTGAGATGGACAAGCGGCTCCGGTCGAAGCGGGCGGTGACCTTGGCGTCACGCAGTGGGATCTTCTCGACCGCCTTCGGCTTCGTGGAGAAGAAGCGATAGCTCAGGATGTCGAGGCGCCCGGGCACGACGCGGAAGTAGGTCGGGCTGATCCGCGCGGCGGCAACCGGGATCATTGCCAGAACCAGCGAGGCCGAGACGGCGTTGCTCAGCCAGTAGCTGCCGATGGGCTGGCACAGCGCGACGTAGACGCTCGAGACGAACATCAGCACCAGCCAGGCCACGATGCGCCACCCGCGCAACTTCAGAAAGCCCTTGATCGCGACCACCGGCTCGGGCAGATCGCGCCGCACGGGGAGAAGCTGCACGAGATCGGCCGGGTCGCCGAAGCACGCCGTCGGCTCTTCGCCGTCCGCCCGAGGCAGCGCCGCGCTCAGGAGCTTCTCGGCGTACCGATTGCGCCGCCAGCGAATCACCTTGCTTAACACGGTGATTGCGAGAAGGGTCACGAACAGCGCGACGAGGGCCGCCCGCGCCGACCAGACCAGGTCGGTGAGGATCGTGATCCCGAAGACCACCTCAATCGCGAGCACCGGCTGACCGGCGCCGAACTGATTGGACAGGATTCCGTGCCGGGCGTCGTGCAGCGCAACGGCGCCGGCATGGAACACGTTTCGCCGGGCCAATCTTTCCCCTCCGGATTGCACCGCGGCCGAACCGGCCGGCGGTGCGAACACGTCGCCCGATTGGGGCAACACTGTGCGCTTCTTTCCTGTCTGTGTATCGACCACGCCGAGTGCCGGCTTTGGCTCCCGCTCGCATCGGGTAGTACTGGAAAACGCATGCCCTGACGGCACCCCATGCAACAGGAGCCGACGCCCTCCCGATAATCCGAACGGACGCGACGGAATCCTGCCTGAGGTCCAAACGGCGCGGGCGCAATGCCGTTTTGGCGGTCGCCGGGCATGGGGTTGTCCCGTTATCAAACGTGGCGCGGTCCGGCGGCCGTCCGTGGCGCAGCGGGGGGCGTGCTCGGCTCCGGGCGAGCATGTCCGCGGCGAGAACGGACATGGTGCTCGCCGCCGGTGTCATGTACCCTGCCGTACGAGTTGGGTCCGCGAAGTTGACACATTGCGAGGTGCGTCGTAACATGACCCTGTTGCAGAAGTTACGTAGGCTTGGCGAGAGAGGACGTACCTGATGAATGGTCGGGTCGAGGGCCCCGGTCCGGGGCCGCCGGAACCTCCGGAGCGTCCGGATGCGGTGCTTGGGCCGTCCGGACCCGAGGCGGTGTCGCCCGCCGGCCGAGCCGAAGAGGTCGCCGGCGTCACCCCGCTGGCCCACGAGGTGCGCACGATCCTCGCCGAGGCCGCCGCGGCCGGGGTGGACGACTATCGCGCCTGCGAGACCCTCGTTGAGCGTCTCCTCGAGGGCTTGGTGTCCGAAGGGCTCCGCAAGGAGGTCGTTCGCCACGTGGCCGACCAGATCGCGGACGACCCGATCCTCTCGCAGATCATGAACAACCTTCGCCGGACGCCGCCGCCGAGAGAGTGAGCCCTTGTCGGAGCAACGCACGAGCCCGAGCGCCCGCGACTGCGGAGCGTCGTCAGTGCCGCGCGGCCCGGCCTCGATTCTTCTTGCCGCTTGCTGCTGTCTCGTCGTCGTGGGTTGCGATGATGCCGTCGAAGTTGCGACCGCCCTGAACGAACGACAGGTCAATCGGCTGCTCGTTCAACTCCACCAACATGATGTGACCTCCGCCCGATCCGAAAGCGACCAGCGAGCCCGGGAGCGCTATCGCGTGCTCGTGTCTCCGGCCGAAGAGGTGCACGCACGCGAGGTGCTGGTGCGCTACGACCTGCCCGAGCGTACGGACACGGGGCTGGCCGCCCGGTTCGATCACCGGGCGCTGGTGCCTTCGCCGACGGCGGAGCGGGCGCGGCTGATGGCCGGCCTGGGCGAGACGCTCTCCGAGACGCTCGAGAGGATCGACGGCGTCGTCCAAGCCCGCGTGCACGTGATGCTTCCGACCGATGACGATCTCGCGTTGCCCGCCCGTAAACCGGATTCGCCAACCGCGTCGGTGTTGGTCATCTGTGCCTTGCCGCCGTCGGCCACCACGGAGCCGACGGGCGACCGGGCTTCGGTCCCCATCGCCGAGAACGAGGTGAAGCGTCTGGTCAGCGCGGCGGTCGAAGACCTGCGGCCGGAAGCCGTGACCGTAGTGTATTCATTCACGCAAGCGACGGCCTCGCCGACCCCCGATCGCGAAGCCCGTCTCGCAAGCGCCGCCCGCCGCCCTTCGGAGCGCGCGATGTCGTTGGTGTTCCTGGCGGTTGTGGGCACGCTGGCCGCGGCCGTCGCCGTGCTGAGCTTGCGCCGTCGCGGACCGCTCATTACCTGACCGAGACGGGGAAAGCCGCGCGATGTCGGCAAACGCAAATGCGAGCCGTGACCGCGGGGGAGCGGTCGGTCCCGAGATGACAACGCGGGCGCAAGCCCGCGAAGCCATGCGCGAGCTGCACCAGCGCACACTCCACGCCGACCCCAATCCGAGCCCCGAGCGCAAGCGAGGGGGCCATTCAACAAGTCATCAGGTTCGCGACAATGAGGAGTCGGCCCGTGCGATGCTCGCCAACGCTCTCGAGGCCGACCTGGCCGATCAACTTGAAGTGCTGCCCCCCTACGCAGCGTCGGCGATCAAGGCTTTCGTCCCGAATTCCGACGACTTCGACGGACCGAACCACTCGATGCGACGGCGGATGGTCGCCGGCTGGCGGGCTTGGCTCGATACCGATGCCGGAATGCCCCGGCTCGTCCGCGCGCTGGCCTGTGCCGACGAACCTCGTTTGAACCGTCTGATTGAGGACGCCGGCCTAGTGCACATCGCTCTGCTCGCCGCCGGGTTGACGCCCGAACGACGCGTGCGCCTGCTCTCGGGCCTTGGCGAAGCGGCCTCCGCGCGGGCAACGACCTTCCTGAACGACCCGCCGGAACCGCAGCCTCGGCGCGAGCTCGTCAAGGCCCGGCTCCACGCTGTACTTTCGCGGGCTGAGGCCGACGGCCCCCGAACCGTGCCGCGCGAAATCGGCCTGGAGGCGGCGGCGTCACTGATCGCCGGGTTCCCGGCCAACCAGCGCGGGCATGTGCGACAAGCCTGGCCGCCTGCGGTATACAATGACGTGACGCGCAGACGAGCTGATGCCGAGCCGCACTGGCGCCTGGCGGAGGCGACGTGGAGAAAGCTCATTGGCTGATCCCGGAGGAAAGAGCATGACCCAGCCCGCCGACGAAACTTCGACCGCCCCGGTCCCGCAAGCGCGTCATGTGCGGGCCGCGGAGTTGGACGGTTCGGTCCGGGCGGCGGGCCGACTGGTCTGCGGTGCGGTATTCGAGGCCGGTCAGGAGGCGGACCGGTTGCTCGTCGACGCGAAGCGCGAGGCGGACGCGGTGCTGACCGATGCGAGCCGGGAGGCGGATCGAATCAGGCGCGAGGCCGCTGCGTCAGCCCACAGACTCGCCGGCGACGAAGTGGCGAGACTCATCGCGCTGCTCGATGAGACGCGGTCGGAGCTGTGCCGTGATACCGAGCGGGAGCTGATCGATCTGGCGACGTCCGTCGCTCAGCGCATCCTGCATCGCGAACTGGATGTCAACCCGGCGGTGGTTGCAGAACTCGTCGCCGCCGCCCTGATCAAGTTGCGGGGCCAGCCGTTAATCGTAGTGCACGTCCACCCGCATGATCTGGAGCAACTGACCAAACACGAAACCGAACTCGTTGATCTCCTCGCGGACGGCGCACAGCTCGAACTCGAGGCGGACGAGTCCGTTCCGCGCTCCGGGTGCCGCGTGGAGACCGCTGCCGGCACGATTGACGCCACGCTCGAGTCGCTGCGCCGGGCGATGCGCACGGCGCACGCATCGCCCCCAACGGACCGGCCCCCGGAGCCGAGTGCATCATGAGCAGGTCGGACGCAACAAGAGCACGCCTGCGCCGACTGGCCACCGCGGTCCGCCGAACGGACCCCCATGCCGTCACGGGCAAGCTCACCTCCGTTACCGGCGTGATCGCCCGAGGACAGGTGATGGGCGTGCGCGTCGGTGAACTGTGCGAGATCCGCTCCCCGCATTGCGACACGCCGGTTGCGGCGGAGGCGGTCGGTTTCGACGGACAGGACGTGCTGCTGATGCCGCTCGGCGACATTCGCGGGATCAGTCCCGATAGCGAAATCGTTCCGACGGGGCGTGCATTACAGATTCCGGTCGGTCGGCAGTTGCAGGGCCGTGTGCTCGGTGCGCTCGGAGAACCGATCGACGGCGGTGAACCCATCGACGGCGCGAACCTGCGCGCGGTTGAGGCAGAGCCGCCCGCACCCCTGACGCGGCGGCGGATCCGGGAGCGGGAGCCGCTCCACACTGGCGTGCGAATCATCGATGCCACCCTCACTGTGGGTGAAGGCCAACGGCTGGGCATCTTCTCAGCCTCGGGTGTGGGCAAGAGCACGCTGCTGGGAATGATCGCGCGAAACGTCGAGGCCGACGCGGTAGTCATTGCCCTGATCGGCGAACGCGGCCGGGAGGTGCGCGAGTTCATCGAGGACAACCTCACGGCCGAAGGGCTGTCGCGGTCGGTCGTCGTGGTCTCGACCAGCGATCAAACGCCGCTGCTGCGCATCAAGGCCGGCTACGTGGCCGCAACCGTGGCCGAGTCCTTCCGCGAAGAAGGGTTGCGCGTCGTGTTCATGATGGATTCGGTCACACGGTTCGCCCGGGCGATGCGCGAGGTCGGCCTGGCCGCAGGGGAACCGCCGTCGCGCCAGGGCTACCCGCCGTCGGTGTTCTCGGCGCTGCCGCGATTCATCGAGCGGGCAGGCAACGACGAGCACGGAACGATCACGGGCTTCTACACCGTGCTCGTCGAAGGGGACGACATGAGCGAGCCGGTGGCCGACGAGGTACTCAGCCTGCTCGACGGCCACATCGTCCTGTCGCGGCAGGTCGCAGCCCGCGGACGCTATCCGGCCGTCGACCTGCTCTTCCCGTCGGTCTCGCGCCTGATGGACCAGCTCGTGACGACTTCGCATCTGACCGCCAGCCGCAAGCTGGTCGAGGTGCTGGCGACATACGAGGCCAAACGCGACCTCATCGCGTTGGGTGCCTATCGTAGCGGAAGCGATCCCAAGCTCGACTACGCCATCGGCAAGATCGACGAGATCGACCGGTTCTGCCGGCAGGCCCTCGACGAGTCGGCTGCGTTCGACGACACCGTACGCCGCCTGGAGGGGTTGTTTGATCAGTAGCTGTCAGCTATCAGCTTTCAGCCGTCAGCAACGGCGGCGATTGGAGCATCACACGCTGATAGCTGAAAGCTGACGGCTGAAGGCTACGTCATGCCCAAGCGTATTCCGCCCTATCCGCTGCAGGCCGTATTGGATCAACTGTTCGCTGAGCGGGAACAGCGCCAGGGCGCGGTGGCGGAAGTCTTGGCGGACGTGCAAGCGGCACAGGAGCAAGTTGTTGCGGCCCGCAATCGGCTTGTCGACGGCGAACAACGGCTGGGCAAAGCCGAGGCAGAAACCACCAGTGCGATCGAGCGTGGGATCCGCTCGGCAGAGATCCAGCGGCACCATGAGTACGTCGTGGGTCTGCGGCAGCAGATGGCGGGATTGGAGGCCGCACTGCGCGGACGCGAGGCGGCGCTGCGGACCGCAAACGATCGGCTGCACCAACGCCGGACCGAACTGACCGAGGCCTCGACGCGCGTGAAGCTTCAGGAGCGCCATCGCGACAACTGGCTGACCGAACGCCGCCGCGAGCAGCAGCGCAAGACACAACAGCAAGAGTCGGAGATCGGCCGGCTTCTCCACCAGCGCCGCATCGACGACGCGTGAACGCAACCCCGCCGGACCCATGACTCCTCATCCGAGCCCCGATCGCAAGCGAGCGGGCCCGCAGAATTGCGCGGTTCGGATTGCGGAGTGGCGGCGGACGCAGCGTGTGATGGCGTAGATCAGTAGGCTGGCGGCCCGCCGTCGTGCAGATCCGACTGGTCCAGCACGACGAAGCGCTTGGAACGCAACAAATCGGCGGCCATCTGCAGGTCGTCTGTCTTGATGGCCAGGGCCGGCTGACCGTCAGGATGCGGCAGCAACGGGTACATGTAGAGGATGTTGACCTCGGCCGCCACGAGGGCTGAGCAGACGGTGAGGATCGCCCGCTTCCCCTCCGGCAGAAGCACGACGAGCAACTCCGATTCGGTCAGGGCGAAACCCGCGTCGCGCAGCAGCCGGCGGGCCTCGTCGGGGTCGTCGACGAGCAGACGGATGATCGCACAGTCGACCGAGTTGACCACGGACAGGGCCAGAATCCGGACGTCAGTGCGCTCGAAGATGCGAGTGAGGCGGTGCAACTGACCGAGCCGGTTCTCGAGGAACACCGACAACTGGCGAACGCCGAGGAACTCCTCCCCCTCTGCTGTCTCGAAAGGCTGCGTCGACATCGACAGGATTCTATCCAGGCCCTGTGGCCGTGGCAATCTCGGAGTCCAAGGTCGGGCACCGCGAGGCCACTGCGATCGGACCGCCGCTCCGCCGACAACGCCGATTCACCCGTGCGCCGTCGCCTGGCGGATCCACGTAGCAAGCTTGGCCCGACGAGAATCGTCCGGCTCGGTGAAGGTCTCCAACTCGGAACGGATGAAATCGAAGTCCAGCTCGCCGCCGTACGCGCCCAGGAGATCCTGAATATCACCCTCATCTTGCGAGCGCATGGCGATCAGCTTCATGACGACCAAGCCTTCCGCCGAACTGATACGAACCGGATGTCCGAGGATGTCCGTGCTGATCGCACGATCCAGGACGTGCGCGTAGGCAGGGATCATCGGCTGCATCAAATCGACGATCACGTCCGCGAAGCGAATCGAGGTGACCCCGTCGTTACGCAACTCCCGGATGTTCTGCTGTACGTCGACGGTAAAACCGCGCTGCCGCAGCGCCTCGAATAGCCCGGGCAGTGCGACCTGGGGTACCGCCAACAGCGCATCAATGACGTCTGTCGTCCGCACACGGGTGTGTTGGATGATTGCCATCCCGCCGATGATGGCGTAGCGCACACCACGCTCGTTGAGGGTGGACACGAGCGCCTCAAACGCCTGCTGGATCATCGGGCCGGTGGACGGCACGGAGTCGTCTGAGCTGGGCACGACATTGCTCCCGATCCCGCTGGCGAGCGGCCAACGCGCGAAGGCGCCGCTCGCGGGCTTCGGGCCCGCGGGGGGCCATCGCACGAGCCGCGTCGAGCAGGTCACACAGGGCGAGGAACCGCTCGGTGGGTGTGCGGGCTCTGTTCAGCGCGATCTGCCGGTCAATACTGCGTGCAAACCTGTCGCCACCAGCCGCCATACACTCGAATGCTATCAAATCTGCTCCCCACGTGCCACGACGACGCGTGACACTCACGCGTCACGGCGCGGGCATATCGCCGCGCGTGGCGATCACGATTGCCTGCGCGGCCAGGACCCACAGTATGACCGTCAGCAGAAACGGGCGGTCGCGAATGAAGACGTCGGTCGGACCGGTAATGCGCCCGGAACCAATCAGCATCGCGTACCGGAAGATGCCGTACACCACCAGTGGCAGCGTGTACATGAGCTTCTGCTTGTCGAACGGCGCGGGGGGAATCGGCTCGACGGTGTAGAGCAGGAAGGTGACGATGGCCAGTCCGGCCGAGATGGTGAGGCAGTTGTTCAGCAGCTCGGGCGTGTAGCCGGCCAGCGTCGCCCGGTGTTTTACGGCGGCGTCGTCATCGTTGATGACGGCCACCTCGCACCGGCGCTTGCCGAAGCCGAGGAACAAACACAGTGTGAAGGTGCAGACGATCAGCCAGGGCGAAACCGTGACTGCCACGGCCTCGGCCCCGGCGTAGGCCCGCAGAACGAAGCCCAGGGCGATCACGATCACGTCCAGGATCAGCGCCCGCTTGGCGGCGAACGTGTAGATCAGGTTCATGCCCAGGTACATTGCGATGATGACGCCACACCCGGGTCGCTTCCCGAGCCCGAACACGACGAGCAACGCAACGGCCGCAAACAACACTCCGGCCAGGCCCATCGCCTCGGCGATGCCGACCTCGCCGCTGGCGATCGGGCGGTTCCGCTTGGCCGGGTGGAGGCGGTCCCGCTCGCAGTCGGCAATGTCGTTCAGGATGTACGCGAACGACGAGGCGGCGCAGAACGCGATGAACACAAGCGACGCCGGCAGCACCGACTCCCAGAGGATGCCGTCGGCGTCGAAGAGCTTGTTGCCGAACGCGACGCCGGCAAAGACGAAGACGTTCTTGATCCACTGGGGAGGACGAAGGAGACGTACGTATGCACCCATGGATGCGAATCACGCGGGCGGCTGGAGCCCTTCGACCGCGGGCAGCTCTTCGATCCGCTGCAGGCCGAAGACCTCGAGAAACTTGCGAGTCGTTCCGTATAGCATGGGCCGGCCGACCTCTTCGGCCCGGCCGACAATCTTGACGAGCCCCATCTCGCGCAGGCGGTTCAGGACCTCGCCCGCGGCCACGCCGCGAACGGCCTCGATATCCGCCCGCAGGCACGGCTGCTTGTAGGCCACGATCGCCAGCGTCTCCAGGGCAGCCTTGGACAGCTTGGTCATGGCCCGCGTCTGGCGCAGCTTGCTCAGCCACGGGTGGAAGTCCGGCAGCGTCAGCATCCGGAAGCCGCCCGCCACCTCGTCGACGCGGTACGCGGCACCCTGCTCGACGTATCGTGCGTTCAGGGCCTCGATGTGCTTGCGAACGTCGCGGGCCCCGCCGGTCCCGACGACGCGGGCGATCTTCGGGGCCGGGAGCGGTGCGTCACTGGCGAAAAGAATCGCCTCGACCACCGACACGGCGGAGATGCTCGATTCATCCGCGTCCTCCACCGCTTCATCCGACAACGCCAGGGCTTCGCCGTTGTCGTCCTCCTCGGGCGTCCCCTCGATCGCTTGGTCGAGCTCCTCCGGCGATTCGTCGGCAGACGCGTCGGGCGCCGCTCCCTCCTCAACCGGTTCAGCAGATTCCTGCACGTCGGGTTCCGTCGCTGCCGTGTCACTCATGGTTCCCGAATATATCGGCGGAAACGTTGGCGGTCCAATGGGGAAAACGGGCCGGTACGCACAACGCATCGGGGTGCCGCCAATCCGAGCCCCGAGCGCGAGCGAGTGGGTCCACGCAGGCGCGGACCGTGGCCAGTCGATGGTCGGACCCCGCGCTTGGGCTTGGGGCTCGGACGTGTGCCGCCCATCCCACGAGGCGCCGGTCACGAGCCGACGGGAGGACAGAGCGTGGCGCGCTGTTCCGCGGCTTTTCGCCAGACGGGCAGGCTCGCAAGCCAGAACGCGGCGATCGCTCCGGCCGTGAACAGGGCAATGCAGACGAACATCGCGTCATAGCCCATGTGGAACGCGATCTCTCCCAGCACCGGCCCCCCACCGACCATGCCTCCGTCCAGAGCCATCAAGGCGAGGGCCGAGCCCATTCCCCGCAGGTGATCCGGGAAGGACTGCATCACCAGCGCGGTCATCGTGTGGAACGCCAGCGAATGCGCGGTGCCGCACAGCAGCGCGGGGACCACCAGCAGCCACGTGCGATCCACGAGCAGGAAGCTCAGCATCCCGACGGACATGAAGCTCATGCCGATCACGAGCTGTCGGCGGCGGCCGATGCGCGCGGGCAGCTTCCGGAAGACGACGCGCAATGCGATCCCGCACACGGCGTACAGAACGAAGTACACGCCGACCGCCCCAATGCTGATTTTGCCGATGGCAATCGGCTTGAGAGCAGCCTCGTCGATGAACTTGGCCAGGAACCCGAACGGCACCGCCATGCAGACGCCGAAGGAGATCGAGATCAGCAAGACCATCCCGGGCCAGTGCTTTCGTACGGCGGGGATGAACGCGGTCCGCCTCGCCTCCGGATGCGGCGGGGCCGGTCTTAGAAACGCGACCCCGACCAGCCCCGCAAGCACGAGAGCCGCCCCGACACCGAACAGCACAACGAAGCTCCCGTACGTGCGATCCACGCCGCTCAGAAAGACATCACCAAGGAGCGGCCCCATGATCATGCCCACGAACCCGGCCGCCCCCAGCGACCCGATGGCCTCGACCAGCCGGCTCGGCGGCGCGGTGTGCGACAGGTAGGTCAGCATGCTCGTGAAGACGAGGGCGGCGGCCAGCATGTTGAGGACTCGCAGCGCGTACACCAGCGGGCCGAGGGTGTCCACGAACAGATAGGCCACCATCGTCGTCGAAAACAGCAACGACCCGAACGCCCAGGTCCGTCGCGGGCCCAGCCGGTCGATCCACCCGCCGACCCAGGGCCGCATCAGCACGGCCGAAACCGCTCCCGTGCTCATGATCCAGCCGATGTCGCGCTCGTCGCCGCCCAGGAACGCCACCCAGCGCGCAAAGTGCACGAGCATCGTGTTGGCCATCACGAAGGTGACGTTGCTGGCAAAGGCCAGCGCAAAATTACGATCGTAGAGCCTGATGATTCACCCATCCTGTCGGCAGGAGCAGTCCCCGGGATCGAAGCACCATTATCCGGATGAATGCTGCCGTGTCAATCGTGCGGATCCGCTGTCGTGCCTCACTTGCGATCAAGGCCCCCATACGTATACACTACATCTGTCCGTGCGGGCTCCGGCGGGCGGCGGGGAACGGAAGCACCACCTCAACCGCCGTCATGGCTCGGCGTGAGCGGAGTCCGGACTACAAGTCTCTCGTGGGAGGAGGTCTGTCATGCGTTGTTGCCGATTCGCCCAGGTGCGGATGTTGCGGTGGGGCGCAGCGTGGCTGTCGCCGGTGTTGGCCGTGGGCCTCTTCGGCTCCGAGAGAGCCGTCGCTCAGCGCCCCTACGTGAACCACCATTTCGCGAACCCGTTGGGCGTGCGCGGCACCGGACCGAACAGCTTCGCCGGCATGTACGTCGGCGGCGATGGTCTACCCTACACGGGTGACGACCTGGACCTCGCGTCGGGGGGCGGGATCTACGCCGGCCGCATATACGATGATGATTCGAACCCGGGAACCCCGGACGTTCCGTTCAACAACATCGGCGGAACATGGCACGGTGCGCGACTGACCACATCGGGCACGCCCATGACGGACCCCCAAACCCCGGACCTGGACTCGCCGTTCGGTGACAACGTCTACCACATGTACAGCGCGTACGATCCGAGGAACCCCGACCCCCTCAATTACGCCCAGCAGTTCGAAATGGCGTCCAATGGCCGCCTTTGGGATGGCCGGATCGCCGAGAGCGAGTTCTGGCAAACGCTCTGGTTCGTAGGTATCAACATTGAAGACCTCAATCGAAACGGTACGTATGACGGCCCGGTACCGCCGGACAACATCGCCCGGTACACTGGCACCGAGACCTATGACTACGAAGTGAACAACCATCCGAGCTGGGACGAGGAGCCGAACGCAGGTGTCTACAGCAACGCTCGGGCCAATCAGCACGGCCAGGGCGATCCACGCTACTACTTTCGGGTCGGCAACACCGACCCCCTCAGTGACGAGCACCGGCGATGGACCTACGGGTTGGGGAACATGTCCCAGACCGACAAGCAGGATTTTGATGCCTCGCAGCGACGCTTCTCGAGAACCACCGACAACCCCGGAGCCACGCAGGACGAAGTTGACGAGTCCTGGATGGCAGGGTTCCTGGTACCGGTCGACGAGATCCAGAACCTACAGCCCGGTGAGTTGGGCGATGCGGGGTGGCACGCACTACGTCATCCCAACCATCCCTTCCCGACGGACCCGGGCTTCGACCTGGCCGACCACCTGCGTGACACGATCCTCCCCATCCTGGACAGCGACAGTGATACGAGCAACGGAATCACGCCCGACCCCGACCTCTACGCACTGATGGACAACACCCCCACGACCGAACACGATCTGACGGCCGCGAGATACATCGGCGTGTTCTACATCCAGGCGCCGATTGCCCTCATTGCCGGTACGGACACGGCACTGACCGCCGACCTGTACGGCGCAGTCACCGGAGACGTGGCCGTCAGCACCAGCATCGTCGTCTGCGATGACAGCCTCCCGACCGGCGGCATCCAGTTCGAGCCGCCGCATGGCGTGCAGTACAACGCCGTCGCGTACGAGAACGGGCAGGTCGGCTCGGTGCCGAGCGGCAGTGATTTCGACGGTGAGCTTGGCCACGGCCACAATTCGCTCTCGCAGAACCCCTGGTCAATGACGTCGGCACCCGAGTCGGAGGACGACGCGATCGCGGAGCTCTCCGACCACGACAGCAACGACGCTCTGAAGCATCTCCAACTCGGCGGTGGCCCGGGAGGACCGGGCGCCCGCGTGAAGCCCGCGGCCGACCCCGACCGCGTCTGGAGCACCGCAGCAGGTCCGGCCTACGCCGAAGCGGCCGTTCGCGTAACCTCGACTCAGGTAGGGCAGGAACTGCATCTCGTCCTCGAACGAAGCAACCGACCCGTCGCCTGGGCCATCATCCAGGACGGCCAGCCACCGACGCTCGGAATCGGCGGAGGGGTGATGCGCGATCAGGACAACGGCAACGTGCACAGCGGGATCGAGGTCCCCGCGCACGACAGCAGCCCGCAGGAGACGTTCGTGGGTGCCAGTGCGGCTGCTCTGGATCCGACCTTCAGGTACTACGTGCTCGGCCTCGACACGGACAGCAAGAGCGTGACTCTGTGGATGGGCGAAGGAGACGAGACGAACAACAAGCTCGCCGAGTTCACCGGCTACGACGGTACAGGCATTGGTCTTTCCGAGGTCGACGGCGTACGCATCTGGATCGACGCAGACCCGCTGGACAACGGGAGCCAGAGAGCCGAAGTCGACAGCATTGCCTGGGGCTACAACTTCGCACCGGCCGACTGCAACGACAACGGCGTCCCGGACTACCAGGAACTGGACGGCAACGACTGCAACGGCAACGACCTGCTGGATGTCTGCGAGATCGACGAGAACAGCCCCGCCCCCGGC
>CAYMME010000117.1:0-13731 GCA_964391465.1 uncultured Planctomycetales bacterium
CCCATGGGTCGCGGTGCGCTCCGGCCAGAGCCCACTGGGCAGAGACGTTCGTTCAGCACGGAAGGCCTATTGATATCCCGTCGCCCTGGGGAGAACGAGGAACCATGGCGAAGAAGAAGAAAAAAGCAGTGAAGAAGACCGCGAAGAAGAAGGTGGCCAAGAAGAAGTCGGTCGCCAAGAAGCGGTCTGCGGCACGCGAGACTACGAAGAAGAAGAAGGCGGCCGGCAAGAAGGCTGCGCCGAAGAAGAAAGCCGTGCCCAAGAAGAAGGCTGCATCGAAGAAGACTGCGGCGAAGAAAAAGGCCGCGTCGAAACCGAAGGCCAAGGCGAAGAAGCCGAAGGCTCCCGCCAAGAAGGCGTCTGCGCCGAAGCGCGCCGTCGCGAAGCCTGCGGCCAAGGGGCGAGTGAAGGGCCCGCATCACGTGATCCTTGGGGGCGGGCCGGCCGGCATCAACGCGGTCGAGACGATCCGTTCCATCGACAACGGAGCGAGCCGCATCACGCTCATCTGCGACGAGCCGGCCTACTCGCGCATGGTGCTGCCGTACTACCTCACCGGTAAGATTCCGCAGAAGCAGGTCCTGACGGGTGACCCCGAGTACTTCGCCAAGCTCGGCGTGGATACGCTCTTCGGGCGCCGGGCCGTGTACGTCGACACCAAGGCCAGCGCGGTTGTGCTGCACGACGGACAGCGGGTCGAGTACGACGACTTGCTCATTGCCACCGGTTCGTCACCCGTCCGTCCGATCTTCGACGGCTGGGACCTGCCCGGCGTGGAGACGCTCTGGACGCTCGACGACACGGATCGCGTGCTGAAGCGCTTGAATCCCGAGTCACGTGTCGTTCTCGTCGGCGCGGGCTTCATCGGCTTCATCGTGCTCAACGCCCTGGCCAAGCGGGGCTGCGGGCTGGACGTGGTCGAACTCGAGCGGCACGTGTTGCAGCGCATGCTCGATGAGAAGGGGGCCGAGCTGGTGGAGGGCCATCTGCGCTCGCAGCAGATCGGCGTTTACACCGGGTCGACGGTCCAGTCGGTGTCTCGGGCGGACGACGGTCGGCTGACCGCCGAACTGACCACCGGCGTGCAGCTTCAGGCCGACGTGGTCATCCTCGCGACGGGGATCCGGCCGAACATCGGCTTCCTGGAGGGCAGCGGGATCAAGACGCGGCGCGCGGTGCTGGTCGACGACCGGCTGCGGACGAACGTTCGCAACGTGTACGCGGCGGGCGATTGCGCCGAGGGCCCGGACCTGCTCAACGGGGAGCGGACGGTTCACGCGATCCAGCCGACGGCGGTCGATCATGGTCGCGTGGTCGGGGCCAACATGGCCGGCCGGCGCGTGCCGTACCGCGGCAGCCTGTTGATGAACATCCTTGATGTGGCCGGCATCCAGTGCTCCAGCTTCGGACGGTGGGACGCCGACAACCTCGAAGTCCAGACCATCGCCAATGCGAGTCGGTGCTCGTATCGCAAGCTCGTGTGGGAGGAGGATCGGATCGTCGGGGCGATTCTCACGGGGCCGTCCGGTGACGTGTCGAACCTCAACGACATGGGGATGATCAAGGGCATCATCCAGACGCAGACGGCGATGGGTCACTGGAAGCAGTACCTGCGCGAGCATCCGCTCGACATCCGGCGGCCGTACCTGGCGACGGGCGTGGCCCACGCGCTGCTGAACACGACGCTGCTGCGCGGCGATTCAGCGGATCGCGCGTACCGGTTCAAGAACGCCCAGCCCGCGAGCAAGCAGTCGCCGCACCATTCGACGTTCATGCGTGATTTCGTGCCCGCCAAGCCCGGGCCGTCCGGTCCGCCGCGTTGAGTCGTTCGTCCGGCGTGCCGTTTTCGATTACGAGGTTCGGTGGCAGCCTGCGCCGTCCGTGGATGGCGTCGGGTGCCGCTGGCAGCTTGTCTGCCAGTGCCTTTGCTGCAGAACACGGGCGGACGAGCCGCCCGTGGCACCCCGGCGCAGGTTGTCCGGCCGGCGAGGCGCCGGCCGCTACAGAACGCTCGCCACCGCCTGACGGGAAAGACGGCATCGGGGAGGTCACACGGGCCGTGACGATCGAAGTGAAACTCTTTGCGACGCTGCGCAAGTACCTGCCGTCCGACGGCGACGGCAAGTCGGCGCGGGTCGAGTTGCAGGCCGGCGCCACGGTGACCGACCTGCTCGAGTCGATGGAGATTCCCGGGGCCGCCGCCCAACTCATTCTCATCAACGGGCAGCACACTTCTGACCGCAAGCGGGTCATCGAGGGTGACTGCGAGGTCTCGATCTTCCCCGCCCTGGCCGGCGGATGTGAGTGACGACGGCTACCCTCCCGCGTGGGCCACTTGCGGCAGCATCGCGAACAGCGTGGTGGTGAAGCCGGACAGTTCGGTGGTCATCCACGCGCCCAGGACGGCGAGGGCGGTGAGAGCGGCGGCGATCTTGGGCACGAACGTGAGTGTCACGTCCTGCATTTGCGTAGCTGACTGAAGCGCGGCCACGAGGACGCTCGCAACAAACGCAGCCAGCGCCGGCCCCGCCGAAAGCAGCACGGCCAGACTCAAACCCTCATAGCAAAGCGTCAACAAGGCATCAGCCGTCATACGATTCCTCCCAAGGCCCCCTTCCCGTTCCCTGTCCGGGCCGAGGACGGCCCGGCCGCCCCGTTCCCTGCCGCTACGTGTACCCCAACACCAGCCCCTTCGTGATCAGGTGCCAGCCGTCGACGAGCACGAAGAGCAGCAGCTTGATCGGCAGCGAGACCGTGACCGGCGAGAGCATGAACATGCCCATCGACATCAGCACGTTGGCGATAACGAGGTCGATGATCAGGAACGGCACGAACAGGATGAAGCCGATCTGGAACGCCTCGCTCAACTCGGAGATGACGAACGCGGGTACGAGGATGGTCCAGTCGCCGGCTGCGGCCTGGGCGGTCGGGCCGCTGGTTGGCTGTGTGGCGGGCAGGGTGGTGGTCGGCTCGCCGGCCTCCAGGGCCGTGCGCAACTGACCGAACAGGGCAATCTCTTTCTCGTGTGCGTGCTGGACCAGGAACGCGCGCACGGGTCCGGCGGCCTGGGTGGCATACTCGGCCAGGGTCGCGGACGTCAGTGGGGCGTCGGACGCTTGGCTCGCTCTGACCTGCTGCACGTTGGTGTAGGCCTGCCGAGCGGTGGGGGCCATGATGTGGATCGAAAGCACGATTGCCAAGCCGGTGATCACCGAGGTGGGCGGCAGGTGCGGCGTGCCCAGCGCGGAACGGATGATGTGCCCGACGACGACCAGCTTGAGGAACGACGTGACCACCGCGAGCACGAAGGGCAACGCCACAGCGGCGGCCAGCACCGCGGCGACGAGCCACGCTCCGTCGGCCGGAACCGTGCCGGCAGGGTCAGGGGCTTGGGCGAGCAGCATCGTCGGATGATCCGGTTTGCGAGGGCTGTTGCTCCAGCCCCGGTTGCCGCCGGGCGCGGTCGGCCAGCGCCTCGGCGATAGTCTCGTTGTCCAGCGGCTCGCCGGCCAGTGTCGTGAGTCGGCCGTCGCAGGAGCCGACGAGATAGTACTGCGCCCCGACGCGCAGGAGATAGACTATTTTGCGCGGCTCGAGCCGGTGGGCCTCGACCACCTCGATCAGGTCTGCCTTGCCGCCGGTACGGCGTCGCATGAGCCAGGGCAGACCGACCTTGAGCAGGATGACGCTGACGATCAGCAGTCCGGCGAGGATGGCCAGCATGCGCAGGAGCAAGAGCAGGTCGGTGGAGGGGGGCGAATCGGCGGCGTTGCCGACCGGCGCGGTGGCCTGGGCCAGGAGCGTCGCGAGCATCATGTCGGACTCCCGGCGAGAAGCTCGGTGATTCGCACGCCGATCTCGCTGCGTGCGGTGACGAGTTCACCGCGGGCGAAGTCGTTTCCGCCGTAGCGTAGCAGCACCGGGTTCGGCGCGGACTGCTGGAGGTCGAGCACCGTTCCGTTTCGTAGGCTGCGAAGTTGTTCGCCGGTGATCTCGAGGCGGCCAAGGAGCGCGTACAGCACGGGCGATTGGGCGTCGGTCGACTGCGGCCACGGATCAACGTTCAGTAACTCGACCGAGAGCGTGGCTGCGGAGTCGTGACGGATCTGGACGCGGCCGATGGTCCATCCGCTGTCGCTGCAGAGCGTGGCCTCCGCCGACAGATGCTCGAGTGAAGTCCGGCCCACGAGCAGCGCATCGCCGGGCTGCAGCGATGCGGTGTCGACCTTGTCGAGTCGGATCGGCGACAGGGCGACGCGGATCGTGCAGACCGACGTGAGCCAGGCGTCGTCCGTCACAATGCCGTCGGACAGGCCGGCGACGCGCGATAGTCGTCGCATTTCTAGTCCGGCGGGGATCGATACGGCAAGGGTGCCGCGGGTCGGCGGGATCACCAACTGGCGGTAGATCAGCTTGGCGCCGGGCGGGCTGGAGCCTTGCCGCTTCGGTTCATGATCGACCTGCCGGATGACTGGGGCTACTCCCGCGTCGCCGAGGCGTTGTCCCAGGGCATCGGCCCACGCCTCGACGGCGTATTCGAGGACGCCCCGCTCGGCGTCGAGGAGAGGGCCGGCGCCGCGGGCCTGCACATGGTCGGTCAGCAGCGGGTCGACCACGGCGCGGGCGGCCGATTCGTCGAGGAGCAACACGCACGCGTCGCGCATCGCGGTGGGTGCGAAGGTGCAGGCGAACACGAAGTCAGGGGCGGTCGGTGGCGAAGGCAGCGGGGAGATCTCGGCGGGTCGTCGGACCACCTCGCTCAGGGTCGACGCGGCCAACGCCTGCATCCGGTCGCCGACGAGGGCGGCGACCACGTTTCCGTTGACCGGTTCGACCGCACCGAGGATGGCGCCGAGGAATGCCGGTGACAACCGGCCCACATCGAGGCCCGCCTGTTCGGAGTGGCTGGTCACGAGATGCTCGGTCCTCTCACCACCGCCGGCGGACCGGTGCGGCCAAGGTGCGGCCGACGGTTACCCCGCGCGGCGCAGCTTCACTTTCTTCTTGGCGTTCCCGTTCTGCGCTGCGCCGCCTTTGCGTTTCTTGCGCCGGGCGGCCTTCTTGCGCAGTTGCTCTTTCCCGAAGGCCTCGATGGCCTCGGGGGTCTTGAACATGTGGTCGTAATCGTAGTCGCCGCCGTGGTAGTCGCAGTCTTCGGCTTTGTACTCGCGACAGATTGCCGGGCGGGTCTCATAGACCGCACAGCGGTTGTCCGGGAGCAGGTTCTTGCACCGGCGGTTGACTTGCAGGTACCAGTCCCCGTCCTCGACGAAGATGAGCATGTCTTCGTGCATGAGGTACCAGCGCATGTCGTCGAAGTCGCGCTTCGTGACCGGGTCTTCGATGGGCAGGGCAATGTACTGACAACATAGCCCGGTGCAGTGTTCGCAGAGCGTGCATCCCATGCCGTGGACCTCCTTGTTCGGATGCGGTCTGGCCTTCGCGGCGATTCTAGTCCCGGCGTGCACGATGCGTCAACGCGTGGTTATACTCCGACATGCGAATCGTCGCGGGCATGTGGCGGGGGCGGACGATTGAGGCACCGCGCGGTCGGGACACGCGGCCGATCCTCGATCGCGTGAAAGTGTCGCTGTTCGACCGGCTGGGGGCACGGCTTGCGGCGCCCGGGTCGCTGCCGCCTATCGCGGTGCTCGATCTGTTCGCGGGCGGCGGAACACTGGGGCTCGAGGCCCTCTCGCGTGGGGCGGCGCACTGCTGTTTCGTCGAGCGGGATCGGCGGGCGTTCGCCACGCTCAAGCGCAACCTCGATACGTTGGGAGTTGTCGACGAGGCCCGCGTCGTGTGCGCAGATGCGTTACGCTTGCACGTCCAGCAAGCGCCCGGAGGGGCGAAGTATGGTCTGGTGCTCGTGGACCCGCCCTATCCGCTCGGTCGGAACGCGGGCCCGACGGCCCCGGTCGGGGCGTTGTGCCGGCGGTTGAGTTGCGATGCGGCGGTGGATCCGGGTGCGCTGATGGTGCTGCGGCATGAGAGCCGCGTCGCCTATGATGCGGTGGTGTCGGAGACGCTGGGTTTGGACACGCGACTGGAGTACGGCCAGATGGCGATCACGCTGCTGCGCGTGCAGCGCGATTGAGGGTACACGACGGGTATGGGGGTGTTCTCATCCAGACTGGCGGCGCTGATGATCGGGCAGGGCCGCCTGCTGACGGGGCACACGGCGCTGTGGGCGGGGGGCTGCGTGCGCGACATGCTGCTGGGGCGCAAGCCGACCGACTACGACGTGGCCACCGATGCCGAGCCCGACCGGGTGGTGTCGCTGTTCTCGCGCACGCGGTGCGTGGGGGAGCAGTTCGGGGTCGTTCTGGTCAAGCAGGGGCGACGCTGGACGGAGGTGGCCACGTTTCGCACGGACCTGGACTATGCCGACGGCCGCCACCCGACGGACGTGGTGTTCACCACGGCGGAGCAGGACGCCCGGCGGCGCGACTTCACCGTGAACGGGATGTTTCATGACCCTGTGGCCGACAAGACGGTTGACTACGTGGGCGGGCGCGAGGATCTCGAACGCCGCGTCGTTCGCGCCATCGGGGACCCGGTCGAGCGGTTCGCCGAAGACAGCCTGCGTATGCTGCGGGCGGTGCGGTTCGCGGCGAAGCTGGATTTCACGATTCACCCGGCCACGGGCGCGGCCATTGCCGAACACGCACCGGACATCACCCGCGTTTCGGCCGAGCGCATCCGTGAGGAACTCGAGAAGATGCTGACGCATCGGGGCCGGGCGCGGGCCGTCGCCGACGCGGCCACGTGCGGGCTGATGGATCACCTGTGGCCCGACCCGCAATGGTCGACCGAGCGGACCGCCGCCGCGGTCGGAATGCTGGAACGCTTGCCGAAGCGGGTCGGTTTTCCGTGTGCCCTGGCCGCGCTGCTCGGTCGGTATCCGGCGGGCGAGGTCGACCGGATCTGTCGTGACCTGACGTGCAGCAATGACGAACGCGTCACGACGGTGTGGCTGGTGGAGCATCGGGAGGCATTGAACGAGCCGGATAAGGTGTCGCTCGCGGATCTGAAGCTGCTGATGCAATGTCCGGCGTTTGGTGATCTGCTGCACCTGTTCAATGCCCGCCTTGCCGCCGAGGGCCGCGACCTCGAGCCGTATGAGACCATGCGACATCGTGCGGCCGCGATTCCCGCCGACGAGATCGCGCCGGCACCGCTTGTGACCGGTGACGATCTGATCGCCATGGGCTACGCCCCCGGGCCGGCGTTCGGCCGCGTGCTGGAGGCCGCCTACCGGAAGCAGCTCGACGGGGAGATTGCCGACCGCGACGCGGCGCGAGCCCTGGCGCGGCAGCTCCTGACGCCGGCGTCCTGATCTGCCGCAAGGATCAACAGGTCGGTGGTCGGTGCGACTCGAAGGGCTGCAAAGGTCCTTCTCGGTTTCCCGGAACTCATAGCCACGAAAATCACGAAAAGGCACGAGAATAGGAGAGAGTGGTTATGCGCGAGGCGTTGTCCGGGCATGCTCTCGATGTGCTGGCCGTCAGGTTGTAGCGGCAGGTCAGGCGACGGCGAAGGCCGCGAAAACAGCCGTGACGACGAAGAACTGCACGGCCCACGAGATGATGACGATGACGACGGCACCGAAGAAATCGACCTCGAAGACCTTCACCATGCCGATCCAGAAGACGACGACGCCGGCGAGGCTGCCGACGAGGCCGCCCACTGCCATGGCGGCCACGATGGCCACGAGGTTCTTGGCGAGCACGATCGCGAACAGCTTCCAGGCCGTCTCGCCCAGGCCGGGCATCGAGAAGTCGGCGAGTCGCTGGGCGATGGGGAGCACCACCATCAGAACGACCCACTCGAGCAACGAACCGACCAGCAGCGGTACGACGAAATCCATCGGCATGCTCCTGCCCGTAAGATGTAGCCGCTTCCTTCACAACGGAGCGGAGGTTTCACGAGCAGGATAACCGATTGGATGCCGGTAGGCAAGATCCGGCGCATCACGGAACCACCTACTGCGTATACGCGTGACGTGCGTCTCTCGCTGCACCTTCGACGGCGGTTCCACATTCCGGGCACACGCCGGAGACGTTGCTGGTGAGGTTGTAGTCGCAATGGGGGCAGAGCGGCCAGTCGGTTGGCCGCGGCTGAAGTGCGAAGCGCATCAGGGTCGCGCCGAGGTACGGAATGGCCAGCAACGTCGCGAGCACCGCGAGATCCACGAGTATTGGCGGCGAGACGTACCTGCAGGTAGTACCGAAACGGTGATGGAAAAGGACGGCAGCGAAATACGCCAAGGAAAACAGTGCAATGACTGGCGTCCGCGGGCGACGGAAGAGCACGCAGATCGCGGCTCCCCCCACGCAGCTTGTGACGAACATCGGCACCCTGGGAAGCCAGAAGTACGCAAGACCCGGAAACCAGCTTCTTCCCCCCAATGTCGACCAGAGGCATCCTGCGATCCTGTCCGACCAACGTCCGGTCAGGCGATCCCAGAGCGGCAGCAGCGGACTGTTCGTGACATATGCCGCAGACCATGCGAACCCGCAGACGAGACACAGCGTCGTGGCCCAGAACAGAAACGATCGCGGGTAGCCGCCGACGATCAGTTGAGGCAGACGTTCGCCTTGGCTTGGAGTGGCGAAGAGCCGGGTCAGAAGCTGGTACGTGGCGACGGCGAGCAAACCGGCGGGTAGCCCCAGCACGGGGATGAATGCGATCCGAGCCTGTACTTTGCGCCCGAGTGCTTCCGGAAGGAAGCCGCCGACCAGTCGAAGGACGGGAGACACGAGGTCTTTGACTTCGTCCAGTTCGTGTATGGCCATGTGGGCGAAGATGGCGCTCATAGCGCCTATCCCCGCCGCGATGATCAATCGCGAGATCCAGTGCACGCTCTTATCCCAACGCGGGCCTTGCGCCCCGTGGATTTCAACGTGCGGCACACGCCGATCCAGTTGCGCGATCCGCGCGTCCGCGGCGTCTGTGGCACGACCCGCGACGCCAAGGGCAGAGCTCGTGAGCCCGACCAACGTGTTGCGGGTCATTGGCTACCGCTTGACGTCTACCCGGCGCCGTGCTTGCGGGTTGCAGTTTTCGGCGTCGCGGTTCCGCATTCCGGACACACGCCGGAAACGTTGCCGGTGAGGTGATAGCCGCAGTTGGTGCAGATGGGGATTGCCCGCTCGGCCAAGGTCCGTCGGATGCCGGCGCGCAGGAAGCCGCGCGCGACCAGCGGCGCTCCGAGGGCGCAGATGAGGCCGCTAGTCGCACCGAAGACGGCACCGGTTGCGTAGGGAGTCAGTCCGACGGCTCTGCCAATCTGTGCGTCGAGGAATACACATGCTGCCATCGCCGCCACGGCCAAAGCCGGGGGGTAGAGCGCAATTGGCAGCGTCCGCCAGAGTCGGCGGTAGCAGGAGCTGAACACCTCGCGACGATGCGACTTGTCTTCGAGCAGAAGCAGCTCAGGATAGAGCTTCGCGGGAGGGCGGAAGAGATCGAAGGCACCCATTCCCACGGCCGTGTAGAGCAGAAGGAACAGGACCACCTCGGCCCCCCGACCCGGCGGGGAGCCGAGTCGTTGTGCGAAAACCTCGAGCAGGATCAGAGCAGTGACGGCTGCGACCGAGAAAGCGGCGACCGCGAATCCCGTTCGCCAGAATCCGTGCATCAGATTCGCTCTCCGCACTCGGGGCACACGCCGGAGACGTTGCCGGCGAGGTCGTACGTGCAACTGACGCAAAGGCCTGCGCGCGAACGGGACGCTCGCAGTTGGAATCCGCGAGCGACCATTGAAGTTACTGCGACCGCGACGAGGGGCAGGCTGCGGGCGAGGAAGTCGGTGACGTAGTAGGTGACGCCCATTTCCTCGAAGACGGCTTGCCCGAACCCCGTCCGCTGGTCGTCCACGAACTCGTAGATCGGCACGAGGGTCAGGGGAAGCACGATGAATCCAAGCCACCAACGCAGCATGCAGGACGCGGAGAGGACGGCTGCGACCACGCACGACATGACCACGAACTCGCCGATAGGCGACATCTTGTCGGCGATCTCCGCGAGGATGGGAGGCGTCGTTCCCGAATCCTGCATCAGACGGGTTCCCCGCACTCGGGACAACGGGGCTCCGTAATGCCCTTCAATACGTACGAGCACTTGCGGCAACGGGTCTCGCCACCAGACCTGTTCAGGTGGTAATAGCGACGTGTCAGCAAGCCGTAGGTCAACACCGCCATAGACGGCCCACCGCAAATCGCGAGGATCCAGTAGGCCAGATTGGTCGCCGGATTGGCCGCCACAATACGAAAGCCGAGGTCCACCGCGGCGAATTCGACCCCCGCTCCAACCCCGACCGCAATCGCCGCCCGCCAGAACCAGTGCATGAGGGCATTGTACCTCGATCATGCTCTGCGGGGGAAACGGCGCGGGGTTGGGGGGGGACGTTGTGGACGGGGTGGATGCTGACGCTTCTCCGTGAGCGCGAGGGGGGGCTATTGGCCCGCGCGGGGTCTCTGCGCGGAGGCACAGGCTTCGTGATCAGCGTCGCGGGGCTCCCCAGCCGTCTCGGCCCGTTGGGCGGGCCCAGCCGTCTCGGCCGGTGGGGCGTGCCCAGCCGTCGCGGGCGCGCCGTTGGATTTGGGTACTGTTGGATCGGCTCGGTGCGTACGCGGCGCGATAGGCGTCGGCGGGGATGAATGTCGAGACCGGCCCTCTCGTCCGGACGCTTGGGTAGCGGTAGCAACTGCGTCTGGTGCGCGGGAGCTCGTAGATGAGCTCGTCGTAGGGGTCCCAGGTGAGCGAGAGACGGTCGCGGATGTCGTGCAACTCGTCCCGCAGCCACCCGCGCTCGGCCTCCAGTCCGTCCAGTCGTGCCCTCATTGCCCGGGCCTCTCTGTCGCCGAGGGCCTCGTCAGGCTTGGCCAGCAGGGTGGTGCCGTGCCACACCTCTCCCGGCCACTCCCGGGCCAACGCTTCCCGGATCTTGCGGCGTTCGGCTTCCTCGTGGGCTCGGCGCTCTTCGGCCGCCTCGCGGGCCGCGGCGACGCGGTTCCGGCGGTCGCGGAGGGCTTCCTGCGAGACGACTTGCACTTCGTCGGCCTCGCGGCCTTCGAATTCGGCGTGGAAGCGGGTCTTGACGCCGGCGGACGGCTGGGTCGCGGCAGGCTGGGTCGTAGCCGGAGGTTTCGCGGCGCCCGCGCGCAGTTCCTTGTCCGCCATTTGGATATAGAGCGATTCGGCAAACGCCGCTGCCGGTGCATAGGCTAGGGCTGCCACTGCGAGTGCCCGGAAATGCCGTGTCATGATTTCACCTCGGATTCGCTGATGGGGCGCCGGCTTTGCCGGCGTTTACGCTCCCTTACGGTCGCGTCTCGGTTTTGGGTACGCCGCTGCCGAGACGTAGCGCCAATGGGATTGAACGACGTGGATCGCGGGGGCTCACGCTTTTTTTCGTTTTCTTGCGGGCGGGTCGTATCCATGGTGGTCAGGGGGGCCTTGAGGGCCACCAGTGTGGCCTGACGGTCGTCGTCATGGGCTGTTCAGGTTTCTTCGATGATCTTCAGGCCCAGGGCCTTACCGAATTCGACGAGTGGCTCTCGCACGTCGCCGTAGACCGTCACGCGGTGCCAGCCGAACGTGTCCCAGTGCCGGAAGAGTTTGCCGATGTCGCCGCGCACCTCGCCGACGAGTTGCGTGCGGCATCCGCGATCGGCGTCGAGGTTGCCGACCGCTTTTGCCTGATGGATGATGAGCTCCTTGCGCTCGCGACTTGCCCGGAACGAGGTGGTCATGTAACCCTCGGGCAGGAAGGACTGGGCACAGCACCCGCGCGGATCGTGGTCGTGAAGCGTGCGGATGCGGAACTTGTTCGAGCGGCCTTTGGGACCGAACGCCTTGGTTGTGGCTACGCAGTGTGCGTAGACGATCTGGTTCTTCGACGTGTCGAGCACCGGGTCGGAAACGAAGCCGGGACGGCCGGTCAGGATTCGGGCCATGAGCATGCTCAGCGTGTCGTTGGGCATCGCCTCGCAGACGCCTTGTCCGCCGTCGTCCATGAGCTCCATGAATCCGAGGCAGGGGTAGGCCGGGAGCTGCCCCTTGCCGAACCCGCCGAGGCAGTTCATGGTGACGGTGTCCGTATCGTATCGCTTCAAGAGGGCGAGGGTCGCGAGGTAGACCGCGCCGGCCTTGCGGATCGGCTCGATCTTGGGCTCAACCACCTTGTCGGCGGTCTTGGTCCAGCGATCGGCCCAGGCGTTCGCCTCGTCCTGGTCGGCCTTCTCGCACAGGTCCTTGAACTCCTCGAACCCGACGTAGATTCCCTTGGCGCCGAGGAAGTCCTCCTCCTGGCCCGATTTGCCGCGGCCGACGATTAGGAATCGGCTCTTCTTGAATCGGTCGAGACACTCGCTCGTGTCGGTGAGCCGGACCGGGTCATCGATGCACTTCATCTCGCCGGTTGCCGCGAAGGTCTTTCGATAGACCTGCTCGCAGTGTGCGGTGAAGGCCTCGGGTGTGGTGCCGGGCTCGAGGTCGGCGAAGCAGCGGGCGACGGTTACGAGATCGCGCATCCGCGTGGTCGCGACGCCTGCGGCCGAGCCACCCTGTCGGCAGAGGGCGCTGTACCCGACCAGGAAAGAGCCCGAGCCGCCGAGGTACTCGTCGGCGACAATCGTCGGCTTGCCCAGCTTGCCGATGGTCTTGATCGCCTCCGTGAGGCTCCAGGAAAGCGTGAGACAGTAGACAAGGTAGCCGTCGACCTTGTCCTTCATCGCGACAGCCTTCTGCACGTCGTCCTTACTACGAACGGCGACCGGCACGAACTCGACCGCGGGGCAGCCGGTCTTCAACAGACCGAGGATCTCCTTCTCACGGGCGTGGATGTCATAACTCGGGTAGGGCCAGCCCGCGCCTTCCCTGGACAGAAAGGCCAACGCAACGCGGACGCGCCGCGTGGGGGACTCGGCGGCGAGGCTCGCGGCCGGAGCCAACCCGCCGGCGGCAGCGAGGGCCGTACCGCATCCCTTGACGAAGGCTCGTCGGCTGAGGGCGTGGCAGCAACTGATGCACGAACCGCGGTGACGTGGAGGACACATGACAAGTCTCCTTGTGCATTCGCGCTGGGGCAATTCTAATCGACGGGCCGCAGAATCGGCAAATGGGTACCGAGGATTGTCGTAGCGCAGGGAGTTTGTCGTGAAACAAGCAGGTATTCTTCTCGTCACGATCGTTACGTGCTCACCGGTGATTGGTGCAGAAGACCGAGATGTGAGCGGTCGGGGTACGCTTCTGGGGCCGCCGGGTCTGACGGCGACGTATCGCCATCAGGCGAGCGAGGAACTGCCAGGATCGGTGGTCAAGACGTTCGATCTGGGTTTCGGCCCGATCGAGGGGACGGGGGAGACGAAGCATCAGTGGCTTCAACTGCGCGCCGCCAAGGCGAACGGGGAGACGTTTCGTGTGTGGCTGCTCAGCGCAGGTTACCCGTCGGCGTCGCTTGCCGAGGCTTCGGATACGACGATGCGGTACATCCTTCAGGAGGGGGAATCGAAGCCTATCGAGTTCCGCAACCGTGCGACCGGCGGGGCCGTGCTGCCGGTCCTTGGTGCATGGGAGTACTTGCTTCCGCGTTCCGGGCCGGGGGCTTCTCGGGAGGGGATCTTCGCTCGCAAAGTCACGTGCCTCGGGCACTCCTATGTGCTTGCCGGCGTGAAACGGCTGGAAGCTGCGACGGGCCCGGCGGCCAGCGTGCTGGCGCTCAGT
>CAYMME010000117.1:13743-19100 GCA_964391465.1 uncultured Planctomycetales bacterium
GCCTCACAACTCGAAGCAGCGGGACGACACGCGCCGCTACGATCGCAGCGACTACGAGTTGGTGCGACTGACGAGGGCGGACTACGCCGAGATGATCGACGCAGGCATGAACTGCCTGCGGGTCGATCCGGAGCAGGCCGAGTGGGTGAAGAATCTCAACGTCTTCTACTGGGGGGTCGGGGGCAAGAGCGTGTCGTACCCGGAGTGCTTGTACCGCAGCAACTACCTCGGGCCCAGACTGTTCTTCGACGAGCCAGCGGTTCATACGCGCGATCAGGTTCTCCGACCTCGGTTTGCCAATGACTAGGCGTTTCGCAAGAGCGTGTCGCCTCAGGTTGCCTTCGCAGAGTTCGTCAAGCTGTTCCAGAAGGAGAAGTACGAGGGAGCGCCAACCGGTCTGATCAAAGGCCTATCCGGACGTGCGGACGTGGACGTGGGGAGCATGACGTTCCCCCAGCAGAACCTGTACACATGGGAGACCATGGTGAGTTCGGCGGCTCACCAACTGACCGAGGGGGGCAGCGGCCCTCCGGCGTCCATCGTCTTCGAGCCGCCGGGTCGCTTCGGCACGCGTCGCACGCTGCCGGAGATGAACATGGCCTACGGGTGCCAGATCCCGGTCGACGATCCGAAGAACCTTGCGGGGATCATCTTTGGTTTCCTGCGCGGCGCAGCGCGGGAGGCGGGTAAGGAGTGGGGGACGAGCATCTACGGCGCCGTCGACCGGGCCGACACCTTCTGGTTCCTGACGCATGCCTACGACCTCGGGGCGCGGTTGTTCTTCTACTGGGATTCGTACGAGCTGGCCTGCGTTCCGTACCGCGAGTGCCTGGCGATGTCGCGGCATCTGCGGGCGCATGCGGAGAGCCGTCCGCGCCCGGACCTCGAGAGGCTCAGGACAGCGGGCGAAGTCGCGATCCTGTTGCCGCCGGGCTACAACCTCGGCCACGTTCACATGGGCAAGGGCAACCTGTGGGGGCTCGGCGAGCTGAACCTGGAGCGTGTGAACCGCACGGGTGTGAAACACCGCGCCGTGATGCGGGCGTTCTTCACAGAGATCGAACGGTGCATTCGTCTCGGCGTCGCGTACGACCTGTTGTGGGATCTGGACGGGCTCGAGCTGTCCGGATACCGGGAGGTTGTTCGTGTGCGCGAGGATGGGAAGGTCGAGGTTGCGCGAGCGGCCGAGCGCGTGGTGCACGACGGCCCGCGCGTGCCCGTCCGACCGGACGGCGTTCCTCCGAAGCTGACGGTTGAGCTGTCGCGCAAGGGAAGCCAATCGCCTTTGGCGATGACGGCCCGGGCGACTGTCGTGGAGGGGTCAGCGCCCGTGTACTACACGACGGGGACCGATGCCCGCGGGGTCTTTCACAACGTGATGGTGCTGTGGGAGCTGTATGGTCCGGAAGAGGAGGACTATCGTCTCCTGCTGCATCCGGGGACGAAGCCTCGAATCGAGAAGGACGGTGCGGCCACCCGGGTGGAGATCGATTTCGTGGTTCGCAAGCCCGGGAGCTATCGCCTGCGGGCCGCGACCGTGGACCTGGCCGGTCGTACGGCCGTGGTTTGGGAGTCTCTCACCGTCGAGGAGTGACCAGGCGGGTGTGGTCCTGTGACCGGCTTGGGCACGCCGGCGATGCCGGCATGGCACGCTCCCTGACGGTCGCGTCTCGGTGGGGGGGCTCGCTCTTGCTGAGGTGCTCACCTCGCGGGTCGGATGGGAAATTGACGCGGTGGGGCCTGTCGGTATAATTGTTTCCTGCCAGGAGTTAGGGCGTGGACGGGAGTATTGCCGGCCGTTTGCCTTTGTCCTCATACGATACCCGGTGCCGCGACGTTCGGCCGGACGTCTTCCGAGTGAGCACCCGCCGCGTTGCCCGCTATAGAACCCCCACGACGGAGATGCCAGATGCACACCGGATGGCCGAAGGGAAAGTCCATGTTGTGTGACGCGAAGGCGGTATTGGCCGCACTGTGGATCGGGTTGCCGATGGCCGGACTGGCCGTCGCTCCGGTGCAGGGCGCCGAGGAGCCGGCTGACGCCGCCCCGGCGGCGGCTGCGGCCGAGCCGGCGAGCAAGACCGGGCTCAGCCTCGAGGAGCAGTTCACGTACTTCCTCCACTTCATCAAGCTCGGCAAGTACGAGATCGCCAACGCGTACGGGGCCGATCTGCTCAAGCGGCCGGACCTCGACCCCGAGAAGATCCTCCAATACGCCGACGAGCAGAAGAACAGCGTCGAGACGCTGATCACGATGGCTTCGCACACCACGCTGGGCACAAGTGTCGAGGGCGTGCTCGATATCATCCAGCAGGGGCGGTTCAAGCGACGGACCGATCCGGAGCGGGTCAATCGCCAGATCGAGCAACTGGGCGGCCCGCCGCGCACCGTGTTCCTGGCCACCGAGAGCCTGCGTGAGTCGGGTGAGTACGCGATCCCGTGGATCGTCGAGGCCTTGCGTGACCAGCAGAAAGCGTCGCTTCACCCCCGGGTCATCAATGCCTACGCACAAATCGGGCTCGGAGCGCTGAACCCGTCGGTGATGGCGTTGCGGATGACGGACGACGACCCCACGCGCCGGTTCGTGATCGACACGCTTGGGCAGTTCGGCTACACGCAGGCGGTTCCGTATCTCAAGCAGATTATGGAAACCGACGGCGTGAGCGATCATCTGCGCGAGGTGGCCGCTCGGGCCATCCGAAGCATCACGCGGGAGCGTCGCGACTTGACCACGGTCGCGGCTGCCGACCTGTTCGTCGGCTTGGCCGAGCAATACTACGCCGCCGCCGAGCAGAGTTCGTTGCGTGCGGATCCCAGAGAGCGAGCCGCGAACGTCTGGTACTGGCGGGACAACTTCCTAACCAGAATCCCGGTGCCGACGGTGATTTTCAACGAAATCATGTGCATGCGTTCCTGCGAGGAGGCGCTGAACCTGGACCCCGGCAAGAAGGAGGCGGTTGCGTTGTGGCTGGCCGCGAACTTCCGGCGGGAGGCGCAGCTCGGCATGAACGTGGAGGACGAGGCCGCGGCCGACGAGGCCGCCGGCGACGCGACGAAGCCGAAGGGCTACCCGCGCAGCATCGTGTTCGCGCGGTCGGCCGGGCCGCAATACAACCACATGGTGTTGAGTCGGGCGTTGCGCGATGTCGATCCGGCGGTGGCGTTGGGGGCGGTGTCGGCGCTGACGGTCACGGCGGGGGCGAGTAGTCTCGTCGACACGAGCGACAACCCGCAGCCGCTGGCCCGGGCCCTGACGTTCCCCGACCTGGTGGTGCGGATCAAGGCGGCTCTCGCTCTGGGCAAGGCGCTGCCGACGAAGACGTTCCTCGAGCATGAGGCGGTGATCTCGGTGCTGGCCGAGGCCCTCGCCCAGACCGGGCAGCGCAATGCGGTTGTGATCGATCCCAACGAGCAGTCACTGAACGACACGCAGGGCAAGTTGCGTGAGCGGGGGTTCGAGGTGGTGGCCGAGACGAACTTCCTGAAGGCGATCAAGCGCGCCGGCGAGGAAGTGCCGTTCGTCGATGCGATCTACGTGGCCAGCGACATTGCCGACCCCGAGCTCACCGATGCGCTGAAGGGGCTGCGTGCGAACCATGTGTATGCGGCCACGCCGGTGATCATTCTGTTTCGGCCGCAGCACGTCGGTCTGAGCGAGAGCCTCGCATTGTCGGACATCCGGGTTACGCGCGTGCTACCCGGCTCGTCGGCGGAGCGTCTGGTCGGCGAGTGGCGGAAAGTGTCGGCGGCCGTGGGCCGGCTGGAGTTGAGCAAGGAGCGGGCGCTGGAGCTGGCTCTCGATGCGGCGGAGACGCTCCGGGGCATCGCGGTCAGTCGGTCCGCGGTGTACGACTTCAACCGGGCCGAGTCGGCGCTGATCGGTGCGCTCAAGCATCCGGAGGAAACGCTGCGAATCCGGTCGGCCTCCGTGCTGGCCCTGGCCCGCTCACCGGAGGCTCAGCAAGCCGTTGCCGGCGCGGCCTTGAACACGAATCACACGGAGACGTTGCGGACGGCCGCATTCAACGCCCTGGCCGAGTCGGCCAAGAACAACGGGCGGCTGCTGGAAGGCGAGCAGATCAACCTGCTGATCGAGCAGGCCGTCAACGATCCGAACATGACGGTCCGCGCCGCGGCCAGCAAGGCCCTCGGTGCGATGAACGTCCCGTCGAACGAAGCGAGCAAGATCATCCGCGGGCAGTACGCCGGATAGGCAGGCGAACGGAGCTCGTCGCGACCGGCACGTGGCGGATGTTCTGGAGGCCGCGGCGGAGCCTCTCCGGCGGGCTACGCGAAGAACGGCAATCCCGCGATCCGGCAGGCTCCGCGTCGATACCCGTCGGGGAACAACTCCTTCAAGTCATCAAGATCGAAACCGTGCGCCTCACAGACCTCGTGCACGGCCGGGATCGTATTCATGGCTGCGTAGTAGCTGCGCAGGAAACGGATGACGCTCCAATGCCTGGGCGTTAGCCCTTGTGGGAGATCCCACTCAACGCTGGCGAGGTGGGCAAAGCGCTCGTTCCACTGCTCGGAGTCTTCGAGAAAGCCTTGCGGGGTGATCTTGTAGCTGGCCGTGAGGTGAGGGACGGTTTCGTATGTGTGCCAGAGGTTGACGTCGCAGAGGAACTTGTAGCTGACCCCCGCAATCCGGCAGGCTCCGCGAAAATAGCCGGTCGGGAACAGCGCCTTGAGCTTGTCGAGCCGGAGGTGGTTGTCGGCGCAGGCCATGACGAGCAGAGGGAGCGTCTTCTCTTCGAGGAACTTCCTGCGGATGTAGGAAATGAAATCCCAGTGCTCCTTCGTCAGACCGTCATAGATGCCCTGGAACCGAGCCATGCCGTTGGCAAAGCCCTCGTCCCACTGGTCCGGCTGGCCCAGAAAGCCGTACTCGTCGAGCGTGTAGGTCTTGCCTTCATCGAACGCCACCGTTTTCGGCGTATGACGGCTCATGATGTCCTTTCTGTGATGACCGGATCAGGGAAGAGGGCTAGGAGGATCATGCCGCGCCGCCGACCACCGTTGCGGAATCCGGGCTTACACGTAGTCTGTACGTTGCGCGGCCTTTCCATTGATCAGGATGGAGCGCGATAGCATGTCGTGCACGCCGCCGATGTCGACCTCTTCCTCGTGATGCTCCATGAGTTGGCCCAGATGACGCTTGCAGTTGGAGCAGGCCGTGGCCACGTAGGTCGCTTCCGTGTCGCGGATCTGCTGGAGCTTCTTCTTGCCGGAGACTTCCATGCGGAAGTCCAGGATGTCGTCCATGGCCGACAGTCCGCCGCCCCCACCGCAGCACCAGTTGTCGGCTCGGTTGGGGTGCATCTCGCGGAAGTCGGCGCAGGAGGCCTCGATGA
>CAYMME010000118.1:0-19021 GCA_964391465.1 uncultured Planctomycetales bacterium
ATGTGCCCGCGCCGCCGGGCACTGCCCCGACTCCTGAGCAGCGGGCCGATCTCGACACGTTCGACGAGCAGTACCGTGCCTATCAGCGCCACCGCCAACAGATCGCGGAAGCGACGACGGCGCTTCGCAAGTGACCTTCGCCGCGCTCAATCCGGCTGGATGTTGGGGCCGTCGATCTTGATCGTGGGCTTCTTTCCATCGAGATCGCGTGTGTAGACGGTGGCGCGCAACGTCCTCGATTGGCCGGGGAGGAGGGTCACATAGTTGTCGTGCCAGAACGTCGGCGTCACTTCCGGGCCGCCCGGCCCCTTGGTTACCGCCAGATGCACGAAGAAGGCCAGCTTGTCCGTCGGGTTCTCGACCGTCACTACGGCAACCTGCTCGCCGCCGTGCGTCTCGAACTTCGACGTGAGTTTGGGCCGCACGCGGGGTAACCTGGCCAGATCGGTGAAATCGGCCACGGATTTCGGCTCGATCGTGAACACCCTGTTCTTGTAGTACTTCCTCCCGGGCACATCGGGCACGGTGGAGAGCCAGTAGAAGTTGTCGTCGATCGGCTTGCCGCTTGCGTCGCGAAGCGTCAGGGACAGGAAGTGCGTCTTCGAAAGCCCCGACGGGAACTCGATGGCGAAGACCTGTACCTTGCCGTCGGCGTCGACGCTGACCTTCGCGGTGCGGGAGTACTTCTCGGCCAGGTCGAAGTTGAACACCTTCGCCTCGACCTGGAGGTCGTCAAACTTGCGGTACTGCCCGTTCACGACGTAGATGCCGCGATCATCGTAGGCGTATTGAACGTGCAGTGCTCGGCAGGCGTTCTGGGCCCCGTAGTAGGCGCCGCCGGCCTGGAGATACCAGTCGATGTACTGCCACGTGGGCGATGCCGGCCAGGCGGCATCGTATTTCCAAGTCGTGATGCCCGTGGCCGAGTACTTGTTGCGGCCGTACGCTTCGAACATGCCGCGGGCCGACTCGTAGTTCAGCAACTGGCCCTTCATGCAGAAGTCGGCGATGTCGCGTGGCTCTCCGTAGCGGGCCGTCATCGCCTTGAGCATCGCGTCGTAGTAGATGCCCGTCTGGATGACCGTGTGCAGCGACCACGTGTCGGTCCACGGAGGCCAGAGCGCCCCGGCCGGCATCATCTTGCGCATGCTCTCGATGGGTGCGGTCACGCCGCCGATGCCGCCGGACTGGGCGAAGCCCCAGGCCCCCGTCTCCTTGGAGACGTAGTAGTGCGACGGGCCGGCGTACGTCCAGACCTCGCGGCTTCCGGTGCGGGTCCCGCCCGTTTTGAATCGGTCCTTCTGGCGGAACGCGCCGGAGTGCGGCTGGTACGTGCGGTCCGGCGTGTACTTGGCGATCAGGTCGCGATACGCCTTGTCGAGCGTGGGCGACGGGAAGGTCTCGTCGTGACCGAGGAAGTGGACCAGGCTCGGGTGGTTGCGCGTGCGGAGGATCATGTCCTCGATGCACGCGATCGCCAGCTTCTCATCGGGAATGGTCCGGCCGAAGATCTGCTGCGTCACCATCACGCCGTACCGGTCGCAGATGTCATAGAACTCCTCTGTTTCCCGAATCGAGAAGCCCTCGGAGCGCAGCATGTTGAGGTTGGCCTCCTTGGCGTACCGGACGAGGGCGTCGTATCTTCGCTCGGACAGACGCAGCATCATGTCGCAGGTCATCCAGGCTCCGCCGCGAATGAGGATGTTCTTCCCGTTGACCTTGTAGCCGCGCCAGCCTTCGTCGTTGATGTACGTCGTCGCCTCGCGGATTCCGAAGCGCGTCGCCGCGGCGTCGGAAACCTGTCCGTTCACCGAGACCTTCAGACCGAGATCGTAGAGCTCTTGCGATCCGACCGGATTGGGCCACCACACCCGAGGGTCGGCAATCGTCAACTGCTGACTGTCGTCCGGCGAGATCGCAACCTCTCTCGTTTCGTTCGGGCCGAGTTTCACGGGCTTCGAGAACTTCCGGCTCTCGATCACACCGGCCAGCTCGCCCTCCACGGGCTTGTCTGTCTTGTTGATCAGCCGCGCGGAGACGGTCAGGCGCGCTTTCTTGAGGGACGGCAGCTCCAGGTCGGTGGCCACGTACGGATGTCTGATCGCGACGGCGCCCGTGGCCCGCAGATAGACATTCTGCCAGATGCCCATGTTCAGGTCGGGCGGGATGGGATTGTGATCGTCCCAGCCGGTGGTGGCTTCGAGCTGCTTCGTGCGGTAGCGCTTCTCGGGCAGGTCACCGGGGGCGATGATCTCGACGGCCAGGCAGTTCTTCTTGCCGACGACGACGTGCTCGTCCACATCGAACTCGAACCGACGAAACATGCCAATGACGGCCTCTCGGTCGGCGATTTGCATGCCGTTGAGCCAGATGTTGGCCCGGTAGTTGATCCCGTCGAGGTGCAGCGTGATGTGCTTGCCCTTGAACGCCTCGGGCACCGTGAACTCGGTGCGATACCACCACGGCTTGTGGAACGGGCTGTCTTTCGGCATGACCAGCCATCGCCCCTCGCGGTATCCCGGAACCTTCGTCAGGTTGTCGCCATAGTACGGGTCCGGATAGACCTTGTTCGCGACCAAGGCCGCGAGTACCGTGGTCGGCACGGAAGTGGGCAGCCACCCTTGCGCGACAAACTGGGTGGTCGAGAGGGTGCTTCCCCCCTGGTCGATCTTGGCGGAGGATTGCAGTTTCCAGTTCTCGCGAAGCGGCAGGACCTGTCCGGTGGACGCCGTGGCGACGGATCCCGCGGCCAGCGCCAGGACTGCGGCAAGAGCGATTGTGCGTTGTTTGGACATGGGAGGAAGCCTTTCGTGTCGTGCGCACTTGGGTTTCCCCGAATCGCCGCGATTCGGTTCGCGGCGGTCACAATACCGAAAGCCGCCGAGGGGCGGAAGCTCCCGCGTCGCATTCAGAGAGGTAGGCCAGTATGACAAGCCGAAGATTGTGTGGGTCCGCGTGTGTCGTGTTCACCCTTGGCCTCACCGTGTCGCTCCCGGCACAGGAGGTGTCCTCATTGCGGCTCGTGCCGTTTCCGAAAGAGCTACAAGCCGAATCCGGGACGTTCGCACTGGATCGGCCGCTCGTCCTCGAAGCCAAACGTGACGTCGCCGCCCTCCTCGGCGGGATGATCGTCGACGAGCTCACCGTTGCGAAACTGCCGGCACCGAAGACCCGACCTCTTGACGGCGCCGATCACGTCCTACGGTTGTCACCGGCTCCGGGCGGGAAGACGCCGGCGCCCACATTCCGCACCGACGCCACGGCCGAGGACTACGTCCTGCACATCCGCCCGGACAGCGTGGCCATTGCGGGTCGGGGGCCTGCCGGTCTGCTCTACGGCGTCCAGACACTGCGCCAGCTCATTCGTGCGAACCGGCGCGGGTCGGCCCTGCCGTGCTTGACCGTCCGGGACTGGCCGTCCATCCGGTGGCGGGCGTTTCAGGACGACCTGACCCGAGGGCCCAGCTCGACGCTCGATACGCTCAAGCGTGAGGTCGCCCTCGGCGCGCTGCTGAAGATGAACCTGTTCACCTACTACATGGAGTACCAGTACGCGTTCAGCAAGCACCCGCTTCTCGGCCCGAAGGACGGGTCGTTCACACCCGAGGAATTGCGGGCACTCGTTGCATTCGGTGCGCCGCTGCACGTGGACATCCTCGGCAACCAGCAATCCTTCGGCCACTTTGCCCACATGCTCAAGCACAAGAAGTACCAGCACCTGCGCGAGACGCCGTCGCTGCTGTGCCCGGTGAAGGAGGAGAGCTACCAACTTCTCGACGACATGTACTCCGAGGTCGTCCCGCTGCTGCCGCTGCCGTTCTTCAACGTGTGCTGCGACGAGACGTGGGGGCTCGGTACCGGCCCGTCCAAGGCCCTCGCCGAGAAGATCGGCGTCGGTGGCGTCTACGTGCGGCACATCCGCAGAGTGCACGATCTGCTCAAGGACAAGTACGGCAAGCGCATGATGATGTGGGGCGACATCATCCTGCAACATCCGGAGCACCTGAAGGAGATCCCGACGGACACGATCATGATGACCTGGGGCTATGACGGCCGACCCAATCGTGAGAAAGACATCATCCCGTTTGCGAAGTCAGGGTACGAGTTCTTCGTGTGCCCGGGCGTGAGCAACTGGCGCCGCATTCTGCCGGACTTCGACGTGGCCACGGCGAATATCCGCACCTTCGTTCGTGACGGCGCGAAGCACGGCGCCCTCGGTGTGCTCAACACGGCTTGGGACGACGACGGCGAGAACTTCAACCCCCCGAGCTGGCACGGCTACGCCTGGGGAGCCGAGTGCGCGTGGAACGCGTCCGCCACGACTCCGGAGGACTTCAACCGCCGTGTCGGGGCGGTGCTCTTCGGCGAACCGGGCGAGGAGTTCGGTCGAGCGATCGGCCGTCTGGCGAAGGTATTCAAAGTGCCCGGTGCGGGCGGGATGAACAACCGCCGATTCTGGCAGCTCGACCTTGACCCGATCGAGGTCGACGCGATCGACACCGCGCACCAGCAGGCCCGGCAAGTGCTGGAACTCACCGGACCGGCCATCGAGCATCTCCTTGCCTGCCAGAGTCAGGCCACGGTGAACGCTGACGTGATCGACTACTTCCTGTTCGGAGCGCGCCGGATGGAACTGATCGGGCGCCGGCTGGCCGATCATCTCGGCGCGGCTGGCCTTTATGCCGAGGCCCGGAAGGGCGCCGCCCAGGAGGCCAAGCCGCTGCTCCAGGTGGCCGAGGCGCTCCTCCGCGGGAACCGCGACGCCCACGAGGCTCTCGGCAAGCAGTTCACGGAACTGTGGATGCGGGAGAACAAGCCATACGCACTCGACTGGACGATGAAGCGCTATCAGCAGGCCATCGGCAAGTACGACTCGGTCCTCGATCGGCTCGCCGCCGCGGCGAAGAACGCACAAGCGGGCAAGCCGCTACCCCCACCCGAAAAGGTCGGCCTGGCCGTGAAACAGGGTGGCAAGAAGGCGAAGAAGAAGAAATGACTGCGTATTGCGACCGTATCGACGAGACCCGGAACGCAACACGCAAGTGCGGAACGACGATTCCCCACGGACATCGAGACTGTAACTGAACGCAGACGAGGGAGGGTACTTCCATGACGGCGTGTTCCGTGTGGCTTGCGTCGATCCTCGTGCTTGCGGCGCAGCCAGGGGATGGGCTCCCCGCGATCAGGCTCTTCAACCCTACTGCCTGGGAAGGCCCGGCCCTGGTTGAGGTTCCGACCGGACGCATTGCCGCACCGGGACTGATCGACTGGTCGAACGTGCACCTGACCTGCGCGGGGAAGCGAGTTGCGTTCGCGATCCGTGAAGGACGCGCCCACTGGAAAGCCCGGTTGATCGCGCCGGTGGAATCGCCACAGGCCGAGGACCTCATCGTGTTCTCCTACGCCGTGCCGCCGGGGGAATGGGTTCGCGTCGATGTCGTCAACGGCTCGCCCGATGAGACGTCAGCCCTGAAGCGCGAGACCGGCCGCTGCGTGGTCACGTATGCCGACACAACGGCCGTCATCGACGAGAAGACGGGGCTCCTACTCGAACTGACCGTTCGTGGCGAATCCGTTCTTGCCGGTCCGTTGGGCATCGCGCCGCACCGACTTGCCGGCGATGGCTACGCGTTCTCCGGTCACTTCGGTCCCGGTTATGCCGAGGCCTCGATCAAGCCCACGATGCAGGACCGTCTCCCGTTTCGTGCTCGCCTCGCTTCGTCATCCTCTTCTCCGGCAATGACGGAGCTGAACTTCGTCATCGAAACCGACGGCGGGCCCGATATTGCGCTGACGTATCGCATGTATGCACACGGGGCCGTCGAGATCTGGGCCGATGAACGGCCATGGCAAGGAGAGAGCCCGTGGGTCGACCATGCCGTCGAGTACGCACTGCCGCTGAAGGGCCGGGCGGAACCGTTGCCGTACCTCGAGGATCGCTTCGGTTTCTACACGTTCAAGAGCTACGCGGCGTCCATGCACTGCACAGCGCGCCTGCACCGTATGACCTCCGTGGGAGTCCTCGAACTCGGGGAGCAGGCCGTCAACGGACGGCGATGGATGCGGCGGTTGTTTACCTTCCCCCGAGACCGCGAGGCGCAGGCCCACGACCTCGTGGAACTCGTCGACGAGGGTCTGATCGTTGATGTCCTGCCCGTGCGGACGCAAGTGCTTCCCAAGTCCATCAAGATCGCGTGTCCGGCACGCGCTCGAGCGGCGGGCGAGCGTCTCGCCAGGACACTGAAACGGGTAGGTTTGCAGGCAACGCTTGCTTCCGAATCGACGAGCAGCGACGCGATCCGCGTGGAGCTTGTGGACCGCACTGAGACCGACGGCATCACGGGCGATGGTTTCGCCATCCGCCCGCGCGGGTCGGGTGGCTGGAGCGTTCGCGCCGGTACGGTCCTGGGGCTGTACAAGGCCGCCGGCGAGATCGACGCGCACCTGCGCCGTCATGGCGATACGGCAGGTCTGCCCCTGATCGCCCGCAATCCCGTGGTCGATCTGCGCGGCGGCGGGTTCGGCGGCGGGCAGGTCGAAGTCGATTTCCCGTACGGCTCGGACGAGGAATGGGAGCGTACGTTCGAGAGCCTGATCGACTCCGGCATGAACGTCTTCTGGAGCCTGGGCATGTGGGGCAACTGGAAGATGCCCGTCGGCTACAAGTACATGCCGGAACTTCGTTCGGACGTCCCCGACGCCTACGACGAGTCATCCGGGGCCAAGTTCGCGGAGCTGGAGTACCACCGCACGCACGGCCTGAAGCTCATCCGGTTCCTGCAAGACCGCGGCGCACGGGCGTACGTGTGGCTGCCCATCGGCTGCGTGCCCACCACGTTCGCCCAGCAGTTCCCGAAGGCCATGGCCCCGGAGAGCACCGCGGTCCCTTGCTTCACGCATCCCGAGTACAGACGTTACGTCGACGCGTTCCTTCGGGAGCTAACCGAGACCTATCCACTTGATGGCGTCGTCCTCGTCCGTGACGACAACGGCGGGCTCTGCACGTGCGACCGATGCGGCCAGCATGTCGCCCAGTCGCGCACGCGCAGTCATGCCTGGGAGCAGTATCTCATCATCCACGAATGGCTTCGCCGGAACGGGTTCCGCGGCATGATTGCGGTGTACCCCTACCGCGACCGCTACGAGCCGCGTCTCGACCCCCTTCTGCCCGACGACGTGTACGTCGTAGGCCATGGCGGCGGTGCGGCCGTGCTCGCGCGCGACTACGAGCGCATCGGCCCCATGGGCGACACCTGGCTCGACAATCTCTACGCCAACTTCCGCTTGCCCCCATCTCCGCGCATGCGCCGGCTGCTCTCGGATCGCGGAACGCTCTGGATCGGCGGCGCCTACGTGGGCACGGAACTTCCGTGGGAAGCGCTCGGCTACTTCGGCTGGGAGCCCACGGCCACAGCGAACACATTCCGCCACGAATGGGGCGTACGGACCTTCGGCAAGGACCACGCGCTTCGCTTCGTGAACATGAGCAACGACTACGAGCATCTCTGGGAGCTCAACGCGCTGCCCATGCTGCCCGCCGAATGGATGACGCTCAACGCCGATGAGCGGAAGGGCGTCGTCGCCGAAGGACTCGCAGGGCTGAAGCGGTACCGTGCGAGCCTGGCGGCGCTGAAACAGGCGGTCGGCCAGGACCGTCACGCCCGGTGGTTCGGCCACATGGATCTGTTCGCACCGTTCTTCGAGTACCATCTGCGTCGCCTCGACCTGTTCGCCCAGATCTACGATCTCGTGCTGACGCACCGAGTCGCGCTGGAGCGGGGCGAGCGCCTCCCCGAAACTGCCCGCACGCACATCCTGTCCAAGTACGAGGAGATGTACGCGTGGGCGGCGAAGTACAAGGCCGCGATGGACCAGGCACCGGATGGGATGCTCACACACTGTCGGTGGATGACCAGCCCGTACAAGGAGTGGATGGCCGGATACGACCAGTGGCTGGAGCCGCGCCTCGAGGTTCGCCAGTTCGCCGGTACCGTGCGCGCAGATGCTCCGGAGCTACGCGCCGGTGCGGCGTTCACGCTCGCCATCGAACTGCACAACACCGGCGTGTGCCCGTGGATCCCCGCTGTCGGCCAGTATCTCGAGTTGACCGGCGTGGCCGAACGTCTCGGCCTCCCTCCGAAATGGGACTACGCGGGCGAGCCCATGGCACCCGGCGACCGCCGGACGATCGTCCTGAAGGGAGTCGCGCCCGGCGAGCCGGGTCAGGGCGAGCTGAAGTTGGCGCTACGCACCCCGTTCCGGAGCCCTTCGGTATTTGCCAAAGCCGACGTAGCGCTCGCGTGGAAGTAGAGGCCGATCAGCCGTCGTCGCGATTGGCATCGCCCAACTGCGGAAGCTCGTCCTCGTAGACGGTGACTCGTTCGATATGTGAGGCCCGGCCGTTGGTCTCATCCACGGTGACGACTGCGCCGCAGAGGCGACAGTCGCCTTCGGCCACGTCGAAGCGGCACGGCGTGTCCGTGGTGAGGGCACGAATCACGCGGTCCTTCCTTCGGCCGAGCACCGAATCGTACGGCCCGGTCATGCCGAGGTCGGTGATGTAAGCGGTGCCTCGGGGCAGGACACGCTCGTCGGCGGTGGGCACGTGCGTATGCGTGCCGAACACGACCGACACCTTGCCGTCGAGGTACCAGCCGAGGGCGATCTTTTCGCTCGTGGCTTCGGCGTGGATCTCCACGATCCGGATGCGCACTTCGGCCGACAGCCCGGTCAGGTAGCGATCGATCGTCCGAAAGAAGCTGTCCGCGAGCGGCTTCATGAACATCCGTCCCAGCACCGTGCACACCGCGACCGGCACTCCGGATTTCGTCCGACGCACGACCCAGTCCTTGCCGGGCGATTGCGGCGACAGATTGGCCGGCCGGAGGATATTGTCCGCCGACTGGAGCGTGGGAATGATCTCGTCTCGGCGGTAGCAGTGATCGCCGAGCGTGATCACGTCTACGCCGTAGCGGATGATTTTCTCGTGGAGCTGTCGCGTGATGCCCGAGCCGCCCGCGACGTTCTCCGCGTTGACGATGACGAAGTCCAGGTCGTGCCGCTTGATCAGAAGCGGCACACCCTGCGACAGCACGTACCGGCCGGGCCGACCGACTACGTCCCCCACGATCAGAAGTTTTACCGACACACTAACCCCGGCTTTCTAGGCCTTGCGGCGAGGACATCACCATAGCCGACCCGCGCGCGGGTGGCAAGAGTACTGGCTCGACGCGCCGAGGCCACGGCGCCCGTGTATTTCGTGACAGTGGGCATTCCCGTGTTGGCGCTTCTCGGCCACGTCCGAGAACCCAGGCGCGTTAATGCACCTCGGCTCGGCTTGTCGGCAGGTTCCGAGTCTGCATAGAATCCTACACGTGCGGTGGTGTTTCGCGCCCGCAGCGCGGAGCGCGCACGCGACTTCCGAGGACCGCTAGTGATGCTCAGGCGCAATCCGATTGGCTGGTCTATGGTCGTTTCGGCCGTCTGGTCGATGCTTGGCGCCGGCTGCGTTCCCGTCGATCATGCCGTCCTGCCGACGAACGAGCCGGCGGCCGCCGCGGCGACTGAGTCCGACGCCGACTATGACACAGCGCTGGCGCGCGTCCGTAGCGGCAACTGCGAGGGCCTGTTCTGGAGCACCGGTACCTGTGGAGATCTCCTGTTCATCGTCGTCGCCGGGCATGTGGGGGTCGCGAACTACTACGACCCCGCGACCGGTCTGCTGATCGAGCAGGAGCACTTCACCGATCACGGTCCTCAGGATTCGTCGCGACTCGACGACTGCGTATCCACAGAGGCCGACGAAACCGGCGTGTGCGAAGCCGACACCCCGTAGCGTGACGCGGCCCACCGCTGCTACAATGCCCGCCGACGTCGCAACGGCGACGCCTGACTCATAGCCCGGTTGATCACGAGGAGTCCGAACCATGTCACGTTACCTATGCTTGTTGTCGCTTGCACTGTTGGTCGTCAGCCCGTTCGGATGTGCGGCGACGGGTTCGGCGGCCGGGGGAAGTGGAACCTGCGACAAGCTCCGTTGCTACGAACTGCGCACGTACACGACGGCCGAAGGGCGGCTTGACGCGCTGCACAAGCGCTTCCGCGACCACACCTGTGGTCTGTTCGAGAAGCACGGGATGACGTTGATCGGGTTCTGGACGCCGACCGAGGGCGAGCAGGCCAAGAACACGCTCATCTACCTGCTGGCGTTCCCCTCGCGCGAGCACCGGGACGCCTCGTTCAAGGCGTTTCGCGACGACCCCGTCTGGAAGAAGGCCAAAGAGGAGTCTCGAGTCGACGGGCCGATCGTGACCAAGGTCGAGTCGGTCTTCCTGACGCCGACGGACTACTCCTACCTCAAGTAGCTTCGTGCATCCGTACGCAAGGAGACCGAAGAATGTCCTACCGATCGCCTCTGCCGTGCATGCTGTACGGTTCGGTGCTTGTGCTTCTGTCGAGCGGCTGCGCGGCGCTGGATTTCGATCGCGACTTCGACGTGGCGGTTGCCCACGGCGCCATGGACGAGCGCACCGGGCCCTGGGACGGGACGTGGCGGAGCGACGTGGACGGCGATCACGGTTCGCTGCGATGTATCGTTCGAGAGTCGGGGCTGAACCAGTATGAGGCTCGGTTCAAAGCCATTCACGACGGAATCACGCCCTACGTCTACACGGGGAAGATGCGGGCCGTCGAGGATGGCAACGGCGTCCTGATGACCGGCCGGGCCAACCTGCCGGTGCACGGCACCTACGACTGGACGGGCCGCATCATAGGAGACACGTTCACCGCAGACTATCGCACCAAGAGGGACGAGGGGACGTTCACGATGACGCGCTCCGGGCGCGCGCCGGTAGCCCGCTGACGAGTGGGCAACACGCATCCGACCCTCCCGATCCCGATGTGCATCGGGATGGGACAAGCGAGCGCGGGTGGGGGACCGACGACATCATCTCGGCAGCGCAAGGTTGTCCAGGATCGCGAGCCGGTAGACCGTGACGGGTTTGTCGGCCCAACTGATGGTGGTGGGGCGCGTCCAGAAGCGAGGGGGAGTGGCCGGGAAGCGCCGTACCGGGCGGTAGAGACGTTCCCACCATGTGCCCAGCGGCGGGGCGCTGTAATCGCCGGTGTAGATGAGCAGCCCGGGCAGCGTCGCCGGCGGCGTGTCCGGTTTCGCTCGAGGGATCGCGATCACATCGCAGGCGGCGAAGTCCAGCGGGGGCGTCAGGTAGGGGGCCGGATCGGCCAGCACGCCGATTGAGGTCGGTCCGCCGGCTTCCAGGTACTGTGCGAGCCAAGCGGCCGCGGCGGCGCGGGTGTGATACCCCAATGATTCGCGAATGAACCCCCGTTCGTAGCGCAAGCCGTCGGCCATCACGCCGACTGCGCACACGACGAGCCCCGCAACCACAATCTGCTTCGCTCGCCACCACAACTGCACGCCCGCCGCGGCGACCATGACGACCAATACGGTGTCGGCGAAAAGGGCGAACCGGCCGAACTCTCCCGGCTTGCCCGCGCCGACGAGCACCATGTTGAGCAACACGGCCAAGGTCGGGACCAGCGCTACGGTCGTCGCCCGCCATTGCCGCGAGGCCACCATGATGACGACCGCGGCGATGGCCGCCGTGGCCAGGAGCGGGCTCATGCCCTCGGCGACGACCGACGCGGTGCGAAAGAGCCCGAGGCCCGGGTCCGCCAGGCCGAACATGGCCGCCGTGTTGGACAGGTTCTCGGCCAGCAGCGAGCGGTTCGTGAGTGCGTTGATTACCACGTAGGGGTTTGTCAGAGCATAGACCAGAACGCCGACACCGCCGCCGGCCGCGACGATGCTGACGCGCTCAGCCCAGCGCTCGTGGCGCAGCCACGCAACCGTCGGTAGCACCAGGAAGACGACCCAGCCGCTCAGCACCATTCCGAACGACAGCCCGCACATCGCCCCGAGCAGCATCAGCGACCGGGTGCTCGGGCGGTCCATGTAGCGCAGGGCGGAGAGCAGGGCGAATGTCATGAGCACGGCCGCGGGTAAGTGCGGCTTGGCCTCGTGGGCGCCGTTGATCGTGATCGGCATCAACACGAACAGCAGGCTCGCTACCAACCCCGCGGTGCGGTTGGCCAGTCGCGTCGTTAGCAGATAGACGCCCACCACGCCCGCCAAGGCGAACGCGACCACGTACAGGCGCATGACCACGTAGAATCGTCCGAACGCCTCGGGGTGATCGAGGTACCACGTGATGTCGGTCCGCAAGTCGATCACCCCGATCACGGATGCCGCTTTCAGCATGGCCGCCACCGGATAAACGAACAGGCCGCCGTACTGGTACAGCTTGGGGTCGAAGTCGTATTGACTCGGGTGCATCGACGCGATGGCCATCAGCGTGACCATTTCGTCCGGATGGCGTGTGAACAGTCGGTAGCGCCGGTAGATCTCCGCTTGCTCGGCATCGGTCGAATTGATGCGCTCGCCCGAACGCGTGCGGGGGTTGACGTCGACATCGGCGCCGCGCTGCAGATGACGCCGTTCCTCGGCGCCGCCGAGCGCCGCGATGCGCTCGCCGCTCCACGGCCCGGCGTCGCCGAAGAGGTATCGGTCGTGCTCCCGCGAGGGCAGGCCCCAGTCGATGCCGACACAGTTGATGATCCCGGCCAGGAGCACGATGCCGGCCAGTGCGATGCGGTGTTTCAAGAATGGCCTCGCAATCAGCCTTGGGTGGCATGGGCAGGCGCCGCTCGGAACGAGCGGCGTTTGCCCGTGGGTTCGCGCCACCACCTACGAATACGGATGAGGCCCAACCTACGCGTGGCGTCTCTCGGAGCAAGGGCGTTGTTCATCGTAGGACCACATCCAGGATTGCCAGTCCGCCAAGGACCAGGCTCACCACGCCGTTGATGGTGAAGAACGCCAAGTTGACCTTCGACAGGTCATCCGCCCGGACCAGTGCGTTCTCCACGACGAGCAGGATCGCAACGATAGCCACGCCCGCCGCGTAGATCATACCCAGTTCAGCGATCACGCCCACGAGCGCCAGCAGCACGGCCGCGGCCGCATGGGCGACGCGCGCCGCCCACAACGCCCGGGCCGCACCCCATCGGGCCGGCAGCGAATGCAGGCCTTCGTGGCGGTCGGTCTCGATGTCCTGGCACGCGTAGATGATATCGAACCCCCCGATCCAGCACGTCACCGCCGCCATCAGCACCGCCGCGGGCCAGCCCAACGTGTCGGGATGCACCGCGATCCAGGCGGCCACCGGAGAGAAGGCGATTGCGCTGCCCAGGTACAGGTGCGACCACCTGGTGAACCGCTTCGTGTACGAGTAGCCGCACAGGTAGAGCAGCACCGGCACGGCCAGATAGGCAGGCCAGGGATTGCCGTGCGCGAACCAGAACCCGCCACACCCGGCGACGAACACCGCCGCCGCAATCACGAGAAACCCCCAGGCCGCCGCGACCGAGATCGTCCCCGCCGGGATCGGCCGACCCGCGGTTCGCGGGTTGCGGGCATCGATGGCCGCATCGGCGATGCGGTTGAACGTCATGGCGACCGACCGCGCCGCCACCATGCACACGACCACCAGCAACAGGTGACTCCACCCCGGCCGGCCGGCCTCCAACCCGCGCCCGGCCAGAAACGCCGCCATCAGCGCAAACGGCAGAGCGAACACCGAGTGCGAGAACTTGATCATCTCGCCCCAAGTGCGCACCGCCGCGGTCAGGTGCGGCCGGCAGTGCTCGGCCGGCACGGCGTCTGGATGGATCATTTCGTCCCGCATCAGTGAACATACTGCGGTGCCGACCGTACTGCGTCCAGACCCTTGACCGGAGTCCCGCAACTTCCGAGCCCCGGACGCCGGCGAGCGGGACACGTAGTTTGCGGAATGCGGATTGGGGAGTGCGGGCGTCCGTAGGGTCCGCCGTGCTGACCACGATCATTTGAGCAGCAGCAACTCGCGCGGTATCGTACCATTTGCGAGTTGCTTATATGTGCAGGATGTTGGAGGCGAGCGTGCCGGGCACAGAGACGGCGACCACCGTTGAGCCGGTCGGCTGCCATGTGGTGTGGATGCCCGACCTGATCCCCACGCGATCCGAGTGCGCGACGCTCTCGCCGGAAATCGTAGCGGCGGTCCACAGGGGAGCGTCGCCGTTGAGAAAGCCCGAGCGCGTCGTCGAGCATCTGCGCAAGATCATTGACTCGCATCAACTCGAGGGCATCGCGATGTTCTGGGCCGGCTCCACCCATCGATCTTTGCTCCCGCCCCCGCTCGAGGTCCCGTTCGAGCCGACCGAACTCAATGAACGACAACCCGAACTGCGATGGTTGTGTCGAGCTGCCCCCAATGCTCCCGAGTCCAATCGGAAGCTCCCCAAGCCGTTGTCTCTCTGGCGGAATCTGGCCGTATCACTGTTCGTAGGCTACTTCCTTGTGTCGCTCGGCATCCAGATTGTGGCCGGCATCCGATCCGGCAATCCCGCGGCGGCGGTCCTCCCGTCGCTCCACTTCCTGATCATGAGCGCCTTGGTTCTTATCCTGTACATGCGGCGCAGACGGAACTGGCTGCTTGTGCCGCGCGGCGTGCTGGAGCGGCAACCCGCACTCGGGTGGTGGGGCGGTCGAATACGCCGGTACACGCCGCAGGATACCGTTCTGCTCATTCGACCGAGTCGGCAAGGCTACGGGGTCTACTGGGACGCCGAGTTGTGGCAGCAGGACCGCCGCACAGCACGCATGCTCACATCGTTGGAGTGCCATGCTCTCCTCGCCGCGTGGCAGAGTCCGATCCCGCCGCCGGAGGCGGAACAACTCACGGAGCTATCCTGATCGTGTCAGCACCGGAGACAATCACGCCCGCCATGTGCCCCAACTGCGAATCCGAACTGTTGCCGGACAGTGTGTTCTGCCATCGCTGCGGGAAGCGCATTCGTGACACGGTGGCGGGACGCTGGCGTTCTGCGGCGCTCGGAACGCTCGTGGTCGGCTGGGTCGCGTGCCTCGTGGCCCTGCTGCTGATCATCTTCGTCGATGTCGAGTCCGTCGTCGGGACCGGGCCGGTGATCTTCCTTCTCGGGCTGGGCACCATCTTCGTTGGGATTCGCGTCCGGCACCCTGCGACGTGGCTGCTCGGTCTGACCCACTGTGCGATTTGCGTCCTGTTCACTGCGTTGGTGAACGGCCTCCGTTGGGGCCCGTCCGACGCGACGACTCCTTTCACCATCATGGGGCTGGTCTACGTGGCCCTGACGCTGCCGCCGACCGTACTGGCTTATCGCAACATGCCGGCCGCACGCCCGCCCTGGGAGTGCGAGCAGTGCGGCTACCTCCTGTACGGCCTCACCGAGCCGCGCTGCCCCGAGTGCGGAACCCCCTTCGACCCGAGCCGCGTTCCCGCGACCCTGCCGGGCGGTTCCGAAACCCTCCAAAGTGAACCCCGTGCTGGCGCATGAAGCCCGGATCTGGTATCCTCTGATCGTGCCATCGCAACACATGATCGCCCCCGTTATGTGTCACCGCTGCAAAGCCGAATTGCGGTCGGAAAGCGCGTTCTGCCCTCTATGCGGGATGCGCGTTCGGCCGGCAGGGGGCGGGGTAACGCCGCGCCGTCGCATCAACGCGCTGTGCATGTTGGTGCTTGCTTGGCTTGCGTGTCTCGTGGCCACTCTGCTCATCGCCTTCTGGAAGGTCCAGTCGGTAGCCGTCACCGGACCGCTGATCTTCCTTCTGGGGTTGGGTACCATCTTCGCAGGGATCCGCGTCCGGCATGCGGCGACGTGGTTGCTCGGCATGAGCCACTGTGCGGTCTGCCTCCTGTTGACGGTGTTGGTGAACATCTTCCGTTGGAATGCGGCCGAAGCGATCGCGCCCTTCACCGTCATCGGGCTGATCTACGTGGCCCAGACGCTGCCGCTGACGGTGTTGACCTACTACCACATGCCGGCCGTACGACCGCACTAGGAGTGCGCACGGTGCGGCTACCTGCTGTACGGCCTCACCGAGCCACGCTGCCCCGAGTGCGGGACCCCCTTCGACCCGGCCCGCGTTCCCGAGGCCATGCCGGGCGGCTCCGAGGTGCCGCCGGGAGGGTGGTCGTCTTGATCTCTCACCGGGGCGGGCGTAGGCTTCGGATTCGCCGTCCGGCCCGCGGGCGGGAGGCGGGGATGTCCGTCGTTTTTCGACCATGTTGAACAAGGAGCTTTGTCATGCGTGTCCACGGTCGTGTCGCGATTGTTGTCGGTCTCGTCCTGGCTGGGGTTTTCGCCGGATCCGCGCTCGCAGGGGAGAAGGCGAAAGGCGCCAAGAGCTGGCGGTTGGGGATGCAGGCCTACAGTTTCAACCGATTCACGTTCTTCGAAGCCATCGACAAGAACCAGTCGCTGGGGCTGCACGTCATTGAGGCCTACCCGGGACAGAAGCTCAGCAAGGAGCGACCCGAGCAGAAGTTCCACCACGACATGCCGGCGGAGGCGCGGGCCTACGTGCAGAAGAAGCTCGATGCCGCGAAGGTGAAGCTCGTGTGCTACGGCGTCGTGGGCCTGGGTACCGACGAGGCCGCGAACCGCAAGGTCTTCGACTTCGCTAAGGCCATGGGCATCGAGACGATCGTCTCCGAGCCCGATCCGAAGGCGTTCGACCTGCTCGACAAGCTCACCGCCGAGTACAAGATCAACGTCGCGATCCACAACCACCCGAAGCCGTCGCGCTACTGGAGCCCGGATATCGTGCTCGAAGCCATCAAAGGCCACAGCAAGCGGATCGGTGTCTGCGCCGACACTGGCCATTGGATGCGCTCCGGCATCAAGCCGATCGACGCCCTCAAGAAGCTCGAAGGCCGCATCATCAGCTCGCACCTCAAGGACCTGGGCGCGTTCGAGCGCAAGGCCCACGACGTGCCCTGGGGCACCGGCAAGGCCGACATCCGCGGCGTGCTCAAGGAACTGCGGCGGCAGAAGTTCACCGGCGTCTTCTCCATCGAGTACGAGCACAACTGGGACAACTCTGTGCCCGACATCGCCAAGTGCGTCAAGTTCTTCCACAAGGTCGAGAAAGAGCTGGACGCGGCGAAGTAGCCGAGCAACAGCCGACGCCGTTCCACGATAAGCAGAAGTGACGGCCCGGGTGCCCGGGCTTCAGGGGCGGCGCGCACCTGCTGCGCCGTGGCCCCGGTCGATGTGCCGGAATCAGGCACGCGCGAACAGACGGAGGCCGCTCATGCTCATCAGTGATTTCGTCAACTCCATTCTCGGTTCGGTGTTCGGCTTCGTGAACGGCATCCTCGGCGCGGTCACGCAACTCCTGACCGGCATCTTCGGCGGAGAGATCTCGATTACGATCACGTAGGATACGTCGGACCTCGTCCGTCTGCGCGCCTCGCCGGCAAGGTCAAGTGCGCGCGGCATTCGCCGAACGGTGCGCTTTCCCGGCGTGCGCGTCATCCAATGGCGGCCTCTCGCAAAGGCCGTATGGCTCTGCGCGCCATTGGCAGCGAGGATGCATCGAACGTCTTGATCGAGATGGCCTATGTGCTCCTCGATGTAGCCAGACGTCTCTACTGCGTGCGTCTCCATGGCGCTCGGCATCACTTACCGCCGTCTCTTCTTCTCCGGCGCTTGATGCCTGAGCGACAGGTAGTTGCGCTGGTATAGGTTCAAGAGCTTCTGCAGCTGCTCCTCGCTGTAGCTGTACCGCGCGGGATCCCTGCACTTGGATACGATGCGTCGCATGATCTTTTCGCTTAGGATTATGAGAAGCACCTTCTTCTCGTGGTAGAACTCTTTGACCCATCCCAGAGCGGTACGGCTGGGGTTCTCATCGGTCCCGCGCGTTATCATGAAACCAGCGGTGCCGTACCGGCCGTGCAGATACGAGGCCATCTGGCGAAAGTCATCCGGCTCAAGGTCGTCGTAATTCTTCGTTTCGAAGACCACTTGTGTCGCGCCGAAGTTGTCCCGGAATCGCTCCCAAAAGCCCGAGTCGGCGACGTTAGCCGCCACGAGGTCCCGTCGCTGAATCGCGTCTGCGTTCGGATGATGCGCAAAGTGAGTCAACTGCCCGGCGCAGACTACCTCAAGCGCCTCCTTGCACCACGCTTCAAAAGCAGTCGCACCCTCTTGCCCTTGGGGTATCTTGCCGAGTTCGGCAAGCAGCCTGCCCACGCACTGTCGGCGCAGCTCCACCTGCTCTGACACCACCCCAATATCGTGCTCATCGTAGATCTGAGCACTATCTGCAGGGCGGATCGGGGACTCAGAACAGTTCAGAGCCAGCCAGTAGCACGGGTGGATCAGCACGCGGCGATCCTGGCTGTCGACCAGTTCGTCAGGGGCAGAGCCGTCATGGCAGAACTTGTACTGCTGAAGCGTCGGATCAAGCAGCCCAAGAAAGCCAATGCCGTAGAGCGACTGAATGATCTGCGGGCCCCCTAGGATGGTAGCGTGCTGTGCACCGCGAGGATCAAGGACGCCTTGGGCTCGCACATCCTCTACGAGCCGTAAGACGTCAGGTACTGGATACTCGGCTTTACCGTTCTCGAAAGCAGATGTGATGTTCTCGATGCCCGGGAAAACGACTGTGTACTCCTTCCTGAGATCCTGCAGTCGGTTCTGCGAGACACGTTTCGCTGCCGATTCAACGTCCTCGTCAACAATCTCTCTTCTTCCGTCTCTGTGCGCACTGAGAAACGCTTGATTGAGAAGTATAAGGATGTCTCGCGGTCTATACAGCGTCAAGCGTAGGCAACGCTTAAAACCGCTCTTGCCTCGCAGGCCGCGGTGTGCGACACGATCCCACACCTTGACTGCAGGCAGTTGATCACCGAGGCCCAGGGCAACTCTGAGCCGCGCTGAAACTAGCTGTAGTAGGGAGCCCTCGTCCCAGTGTAGCCGAATGGTTGGACCCTCGAGGTTTCTTGTGTAATCTGGGTCGTGCTCCGCAAGAGCGCGGTAGATGTTGTCGCGCAGGAGAATGATGGGCTGCACCGCTGTTGTGAGTGCTCGCGCATTCTGAGGGGCCTCGGATCACGGTAATTGAGGG
>CAYMME010000119.1:0-11794 GCA_964391465.1 uncultured Planctomycetales bacterium
CGTTTCCACGTTACGCGCAAAGCCTCAACAACCCCCCGACGGATCGCCAGGAACGCCGCGAAAAGCGGCCGGAGTCGGTAGGTGTTGGTCAGTCCGCGGCCCGGCTTCGCCGGCCGGATCACCCGGATCAGCTTCACCGCCTCGAGGCGCTTCACCGCCCGCCACACCGCCCGCTCCGATAGATGACAGATCGCCGCCAGTCGTTCGACCGGGAGCCCAGTCACTTCCCCGAGGCAGTTCGACCGATCGGCCAGCGCGTCGTATACCTCCTTACAGGAGAGCGGCAGCACACCACGGCCGACCAGCTTCCCGCGAGCCGGATCCCAGACGTTACGCCGTTGGAGGATGTCAGGGACTCCGGCATGGACGCGGACCAACGCAGCATTCATCGGTGACCCCTCGCCCGCCGTCCGGCCGCTTGGAGCTTCCGCCGGCGCCGTCGTTCGGCTCGGTTCGGCGGCCTTCGCTTCGTGTGGGTTCTGGAGCGTGCCGATCCGCGCTTGCCGGTGCCGTAGAGCTTCCTCCGCTTGCTGGGTGGACGCATCCACGGCAGCCATGACGGAAGGCGAAACGGCCAGGGCATCCGGTTCATAGCCCGTACACCTCCAGGACGCGCCAGAACAGGACGAAGAAGAGGCACCACGCGACCGATTCGACCACCTGAGGAAACCACCACGAGAGCCGAAGCCGCCTCAGTGTCCTCACGGCTCCACCTTCGGTGTCTGGAGGGGTTCAGTCGACATCAGGCGAGAGTGTTGGATCAGCTTCCGGAGGTTCTCGTCAGGGATCGTCTGTGGGTTCCTCGTCGTCAGTGCCCGGTGTATCCCGATCATCCGGTCGGAGAGCGTCTCCAGGTCGCTTGTCTGCATGTTCTCTTCAAGTTCGACGATGATCCGGCCGCCGTTGCCCTCGCTTCGTGCATTGAGGTACACCAGCAGGAACCGGGCGAACTGCGCGAGAAACTCCAATTCCGACCACAGCGCTGTCAGGTGGGGGTGTTCGGTCGCCGGTGGGCCGTTGTCTCTCCGATGGCGTAGATCCCCGCTCATAGTCATAATGAGCTTGTCGACGACGCCCTTCGGGAGCTGTACCCGTCTCATACCGGCACCGCCTCACGCCGTGCCACCTTCTCCGGCAGACTCACCTCGTCGATCAGCTCGCAAGCCTTCTCGATCCGCAGCACAACCCTCTCCGGATGATCGGGACAGGTCCCGGTATTGCTCAACAGATCACGCGGCGCCCACTTCCGGCAGTGTTCGCAGCGAAGCAGACGGACCGTTTCAGGCATGACTACACTCCTCCACGGGAGGCAAGTGCGGCGCCCGGGATCGGAGTACCGAGCGCCGCAGCAGAGGAACAACACGGGACGGAGCCCCGCGTAGGAGGCGCCACGGCCGGCAGCCCCAGCGGACAAGAGAGCAACCGACCGCGGCTGATTGACTGTATGGGGTCGTGCCGACCGTCGCGGAGAACGGCCGGCACGCTGAAAGATGAGAACCTGGTGGTCCCATCCGGATTTTCTGTATGATTGCTCCGCTGAGAGGGCACCCCCCCGCCTCCTTCGCCACCCGGTGAGACCAACCTAGCAGGGAAGTCCAGCCGAGTCAACTGTATCGCTTGTCGGGAATCCCTCTACTCCGCTCTTGTCCAGCACAAGAGCCAGCACCGGACATCCGTCACCCGAATCACATGCAGTACTCACGACACGCACACTCCGGGAACGCTACACTGTCCAACGTAGGACTTGACACGTCCACGGGGGGAAAGATGAGTTCTAGAGTTGGTAGGAGACGACGGCAGATCGTCTCATCTCACCCCCCGTCTGCTAGACCAGAACTAGCCCACATTGCCCACATGCTGACCCCCGAACAGCGGCATTATCTGCGGTCGTGTCTCAAGTGCCTCTGCCACGTTCTTCTCTGCCTGGCGAAAGTAGCCTGTCTTGAGCTCGACCCCAACTCCCTTCCGATGCGCCATCACGGCGGCATAGACTTCCGATCCAACACCCATGAACGGGGTGAAGACAACCTCGTCAGGGTTGCTCCACAGCACAAGCACCCGATCGATCACGTCCAACTGGAGCGGGTGAACATGCTTCTCATCGTCCTCGTCGCGCGACTCCTTGAATGGCAGAACGCGGTTGAGCCGCACGTCGTCCCAGAAGGCACTCGCGTACTGTCTCCAGATCCAGTGTGAGTATCGATTCTCGATCTGTTTGCCGTCCCATCCCTTGTACTGCAACAGATCACCAGGTATCTCACGCTCCCCCGCGTACTCGGTCAACCCGTGTGGGTGTTCAATCGGCACCGTGTTCTCGCCTCGATTTCTGAACACGAGAAGATAGTCCGCCGACGCGCACGAACATCGCGAGGAATCGTCCACAATCGTCTTGTGGGCTAGGTTCTTCGCCATCGTCCGGTTGCGCACCCCCAGCGGCTCCTTCCAGACATGATACCGACACATGTACGACCACCCGAGACGCTGGTGGAGGCGAATGATGTCGCCCGGAAAGTCCGTCAGCGCATCGCACCCCGTGTTCCCTGTCGGGACGTCTGCGCAGTGTACTGCCGTGATTCGGCCGGGTAGCGTCAAGCGGGCGAGCTCCTTGACCACGAACTCGTAGTGCGCAAAGAACTCCTCGTAGCTACTACAGTTCGACAGATCCCTCTCGCTCGACGAATAGTGGTACAATCCCCCGAATGGAGGGGAGTAGACCGAAAGATGGATCGACCCGTCCGGCATCGACGGCATGACTTCCATGCAGTCCCCTAGATAGACGGCATACTCGTCGCGAATGACCTGTTCGGCGATAGCCAATTCGGAAGCACCTCCTCCTCTGTGTAGTCCTTGCCGCGGCGGATTGATAGCTCGTCGTTCATGTGTTGCACCAGCGCCGAGAACATTCGATCCGCTTGCTCTGCCTTCCGCTCCAGGTTCTTCATCACGTTGATTCCGCCCTCGGTGGTTACGATGTCAACATGGACTGGTCGCGACTGCCCGAATCGCCATGACCGCCGCACCGCCTGGTAGTATTGCTCATACGAGTGCGATGGGAAGAATGTCATGTGTGCGCAGTGCTGCCAGTTCAGACCCCACGCGCCGATCTTCGGCTTGATCACCAACACACGGAACTCGCCATCGGTAAACCCCAACAGGCCCTCCTCCTTCCTGTCCAACGAATCGCGGCCGGCGACCTGCACACAGTCGGGAATCAGGCTCTCCAGCAGATCGCCCTCATCGTTCAGATGACACCAGCACACGGCAGGTTCTCCAGTATCCGATACCAGCTCCGCAACCGCTTCGCATCTCTCTTGAATCGTCCGCCTAGCCTCCTCTCGCTCCTCTTGCAGCCCGCTCGCCGGCAGATCCCACAGCATCCCAGCCCGTGTCGTCTGGGCCTCGATCATCCGGTGATCTACCTCGAGCGGAGGCAAGATGAATCCATCGTCATCGAAGCCGAAGTCCGACGGCTTCCGCGCGGCTCGCGCCCACGAACACACCCATCGCCAGAATGGATGTTCGGCGTGTCCCTTGAAGCGCCACTTCGGACGACCGAGCGTTGACCATCGTGTGTGTCCGCTGCCTCCTTGAGCTGTCGTGTTCTGGGTGTTCTTGAAGAATCGCGTCAGCATGTCTATGTGGCCCAAATACCCCAACGCCTCGCTCGACGTGCCCAGTTCGATATAGTCATTCGGCGCCGCCGTCGCCGTGCACAACAGCCGATACTGATGCTTGCGCATGAAGTCCGTGATCTGCTGACGGTGCTTCCCCTGGAAGCTCTTGATCGCGCTAGACTCATCACACACTACGCCCACGAAGTCTGAGGGATCGAAATGATGGATACGTTCGTAGTTCGTGATCGTGATCCCATCATGAACCACCCCATTATTCGACCGGCGCGCTTCGATGCCGAACTTCTCGCCCTCTCGGATGGTCTGGGCGGCAACCGCGAGCGGGGCGATAATGAGAACATCGCCGCCCGTGTGCCTCGCGATGTTCTCTGCCGAAACGAGCTGTATCGGCGTCTTTCCCATTCCTCAGTCCGCGAAGATCGCAGCGCGACCGCGCGACAGCGCCCACTCCACTAATGCCCGTTGAAACCCGTACAGGAAGTCCGGCATCCACACCGGCTCCATGCCCCGCCCTGTTGTGAGTTGCGTCTTCCGGTCCAGGAACTCGAGATACGTGCCGCTTGCCATACGTCCTCCTCGCTCAGTTGGACTCGTCCCTCGCTTGTGCTACAATACGAAGTCTCGCTCGCGGCCCCGGTAGTCCCTGACGCGAATCGTGTACTCCGCGCTGATCAATCCCTCGAAATCATCGGCCGCATCTTCGGCCAGCATCTCGGCGTGAAGCTCTGCCGCGAACGCTGCGCTTGACGCTTCCCAGCTTGCCCAACCCAAGCCCGACAGGTATCCCTCATCGCAGACCTCTTGGCACATGAAGGTCCTCTGCGCCTTCGCCAACACCTCCTCGCAGGATGCCACCTCACACCTCCATCAACGCCATCTGCCCGACTGCCACCGCGCGGTAGCGCACCCGCTTCTCTATCGTCCGCGTCTCGAGATCCCAGTTCGCAAGCTGTGCCACCTGGCTGCGCACGCCCGATCAACGAAGGTCCCCGGCTCACTCATGCTGTCCCCTTTCCTAGTTTCTCGAGCAGATTCGCCTCGCTGAAGTCCTGCGAGGGTGTACCGTAGGTGTCGGCCGTCGTGGAGTAGCTCGCGTGCCCAAGCCAGTGTTGAACTACTCGCATATCAACGCCGGCGTCGAGCGCGTGACGCGCCCAGGTGTGCCGGAAGAGGTGTGGAGTGACGTGCTTGCGGGTTGGGTCGGGTGAGTCGATCCCGGCCGCCTGAGCGGCTCGGATGACGATCTGTTCGACACGCTTCCCCGTGATTGGTTGAGGTCGCCCATCGGTCCCGAGCTGCGAGGACTCGAACACCGGGCCCGATTTCTTGGTTCCGCGTAGGTGGCTCAAGTCGGACAGCAGCGGCGCGTAGAGTCGGCCGAACCTCAAGACCCTCTGCTTGCTGCCCTTCCCGTGGATCGTGACGAGAGCCGGATCCGCGTCTAGGTCGAAGTGCTCCCAACGCAGCCCGGCCGCTTCGAAGCGGCGCAGAGCGAGGAACGCGAGCACCTCGAGGACAACGCGGTCCCGGAACTCAACGCCGGTGCGCCGCTGGCGTTCTCCCGGGATCCTCGCGTGAATGATCGCGTGAACCTGATCCTTGGTCAGGGTGAACTCGCTCGCGTCGTTCTGCCTCTTCATCATGAGGCCCGCTACCTCCGGAGCCGAAACGCTGGGACGGGGGAGTAACGGGAGTAGATCGCGTATATGTCCGGACGGCGAACGACGCGCACCCTTGCCCCCCTGAGCCGAAGAACTAGGACTACCCATAGAACCCCGAAGACACCGCGCACAGTGTAGGATAGCCAGTAGGTGTGGCCTCTCCGTTCGATGAATGAGCGTAGCGGGTTGCCGTTGTCCTTCATCGATCCCCCTTGGTCTTCTCAATTGTATCCGAAAGGGAAGAAGAAGCCAAGAGGTCGACCAGCTCGGCGGAGTTCTCCGCGATCGCGGCGACGTCGCCGGACTTCTTCTTCTCTTTTTGGTGAAAGAGAGAACATCAGAGCGCGGACATGTGGAGGAGATCGACGCCAAGAACGGGCGCCAGGTGAACGGAGCGAAGCGCCAGGAGAGGGAAAACGGCCGGGCGCAGTGTAGGCCCGTGGTCGATCGGAGCCGTTTACGGTGCTCTCAGTCGATTAGCTGCCTCGCCGTTTCGACGGCCGCGCCCTCTGGCAGATCCCGCGGACCTCAGCAGCGGTTGGCCGCCGTGTCGATCCGGAGTCACGCCAACCGTAGCGCGTCCGGACATACCAGGCGGCTTGCTTGTGATACTTGCCGCCCTTCCTCTTCTTGCGCACGACGTCACCGACACGAGCCCGTCGACCGTGTTGCCGGGAGAACTCCATGCCGATGTGCACGCGGATTCCGTGGGCGTTGTTGTTCTGCCACTTCGGGGAGTAGTTCTTGATATGCTTCGCCTTCTTCCCGTCACCGGGCAGCCAGCGCAGGAAGCGGCCGGCCTTGTCGCGGACGCACTTCGATCGCCGGTATGGGGTCATCTTGACGGAGTGGCCGGGCATCAGAACGGAGCCCGCCCGCTCGAGCGCTTCGCCCGCTTGGCGACCGCTGCGAGCTTGCGCTGTCGACGTGTCGCCGGGTCGGTCGCCTTCGAGCGCCGGTACTGCGCCCGCCGACTGCCTCGCTCGCGTGCCTGTTGGGCGTAGAACGCCCGCCGAGCTGCGCCGCGTGACTTCGTAGCCACGCCCTTGTACCACTTGCCGCCGCAGGGATTCCCGTACACGGCCCAACCACGGCCGGCCGGAACGATCCGCGCCCGGTGCCGAGGACCTCGGGACCGATGGGCCGCGGCCGCGGCCTTGGCGGTCCGCTTCAGTCGGTGCGTTGACTTCAGCCGGTACGGTCGACCGTCGAAGATCCTCACCCGTGGAATCATGCTCTCACCCTCACCCAGACGGTGTATGGCCCGCCCTTGGTTCGCTGGATCACCCGAGCACGGCGGCCGCCGCGTCGATGCTGGTCGGCCAGCTTCCGGGCCTTGGCCTTGCTCGCGTAGGTGTTCTCCTCACGGTAGACGCGCCCGCTCATGCGCCGGTATCCGGTCCGCAGAGTCGGCCGCTTGGACGTCAGGCCCTTGACCATGAGGAACAGCAGCAGCCCCGCGCCGGCGAGACCGACCAGCCCTGGAAGGATGTCCCGACGCTCGATCCTCACCGGCACCCGCCCCCGCCGCAGCCGCCCGGATCCGGCTCGGTGATCCGGATCTCGGTCGATCCCATGGCGGCGAGCCCTTCGTTGTCGGTGACCTGCAACGCCACAACCACGCTCGCCGGAGTCGGGAACGTGAGCGTCATCGTCGACCCAGATTGAATCGGAGTCGTTCCGAGGAACCACAACCAGGCGACTACGTGGCCGTCTGGATCACGGGCAAGACGGCCGTCAAACGTGACCGGCTCGCCGGTGACGGGCTCCGCGTTGGAGACTGCGTACAGAGGATACGGCCGCTGATTCGGGAGAGGCTCAAGAGGTCGAGGGATAGCAGATCCCCCCGGATCCGGCAGGGGCGCGTGACACGCGTAGAGCGGGAGACAGACAGCCACAAGGAGAACCACGCGCCACTTCACGATGCACCGACCCCGACGAAATCGAGGACACGCTGTAGCTCGTTCTTGGCCTTCGCGACGGTGTTGATTCCGTCGACTGCCGTGCGCCATGTCGCAGGATCGCCAGCGATCGGAGTGTCAAAGGATCCGGGATAGGTAGCGTCGTAGCCGGTGCGCTTCCCTTCGGCGTCGAATGTCATCAGCGGCCGGGTATCCTGGTCGCCGGCGTAGCCTTCCTCGATTGCCGGATTCAGCCCGCGCCGGACGATCGCCCCGCGGACGTAGACGGCAGAGCCGCGCTTGATCCCGTTAGGAACGATCGCCAGCACGTCGCCGGCCTTGTGTAGTACGAGCAGCACAGTGCCCCCTTCGTCTAGGTTTCCACGAACGCCATGGTCGCAGCGTCGGCTCCGGTGTTGGCCGTCGAAAATGCTCCGGTGAATGTGATGTAGGTCGTAGAGCAGTTGATCCCGCCGCCGGCCGTGTCGGCGTAGATCCCGTAGGTGTTTCCCGCATCTCCGATGATCTCGATCGCGTCGACTGCGCCGTTCACGGTCCCGCTGTGACACCAGAGCATGGCCCCACTGCTGATGCTCACCACTGGGCCGGCATGGTCCGTCCCGTCGACGATCGTTCCGTTACGGATGCGACACATCACGCCGTTCGCGTCGAGGTTGATGCTGTACGATCCCCACCCGTGGATCCAAGATCGATACACCTCGATATGAGTGCCGGTCCCGCTGATCCTCATACCATGCTGTGTGTAGGTCGCGCCGTCGATGTTGCACGTCTCTAGCTCGATCTTGGCACGTGCGCTTGTGTAGAGGAAGCGGGAACTGTTAGCGGAAGCGATGTAGGAGACCCGCTCGAGGGTCAACGTACCGCCGCCGACCTCGAAGGCGCTAGTGGTCGTCAGGTCGTCGCAAGCGACATCGCGGATGTTGACGGTCCCTCCAGTGATTGCGAACTCGGTCGATCCGTCGATCATCGATCCCCAATCCATGACGGCGTAGACGCTTGTCCCATCGGGTGAGGTTGTGAAGCGGCCTACAACCGTGAGCACATCGTCCGTGTGCGATTGGATCAGCCGATACTGTCCCGAGCCGGTGCCCGAGCTGATGTAGAGGAGTTTTCCGGCGTAGGAGTCTCCGGTAAATGCTCCGGTATCCGTGAGCGTCGTAGCGGTGCCGCTGTCGGCTGTCGCCGTCTCGAGTTCTGACAGCGCCCCTTGAATGAGAAGATTCCCGGTGCCGAGGCAGATCCGCTCAATAGGAATCGGAGTGTAGCTCGCGGACGCGGCCGCAAGGTCAAGCATGATCGTCACGCCGTGAGCAATGATCCGCTTCACCGTGCCGAGTGCCGTTGCGAGCGTCTCGTAGGGTGACCCGATCGAGCCGTTGCCGGTCGTGTCGCTTCCGTTGTCGGCGTCGATGTAGATTGTGCGGCTTGACTTCTCGGTAATGCTTGCTGATGAGGCGCCGGTGATCTGTGCCATGGTCTACCTCTTCCGCGCAGCGCCGAACAGCTTGGGAGCGAACCACGCCGCGACGAGAACCGCCGCGCCAATGTAGGCCGTGGTTCGCAGGGCGCTCCCCTTCTTCTTCTTCGTGTTCCGCCGTCGCTTCCTAGCCATCGTCACGCCTCCATATTGGATCGTAGATCGAACTCAATGCCGCCTCGAGCGAGACGACGCGCTCACGCAGCTCCGGAATACACGCAACGTCCTCGACGACGTTCTGTAGCGCCTGGCGCATCTCGCCCAACTCGAACGCCACGGAGAACACGCCGCCGATCAAGGACAGCGCGGCCGAGATCGCAGCGATCCGCTTGTATCCGTTTTTCACTCCGAGATCACCACCAACACCACGAGCACGACGCCCGCAATCAGAAGCGTCCTGCTGAGTCCACGGAAGAACCCCGACACCGCCGCGCCGGCTCGATCGAGCGACGGGAGAACCGTCCCGCGCCATGCGTTATCGATCCCCCGATACAGCGGATCGGTCGCCCAGTCCGGTTGACGACCAATCGCTCCTCCTTGGTAGGTCACCACAGGATCCCGGCCGCTGGCCTGGTGGATCTGTTCTCCGATGATTCCGGCGAGCCGCTCGAGCGCCAAACGCTGCGCGTCGGGATCGGAGTAGACGAACGACCCCAGCACCGACACGGAGACGGAGAGCCGGCCGGAATCAGCGTCGACTACCTCGACGTAGAACGGCTCTACGATCTCGGTCCCGTGTCCACAGGTGCCCATTGCGCACTCCGATTGGAACTGCTCGACCGATGGGCGGGAAATCTGCCCGATGAGCTGCGGCCAGTTCACCCCGGAGAGAGAACTGAGCGACACGTCAAACGAGTAGATCACGGCAGCCTCCTAGACGATCTTATCCCGATACCAGTCGAGGGTGTGCTGTTCGATGCCGATGATCTCCGAGGGCAGAGGGCAGGTGATCCGCCGACCGTCCAGCCCGTAGCACCCGCTCCCCGGCGTCACGACGAACGGCCCGCGACGGGTGAAAAATGTCTTGTTGCCCTTCTCGAGACCCGTGTTGTCGCCGGGAATCGCTAGGTTGATCTCGTGTACCATTTTCCCGGCGGCTTTCGATGTGCCCAGCCACACGGGCGCCGCGGCCTTGAATAGGTCCGCGTACGACAGCTCCGCGCCGGCGTAGGATCCAGCCAGCCCCGCCGGTAGGGCAAACGTCGGGACGGAGCCGCCGAACGCATCGGCTAGGCTCTGCTCTGCTCCGGCGACGGACGAGCCGACACCCTGGACGAGGCCGAGGAGCGTATCGAGGATCGATCCGGATCCGGAGGTATCAGCAGTCGCCGCCTGTGCGACCGCCGACGGCAGCTCCGGCGAGCGCCCGCGCAGTCCGGACAGAGCCCGTTGAACGATCCCGCTACGCCACAGCCACCACGCACCGAACCCCACACCGACAACGAGGACGGCGTTTAGCGCCTTGCGCTTCGATCGTCGTGCCACGACTCACCGCCTCACATCACCGAGCGCGGCGGCGCCTGTTCGGTGCCGAGCTGTCCGAACGTCCCTCGCCACAGCTCATACAGCTCCATGCCATAGGCCCGATCACCGAGCGCCGCGCTGTACTGTGCGAAGCTCAGTCCCGGCGCCGCTGCCCCGAGGGTCGGCGTCGTCGTCACGGTGCGACCGCGGTACGGGTAGGCGACATCGACGAACGGATCACTCACCACTCCATCGATGAGTGTCGCGTTCTTCGCCGTCTCACTCGCTCCGAGACTATCGGCAACGAAGTAGTCGTGCATGGACGACATGGCGTCATCCATCTTCGACAGCAGTGCGGTCAACGTCTTGTCGTCCGGACGTGCGCCCCCGCCGGCACCGCCGCCGGCGCCGGACATCTGGGCACCGAGCCACGGGAGCCCCTTCACCAACAACAGGTAGCCGGCGCCGCCCACGAGGGCGAGCACCAGGACCGTTTCTATCATCCTCGAAAGGCTGCGCGACATGATGAATCCTCCTTACTGCTCTACGATGTACTGGACCACGTTCCCGGCCGACTCTGCGCGTAGATAGACCGCGCTGAGATCGTCCAGCAGCATTGATAGGCTCGGACCGTCCGACGTGAGCTCAAAACCGGCCGCCGCGGCGTCCCCGGTTTCGATCACCGAGACTGTCCCTGTGATACACTGAATCACGACCGAGTAGCCGTACGGCACTGTGATCGACGTGGCCGAGAGCTGCGTTTCAGCCGTCCCCACGGTGACACGGCCGCAGATGTAGGTTGGCCGGTTCGGGGATCCGGCTGCCGTGCCGGCGCCCGGTGTTGCCTTCATCCCGACCGGTGCGACGGTGACGACAATGCTCGCGTCGGTCTGCGCCGAGCGGTTGATGATGTAGAACCACGATTCATCGCCCGCCGGGATGATCTTGTGGTGTTCAACCTCGACAAGGTTCGTCGGGTTGTCCCCGATCTGGATGTAGCACTCTCCTCGGTCGCCGTCGTAGTGGTCGATCGTGATCGACCCGCCCATCATGGGGACGCGGTACTTGCTGTCTCCCGTCATGGTCGACGCAAGCGACAGCGCCCCGAACTGCCTCGGCTCGCCTAGAGGTCGGCGTTGTTTCCTCTGTTGCTCTGCCATTGGTGACCCTCCTAGTTCAGCAGCACGAGAAGCAGTAGCGCCCCGCCGGCGATCAGGAGCACGGTCAACGTCGGATCGGATCGCGCCGGCTTCACGGTCGGATTCGTGAATCCTGGTCCCCAACTGACCTGATACGTCCCCCCGTGACGGCCGGCCGTGATGAACGTCTGCACGGTATCGAAGAACCGATCCAGCTCCCTAGTATCTCTTGCCATGGCTCCTCACTTCTTCGTCAGGACGTACAGACCAAGGACGACGGCCGCGCCGATGATTGCCGTCTTCAGTAGCTTCGAGAGGTCCACGCCGCCGGCCGTCGACCCGCCGAGTTGCCTTGACCACTGTGCGAACGGGTCATACATCTCCGGCGCCTTCGGGTATGGCTTGCCGGTCGTCGGATCGATTCCCGGGTTGTCCCACGGTGGCCCCGTGACAGGTTCTTCAATGGGGAGGCCCGTTGTGGGATCGATGTTGCCCCAGT
>CAYMME010000119.1:11894-19010 GCA_964391465.1 uncultured Planctomycetales bacterium
GGGGAGGCCCGTTGTGGGATCGATGTTGCCCCAGTTTGGCGGAGGCTCCGTCACGGGCGGCTCTCCGCCGTTGCTGTAGTAGATGTCGGCCGCGTACCTGCCAAGGTCGGCCCACTCTCCGAATCCTGGGTTGTCCTCGTACCAGTCCTGCCAGGAAGCGGAATACCACGTATCGAACTCGGCCGCCTGGTCGGCGCCGCCCCCCCAAAGAAACTGCGCGTAGTCGTCCCACGGCACCTGTTCGGGCGAGCTGTATGGTAGGTCAGGATGGAGGTTGACAAACACCTCCTGCCTCCGGTGAAGCTCCTCGCCACTCAAGCCCAGCTCTAGGAGCTGGTCAACGTAGTAGCCCATTGGTCACCGCCTCACGAACTGGTACAACGCATAGGCTCCGACACCCACGAGTGCCAGCGGCAGCCAGCGCACGAGCGAGGAGCCGGCCGACGGCCGCGGCTCTTGCGGCATCGGCATCGGATCGCCGGTTGTCGGAATCGGGTCGGTCGTCGGCGGCGTCGGGTCGGTCGTCGGCGGCGTCGGGTCGGTCGTCGTCGGGATCAACGAGCTGAGAAGGTTGTTGAACCACTCCGTCAGGTTGAACCCATCGCCGGGATCGCCGGCGGATGGCGGCTCTGTGTCGATCCACGGATCCGTGGTCGGGTCCGGGTCGCCGGAGTACGCTTCGGCCAGCAGTCGACCGAGATCCTCCTGTAGCGCCGGAAGTTGCCCCTCTGGAATCCGGCCCCCGGTCGCAATCTGCTCGAGAAACCACTCTGTGCGGTCTCCCTTCCACTCCTCTTCGGGCTTCGCCGCGTACACCGCGTCATAGACCCAATCGGGAGCCCAGATACGATCCGCGTCGGGGATCGCCGCTTCTACCTGTTGGTGCATCTCCACCGGATCCCAGGAGGACGCCTCGCCGGCTTCGGCGCTCTGCGTAGACCGGCCGACGTCCTCGGCAGCGACGTAGGAGATAGCGGCCTGTGCCTGGACGCTGATGCGTGCCGTCTGTGTCCGTGCGCGTCGGGTGGTGCGCCGCGATCGTTTGCGGTGCTCCTTGGGCGTGATTCGTCCCGTCGCAACGGCTTGCGCGATCACGTCGCGCTCGCGTTTCGTTTCGGCTGCGATTCGCTGCCTCGCCCGGGCTTCGGCGAGTCGTACCCGTGCCGCTTCACTGCTACGGCGATAGGCCCTCTGAGCCCGCGAGACCTCGGCGTCAATCAATCGTCGATCGACGCCAGAGGACTGTAGGGCCGCCGTCGTCCGTTGGAGGTCGGCGGCCCGGTCGCGTTCGCGCATCGTCGCAGCATAGGCGGCGGCGTCGATCTCCCCACGTAGGAGACGTTGAAGGAGTGCCGGATCTGTTGCGGCCACGGCTCCCCCTAGCGTACGCTCGACTTGATGTAGCCCTCGACTTCCTGGCGCAGCGCGTAGCCCGGCGCCGGCTCGTGGCCTGGCTTGTAGAAGGTGTACTCCGGCAGGGTCAGAATCGGGATCTGAATCCGTGCCCACGGGAGATTCACCGCGCCACTGGTCGCGCCGGTCGTCCATGCGACGGTCCAGGCTGCGTCGAGATAGAACACGATCGCAAAGTCGGGAGGCAGCGGGAAGTCACAGCGCAGACGCAGATCACGCGGCTGGTTCATGGTGTGAAGCTCCATGGTGTTCCGCTGCATGATCGCGTGATTGAGGTCGCTTTGTCCCCGCGGCGCCTCCACCTTGATGACGAGGTTCCCGTTGTAGGCGGGAATGTAGCTGTAGACGTGCGCGGCGTTCGTCTCGTCGGTGCAGGTGATCGTGGGCGAGTCGAGAGAGTCAATGTGATCGGCCACAGCGGAGATCCCGCGTGCCGTGCCATCGGCCTTCAGCACGACCGCCTGGTGATCGCCGTCGGAGGAGCCGTCGTCGGCTTGCAGGACACGGGCCACGGGGTACGTGACAGCCTCGGCCGACTGATCGCCGGTCGGGGTGACGTCTTCCTGCGTTGCGAGGAGGCAGAGGAATGGGCGCGTGTGGTCGATCTTCCAGACCTGTCCACGCGGCACCCATACCCGGTAGATCTCCTCGAGCTTGCTTGCCGTCGCTGAGGACTCGGTGTAGTGGTTCGCCGGGAATCGCCGGGTGATGATCGTCGGGTGAGCTTTCACGTCCCGTTCACCCCCTACCGTCCCCACCAGAGGCGCCGCAGCTCGAGGTCCTTCGCCAGCGTCTCGGGTGCGCCCTCGGTGTAGGGGATCTCGAACTGACAATAGGTCTCATCGACCGTGCCGGATCCGTCTCCGGCAACGCCGTAGACGGAGATGATCAACTTCTCGTCTTCCTTCAGCGCGAGGAACTCGTGCCCGAGGTCGATGCCAACCGACGCGGCGTATTCGTCCTTCCGCTGGTTGCCCGTGGACAGATCCTTCCACGGGGAGTAGAGGTACGTCCCCCCGACGGGGACCGTTCTCCGCGGGTCCTCGGACGTGCGGAAGCCGAAGTAGACTTCCGTGTTCGCGCCCATCTCGTTGGAGGCATCGTCAAGCAGCTTGAGAACGAGCTTGAAGCGGCCCGGAATGACGATCCCGAGACCCTTCTGAATCGTTATCGTGTAGATGTCCGACAGGACGGAAACCGTACCATCGGCCGCGACGACGCCGGCGTGATTCGTGTGGAGCATCTGTGCGGGCTTTCGATCTGCCATGACGTCGCCCCCTAGCCCTTGCGCGGAAGCAGCGAGGCGACGGCGTAATACGCGAACACGCCGGCGACCGCAGCCGCTGCACCGGGCAGCTTTTGTCCGAGGACGAGGCCAGAAGCGACCGCACCCGCAGCCCCGACGATCAGCCCGCTGTACTGCCCGAGATCGACGAGCCCGCCCACAGCCTTCAGCACCATGGGCACCCCGACGACCGCAAGACCAGCACCAACGAAGACGTCGGGCCTGTTCTTGATGACCGACACCGTTCTCATTACTGCACCTCCTTGAGATTGCCGCAGTTGCAGTAATGCAGTTCTAGACAGCACTTTGGGCTTCGGGAATAGTAAATCTCCGATTCCGGAGTTCCCTCCGATTCGCCTTCGCGCGGCCCGATCGCGGGAACGCAGAGCAGGACAGGGGAATATCGATCGACTGAGAGGGGTCGTAAATCGAGAGAAACGAGCCGACCGGCTACCGGGTACGCCCCGATACGCAGACTGGGCGGATCAGAGCTTCATCGGCGCCGAGATCGTCCCGAGGCGGTGGTTCACGAACACATGGAACTGATCGCGGAGCTGGCGTATCGTCCGGATTGTCTCCGGCGGCACGTCAAGCTCACGCTCGAGGATCTTTAGATCGTGACTTGACTTCGTGCGGAATACGATCAAGTGCGTGAGGACACATCTAATCCCGATGTCGATATCCATGAGCCGGTGCGTCACCAGCAGCACGTCGACACCGTAGTGACGCGCCCCGCGCATGAACCGGGTTATCGGCTCGGACACGATCGTCCGATGGCACAGCATATGCGCCTCATCGAGGACCACGCACAGATCCCCGCTCTGCTTCACCGCCTCCACGAGCGACTCGAGAAACCGGTTTGTCTCTTCGCTCGAAACGTCGTAGAGAGACAGGTACAAGTACCTGTGACGCTCGCGGATCCGCTCGAGGTACGCGGCCGTGATCGCTGGAGCCGGCGACGTCACGGCACGGCAGAGCGTCCACGGCTTGCGGAAGTGATCGAGGAATGCGGGATCCTGGCGAATCGTCACAACGACGACGAACGGCCGGCGGATCCGCGCTGCAATCCAACCGGCCGCCCAGGTCTTACCCGTCCAGAGCGTCCCCAGAATCAGCCCCAGCTTCGGGACGAGGTTCGCCACGTAGTAGCTCCTTCAACGTCTCTGCGTCCTCGCATGTTGTGTTCAGCTTCACCTTGACGCCACGGGAGAACGGCCACGGCCCGCCGCGCACCTTGACGAGGATCTTCACGCCGTCACCTCCTCGACCTCTTCAGGGTCCGGCCGCTTCGGCCGCATCAGGAGTGCTAGGCCGACCATCGCCGCGATCCCGACACCGACTACAACGCCGGGTTTCATGAACTGACCCACTCCCAGCATTTCTACCGACTCGTCGAAGCCAAACATCTGGAGGATCGGCGCGATCGTGGCGACGTAGGCTCCGGCCTGTTCGTCCGGAGACATCGGTTGCCCGTCAGGTCGGACGACGGACTCCGTGCCGAAGATCGCCCGTGCAAGGATCGACGGCGCCGCGTAGCTCCACGCGATCGCCGGGCCTTGTTGCGGCGCCGGCTCCGGCCCGAGGTCCTCGCCCGGCTGCGGGCCGACCGTCCCGAGGTCGTCGCGCAGATCGGCCTCCGGGGCGAAGCCTCCCACGTCGTGAGGATCCGGTCCGCTCACTGCGTAAACCTCGCGTTGAGGTCCTCGACGCGCTTCCGTGCGTACTCCTCGAGGTCTCTCTCCCGTGCGTCCATGTCGGAAGCCGTGGAAGCTGATCGGTCGGCCGGCCTGGCTGCCGGCTTCTTCCGTCTGAGAACGACGGAAACGACCAACAGCCCCAGCGCAGCCAGCCCCCCCCATACGGCCCAACCTGGTAGGCCGAAGGGTCCCCGTTTGCCGGTAGGATCCCCCTCAGGCTCCACAGGGTCAGGGTCTGGCTGCGCCGGCTTGAGCCTGACTACACGGGGCCGCGGTCCGGGAGCTTCGACGAACTCTCGAGCCGTCTGCGGCTCCCGTCCACGCTCTCCGGCTTTCCCGGAGCTGGCTGCATCGGTGATCACCTCCGGCGGATCATTCACCGTGCCGGGATCCGGATCCGGCGGATTTCCCGGCGGCAAGCTCGTCTCCCGCTCATTCTCGCCGGGCGCCGGCGGTGCCGCGGCTTCGTCTACCGCTGCGCGTACCTTCGCCGCTTCGTCCTCTGTCATCATCAGCGCGTTCGCTCGAGTCGGCTCCTTCTCCGGAGCAATCTCCCCACGGGATCGGAGCGAATCGAACAGGCGCACAATTCGGCTCTTACTGAGCCCTGAGGCGTTGACCAGTTCGGCGCGTAGGTGCGTCCACTGCACGGTGCGAGATTCGTCGGTCATGTTCCCCACCTCACCCGCCGAACGAGAATAGCGTGAACATGAACGACACCGATAGGATGGTTTCGATCCCGTGGCCCTCCGGGACAGGTAGGATCAGCCCCTCGATCACGGCGGCTCCCTCAGCAATCTTCATTGCGAAGCCGAACGCAAACGCCGGAGTGATCGCCAACGCGCCCGCGTCGTTCTTGCCTAGATGTCCCTCGAGCCCGATGAATCCTGAGCCGGTCGGTCCGGGCAGCACGTAGCCGTGGACCCCAATCCACGTCGAATCATTCCAGCCGACACCGATCACCGCGTCGAAGTTCGGCGCGATGAATCCGCCTTGCACATAGAACGTCTGATCGGACTGTAGCCGACCGCCTAGCGCGAAGCTGTACGCGCTGGCGGTTTCCTCCTGCTTCGCAAACCCCGCGAACGCGACACAGACCAACGTCACGGCCACGATTGCGAATCGTACTCGACCCCTCTTCATGGTCACCAACCCCCGTTGGTTAGGCTCGCCCCTTGACGCAGACGGCCTTGATCTCGTCGAATCGCCACCCGTTGCCCGTCCAGTTCACAGCGGCATGGATCACACGCCACTCGATCGAGTCGGGCAGGACGAGTTGTAGGACCTTCGCGCCGGCAACGAGTACCGGCACCTCGAACGGCCCAAGCAGGGCAAGCGGCAGCTTCGGCCGGATCTTCGTCACGAGTCCCATGAGCCACTTCACGGTGTACCTCCTTCGCAGGCCGCGCGGTAGCTGGCCTCAATCTCCAGGGCAGTGTCCGCGGCAACAGTCGATGAAGCAGTCAGCGTCCCGACATCTCTGCGACTGCCCTCGAGGAAGCCGAGAAGCTGTGCGCTCGATACCCCGAGTCCTTTCGCCAGCGCGTACACACGGACCTTCGCCGGCTCCTGTTCGTCCGGCTTCGTCGCCGGCGCGTCCGCACCGGTGCAGATGTCTACGAGCTGCGCCCGCAACGTCTCGCCGGCGCCGTGTTGGCGGGCCAGGTGTCGGGCGAACGATCGCGCCGCGTTCTCGTCGGGGAACGCGCCGTCGGCCGTGGCTGATTCCAGCCCTACAAGAATGAGCTTCGTTGCTTCCTCTCCGCATCCGATCGCGCCGGCCAGCGCCGACGCCATTCGTTCGAGTGGTGTTTGCTTCTCCCCAGTCACGCTAAACCTCCTTCGTCGGCCTGACTTCGACCGCGGCTACTTGGTGAATCCAATCCAATCCGAGGACCTCAGCGAGACCGCCATCGATCCAGACAAGAGACTTCGGCCGGATGTCGACCCGCTTCGTGCGGCACTCCCACAGGTGGCGTAGACTCAATTCCATGCGCGAAGCGAGGGAGTGCAGCGGATTAGATACGCCTTGCTCGCGGAGTTCCTCAACGGCCAGCATTACCGCGAGGTTGAACCGTCGCCGGGTGAGCCACGCTTGCAGCTCGAGGACGCGGGTCGACTGGCTCGGGCGCTCGAGCGTGATTGCCGTAGTCATGCTCGCCCCGTGTAGTACGCCGCGCCGCGGTCTGTGCCGTAGCGGCGCCGGCCGGCGGGTCGGCCTTCCATGCGCTCAAACGCCTTGCGGATCAGCGCCCACATCCCGTCACGGGCGGAGTGGTCCCGGTGGCCGTCGAATCGGCCTTGCAGCCGGAACTCGGTCAACAGCGCGTCGACGAACGACCCGAGCGAGTCGCCGGCGGTGATGCGTCCCTGCGTAACCAGGGCAGTCAAACAGCCGGCGAATGCGGACACGGCACGTTCGACAGTCCGGCTTGGCGCCGCCGGGATCTCCGGCCCGCGGATTCGCGTTTCGTAGATCGCCGCGGTTCGGTCGATCTCGTCCCGCCATGCCTGGAACGCTTCCCGGACCCGAAACAACGCCCATCGGAATGCTTTGGGGGTGAGCTTCCCGGATTGGAGAGAAGCAGCCTCCGTTGATCTGGTAGGACTGCTACGAGATCCAACCCCCGAAGAACAACCCCAACTGCTTCCGCGGTGGTTGCACTCCCAGGGGACACCTCTTACTATGGGTTCACCCTTTCCTGTGGAAAACTTCAAAAG
>CAYMME010000120.1:0-18810 GCA_964391465.1 uncultured Planctomycetales bacterium
CGCAGCACCCTCCCACCATGCCGCCAAGCGTGAGGACGAACAACCGAATCATATCCGCTCCCCGCATTCCGGGCACCGCGGCTCGGTGATGCCCCGGAGGATGTAGCCGCACTTGGGGCAGGCGACTCTGAAGTCCCAGCACCTCATCGCATACTCGACGATCATGTGTGCCAGAGCATCCTCAACCGTGCGCGCATCGATTCGGATCGGGTCTTCACCCAACGAAGCCGAGGATGCGAACGTTGTGTAGGGACGCTTAGCGCGTTCGCCACGCCCGCCATCGAGCTTGAGCAGGACGATGGCACCCTCGCGTCTCATCTCCTCAAGGATCGGCGACACCGCGTCGTACCCGCTCCAATCCACCGCAACGGGCGGCAGTCCGAGGTGCTGGGCTACTTCCGGAACGAACGCTCGCAACGATGGTGGGCTCATGCTGGATGCCTTCACGTCATCTCAACCGCAATAACCGCTCTCTAGAACCAGTGCATACGGGCATTGTACCGCGATCAGGTCGGGGGCGGCCATAGCCGATCCGCAGTAGACCGTCGAACCGCGTGCTTCCCCGGCCGTTGTGCCCATTCGTGCGAGCAGCCGGCGAGGGTCTCGTCGTCACAACGAAGGCATGGGTCGATCTCAAACCGTGCGACTGATTCGCAGGCCGCGGTCGTGCCCACCCGCCCGCCGGTGCCCCCGAAGACGCGGTTGACCCCGTGTGGGCCTACCCCTATCGTTGCGCCCTCACGACGCGGCAAAGAGGATCGAAACTGTGAATTTGGTGACCGGCGGAACGGGACTCCTGGGCAGTCACATCGTTGAGCAACTTCGGCGGCGCGACCGGCCGGTGCGGGCGCTGGTTCGCCCCGGCAGCGACACCGCGTGGCTGCGCGAGCAGGGGGCGGAACTGACCGAGGGTGATGTGGCCGATGCCGCGTCGCTGCGCCGGGCGTGCGAGGGCGTCCAATGCGTCTACCACTCGGCGGCCCGCGTGGGCGACTGGGGCCCGTGGGCGGAGTTCCAGGCCATCACGATCGACGGGACGCGGAACCTGATCGAGGCGGCGGCCGAGGCCAAGGTCGAGCGCTTCATCCATATCAGTTCGATTTCGGCCTACGGGCACGTCAACGGCATCGGCCTCGAACTGGACGAAACGGCGCCGTTGGGGCAATGCCTGTCGCGGTGGAGCTACTACTCGAGAGCCAAGGTCGAGGCCGAGGCGCTGGTGTGGGAGGCCCATCGCCAAGGGCGGATCCGGGCCACCGTGATTCGCCCGAGTTGGTTGTACGGGCCGCGCGATCGAGCCACAATCGCCCGCATGGTCACGAACATTCGGGCGGGCAAGGCCAAGCTCATCGGCGGTGGCGACAACCGCTTGAATCTGGTGTACGCCGGCAACGCGGCCGAGGCGGCGATCCTGGCCGCAGACAGCGAGCACGCGGTCGGCGAAGCCTACAACTGCTCGAACGACGGCGAGATCACGCTCCGCGGCTACTTCGATGCCGTGGCCGACGCCATCGGCGAGCCGCCGGTGAGCAAGACCGTGCCCTACTGGCTGGCCTACCGCGCTGCGTTCTTGTTCGAATGCATCGGTCACCTGACCGGACGGAAGCGTCCGCCCCTGGTCACACGCTATTCGGCCTGGCTGATGGGCCGCCGCAGCTACTTCAAGACGGACAAGGCTCGCAACCACCTCGGCTGGGAATCGACCGTTTCCTACGAGGAAGGGATCCCCATGACGGTCCGCTGGTATCTCGACCGGGAGGCGGCCGAAGCTTCCGAGAACGGCGCCGTCGCTCCAAAGGTGTGATTCGCGTCTGACACGGTGTCCGGTGATCACCAACGTGCTGCTCTTCTGCGCCGCCGTCTGTCTTCCGGGGCCGGCTGACACCAGGCCGGCGGAACGCTCTTCCAAAGCGAACACCGGAGCGCTCGCGTTCCGAGCCACCGGACCCGACGGCAAGACCCTCCCCCGCGCATCGTGGCTGTACATCTGCGATCTGCACTACGTGCCCGTGGCAACACTCGGTGACGTTGAAGGCCGCAAGATCGTGGGCGGCCTGCCGCGCAAGCCCCTACTGTTCAGTGCCTTCCTGGAAGTGCCCGGCTTCGGCCGCCTGGACTTCACCGCCGCAAACGGCGGTAAGGGCTTCGTACCCGACGGGCAAACGCTGGACGTGGCCTACGAGGTGGCCAGACACCGCGCGCTCGTCGCGCAGGCTGCGATGAGGGAAGCGGAATCGCAAGGCTACGTGTTTTCGACGGGGCTCGCGGAGAAACTCCGGAAGGCCGAGTGCCTGCTCGAGGAAGCTCGCGCCGCCGAGCACGGCAGCGCCGCGCAGGCCCGGTTGGCGCTCGCTTCCCTCGCCCAGAGCGCACCCGCGAGCGAGCAGATGGCCATCGCACGCGGTCGGCAGCGGCTTGACCGCCAAGGAGGACTTCGACCCACCCAGTGGGTCAGCACCTTCGCGCTCTACGAGGCTCGCGAGGGAGAGCGATGGCGTCGGGCCATGGACCCTGTCTTCAATGCCGCGGTCCAGAACTGGCATTGGCAGATCGTCATGCGGCCCGACGGGACCCGCGACTGGATGTTCGACGGCCGCAGCCTGGATGGCACCGTGAAACGCCTCACCGCGATGAACAAGCAACTGCGCGGGGTCACCGGCATGTGGCTCAACTGGCTACCCGACTGGCACCCTGAGCCGACGCTTGCGAACATCCGTAAGATCCAGGTTGACTTCGCGAAGGCTGTCGCCCGACGCTACCCCGAGATCCGGAACTGGCAGATCGTCAGCGAAGCGAACGGGTCGTGGGACAACCTGGGTTGTCTTACCCCCGAGCAGATCGTGGAGTTGTCGCGCGCCGTCTCGCAGGCCACGGCTCGCGTTCGCGAGGCGGCTCGGAGCGAGATCAACACCAATCTGATCTGGAGCGAGGACGCCGCACTGCATCTGGGTGAGAAGCCGCGGATCGTCTGCGGCTACGACTCCTACCGGATGCTGGCCGAGGCCGGCGTTCCCTACGAGTGCATCGTGCTCCAGATCTATGACACCAGTCGGGACCTGTTCGAGCTGGATCAGCGGATCGAGCAGTTCAGAGTCTTCGGCAAACCCATTCAGCTCGAGCTGGCCGCCCCTTCGAGCAACGAGCCGCAGGGACCGGGCTGTCGCCATTTCCCGAACGGACACCCGAGGCAGACCATCTACCGCTGGCATCGCCCGTGGGACGAGGAGTTGCAGGCCGACTGGCTCGAGGGCGTCTTCGCCGTTTGCATGAGCAAGGACTACGTGGCGGAGTTCTGCTGGTGGGACCTGGCCGACTACGAGGACTGCTACTTTCCGTGGGGCGGACTTGTGGATCATAACTATCACCCCAAGGCGGCCTACCATCGGCTCCGACGGATCGTGCAGCGCTGGGCGCAGCGCGTGCCTGGGTTCGGCCATCCGTAGGATGGGGCAACGAGAGCTGTGTCGGCAAAACGCCACCCCGGAACCGTCACGAATGGCCTCGTGCCAACATTGCTCATTCGTCATTGGCGTTGCGCGCGACGCCCGCGCCAAGCCTTCTCGTGGCCTGTCCGCTTCCCGGAAATCCGTGAAGAACCAAGAATCAGACGGCGTTGGAGATGCTCAGGCGGTCGGGACGGGTTCTGTGGTTGGCTCGGCGCCTTCAGCGGCACGCGGGAACGTCGTTTCCTCATCGTCCTCGGTGCGGCTGCACTTCGCATCGAGCGGGATCTCGAACGTGAAGGCGGCGCCGCCATCAGGGTGGTTCTCGGCCCGGATTTCTCCGCCGTGGGCGGTGACGATCTCGCGGCAGATCGCCAGACCCAGTCCGGTTCCCCCGGCTCCCGTCTTGGTTCTGCTTGACTGGATGAACTTGTCGAAGACCGACTCCAGTTCTTCCTCCGGTATGCCGGGGCCTTGATCACGCACCGAGATCGAGACCGTTTCACCGCGGACCCGGCTCTCGATCAGAATCTTCCCACCTGGGGCCGAGAACTTGACGGCATTGCCCAGCAGATTGCGAAGCACCTGCCTGATTCTGTCGGCGTCGGCCACGACATCGACGCGGGCCCACTGCAGCTCGCGTTGGACCGTCAGGTCACGCTCGCACAGGAGCGAGTTGAACTCGTCCACCACCGAGGTCATCAGGGCGCCGAGCTCTGCCGGTTGGATCTCGATCACCATCCTGCCCGCCTCGAGCTTGGCGAGGTCGAGTAGATCGCTTACGAGTGACAGGAGGGTGTTGCCGCTGATGTCGATCTTCTCGAAGTAGCTCCGGAGCTTCTCGGGCGGAGCCGAGTCGTGCTTCTTGATGCCGAAACTGGCGAAGCTGAGGATGCCGTGCAGCGGCGTACGTAGCTCGTGAGAGATGTTGGCCAGAAATTCGCTCTTGGCATTGTTGGCCTGCTCCGCCGCTTCCTTGGCCTGCTGCATTTCCGCCTGGGCGCGTTCGCGCTCCGCGATTTCGGCCTTGAGCTTCTCGTTGCCGTGGCCCAGGTCCCGGTTCCGCTGCTCCAGATCGCGAAGCGCCGATGCGAGTGCATTCTCAGTCTGTTCCAGCGCGCCGGCCATTTCGTCGATGGCGCGAGCGACCCTTCCGATTCGGTCGTCGAAGGGCGAGTCAATGCGGTGCGACAGATTGCCCCGGCGCAGTTGGTCGGCCGCCTCGTTCATCTGATCGAGCATGCACGACAGCTTGCGGTTGACCCACCAACCCACTGTGGCCGCAAGCAGGAGGCCGGCAACCACGCTCACCGTCAGGAATCTGCTCGTGCGGTCCAGCGACGCCGTCAGCTCCCGAGCGGTTCGCTCGATCGCGGCCGTAATCATGGCACGCTGCTCGATTGCGTTCTCGGTAGCGGTGTCCAACGTGGCGTTCAGCGCCGCCAGTGTACGGATGGTGTCGTCGCCGGTCGGATCTTCGTCCTCGAGCGCGGCGTACGCGGGCAAGAGAGCACGAAGGCGTCTCTGCTCTCTCCGCAAGCCGGCGACGCCCCGCTCCACCTCGAGTGCGAGTTCGCCCTTCACCGCGTGGGGCGTGTCCAGATGGTCGAGTTGCGCACGCACGCCTTCCAGGTTGGCGAGGACGTTGCTGACGTCAGCCGTGCCCTCTGCAAGCACGCTACGAAACGCGAATGCGGCCCTCGTGAGCTGCAGTGTGACGTCGGAGAACTCCTCGCTGAGCTCCTGCTGGGCGAGCAGCTCACCGCGGATGCTGTGGTTGGCGTTCCACACCGCAAACAGCGACATCAGCGAGACCGCCAGGAAAATCCCCAGCAGCACCGCGACGGCAATCTTGCGTGTTCGCGCGAACGAGAACGACGGCACGGCGTTACTCCAGGTGTGCTACTCGACCTTCAGGATCAGGCGATCGAACGCATCGCCGGTGCGATACAGCGGCTGCGTCCATTCGGGATTGTGCCCGGTGGCCGCCATCTCGTAGCAGGAGGCCGCGAACAGGTACTTGCTGCCGGCCTCGAACGCAAGATCGTCTTCATGACCGGTGTTCAGCCTACGCTCCAATTCGATGATCCACCGGCCCGCGGCCCAGACACCCTTGGCCCGGATGTCGGCGCGGCTTCCCTCGGGCACGCTGGGTCGGTACTTCGGCAGCCAGTCCTTGCTGTACTCGAAGGGTATGTCCTCACCGTAGGCGGGCTGTCCCGCGTCGCCCCGGCGCTGCAGATACAGCGTGTCATACCGTTTGGATGCGACGGGCAGAGATTTGCGTGCGTGTCTCCTGGCCAGGATCTGATGCTTGTCGTCGGCGAAGCCCGAGGGGTTCGTGCGGCACGCCTTCCAGAACCAGACATCCGCCCTGTGGGGTTCGGCGTTGCGGAACGACAGATCCACGTCGTTCCCGACCATGCTCCACTTCAGGGCGAACACGTCTTCGCGGTCGGGGCTCGGCGTGTAGGCCTCCTCGGTCGCATCCCACACCCAGCTCTTGTGCGTCTCCGAGGGCGCTGCGTCCGGGAACGTTGCGAGGACGAAAATGCGGTCGGCGGTGTGTACGGCCCGCAGCGTGATCGGCCGTTGCGACGAGCAGTCCAGCGTGGTGACGGGTGCGGCCTCGCCCCATGCCGTGTCGTCGGCCTTGCCGTCGATGTTCGGCGCCTGGTCCGTGGCTCGACAGATCAGCGTCAGTTCCCTGGGGTCGCGTGAGGGCGCTACCGGTTCGAGAAACTCATTGGCCTGCGGCTGCGGCTTGGGCACGGTGCGGGTCGCGTCGGCCGGGGTCGCTCGCTCAACCGAGGACGGGCCGACCGGAGCCGCCTCGGACTCCGCCGGCGTCTGGTCGCACCCGGCAACGAAGAGAACACTGAACAGTCCACCGGCAAAGCCAATCAAACGCATCGACATCGGAATACCCCCTTTGTCAGCATGGACTACGGACACGGTCCCGAATCGTCATCGCCTCCCGCACCGACCATCACGGGGGATTCTTCCGTCGCCGTTTCGGCCGGGAGCGGAATCTCGAACGTGAGCACGGCGCCGCCGTCGGGATGGTTCTCGGCCCAAATCCGACCGTCGTGTGCGGCAATGATCTCGCGGCAGATCACCAGACCCAGCCCGGTTCCGCCCGCTCCCGTTCTCGTCTTGCTCGACTGGACGAACTTGTCGAACACGGATTCCAGTTCGTCCTCCGGGATGCCGGGGCCCTGGTCGTGAACCGAAAACGCGACCTTTCCATCGCGGCGGTCCGTCTCGATCTGAATGATCCCGCCTTCCGGGGAGAACTTGACGGCATTGCTCAGCAAGTTGCGCGCGACCTGCTCGATCCTCTCGGAGTCGATTGCCGGCATTGCCCGGAAGCCGGCTTCTGGAGAACGGATGGTGAGGTCTCGCTCGCAGACCAACGACTCGAACTCATCCGCCACTGAGGCCAACAGCTCGCCGATCGAGGTTGGTTTGCGGTCGATGACCATCTTTCCGGATTCGAGCTTGGCCAGGTCGAGAAGATCGTTGAGCAACGCGAGCAGCGTGTGGCCGCTGCGGTCGATCTTCTCGAAGTAGTCGAGGAGCTTCTCGGGCGGAGCGGAGGCATACTTGCGGAGGCCGAAGCTCGAGAAGCTGAGGATGCCGTGCAGCGGTGTCCGGAGCTCGTGGGACATGTTGGCCAGGAACCGACTCTTGGCGTGGTTGGCTGCCTCGGCGGCTTCCTTGGCGTGCCTCAAGTCGTTCTCCGCACGGGCCGTCTGGATCAGTTGGGCCGCAGTGTGGCTGAGCGATTCCAGCAGGGCGTCCTCTTCGGGGGATAGGGTGTGCTTGGCGAAGAGTGCCAAGACGCCGATCGTGTCCTCCCCGGGCGGACGCAGTTGATAACCTGCGAACGATACGAGTCCACACTCACTCGCCCACTCATGATCGTGCACACGAGGGTCATTCACCACGTCGTTCGTGAGGAACCGACGATCTTCGTTCGAGGCCACGCGTCCGATCTTGTAGCAGCCGAAGGGAACTCGCCGGTGCACCTTCCCGTCGATGTGCGTGTAGCGCCCGGAGCTGGCCGCCAGATGCAGACACTGCTTGCGATACCGGCAGACGTGCGGCCCTTCGGTTACCGTTGCGTGGACGCAGCCGGATTCGCAGCGGTCGCCCGGCTTCATGAGCCAGATTCGACAGAAGTCGGCGTCGAAGATATCGAGGACCCCTTCGGTGATCCTCTTGAGCTTCTGGTCCAGGCTGCTCGACGCCAGCAGGACGCGCTGCAGACCGTTCAGTTCCTCCTGAATCCGCATCAACTGTTCGCGCGCCGCCTCGCTTCGCTTGCGCTCGTTGAGTTCCTGCCGGAGCAGGTCGTTGGCTCGTGACAACTCCTGATTCGTGTCGTGCAGGCCGGTGCAAGGATCGCAGGGCGCGTCGCCCAAGTGGCCGGGCGCGGGGGCCTCACGGCTCCGGCGTCTCGCCGGCTTCGCGAGCACACGGTACAGCACGCCGATCACAACGAGCGCCAGACCGACGAACGTGACAAGAACAGTCGGCGTGGCGAATGCTGCCTCGCCCATTACCTCGTTTGTGCCCAGCGCGGCCGCGGACCGCAGCGCCGGCTCGGCACCTCGACCAAGCACGTCCGAGGCTCCGGCCGCCATCAACACGGCCAGGACCGCGAGTATCGCCAGAACGCCCCTTGCTTTCGCAGACATAGATATCTTCCTATCGCGATAACGGACCCATTAGCCCGATAATCCGAATCGCCTTCACGACTGGACCCCCACTACCTTGTCTCAGTACATCGACACTTCGCAGGAGCGTCTGAGCCTCGTCGGTAGGCTTTGCAGCCTCAAGCCGGGATGGTATAGTTCCGATAAGGGGCGAGGTGAGGATTCAGATGCGGATCTTGGTGGGTTTGTATGAAGGTTCGGTCCCGGCGGTGCGGTCCGGCGTGCGCGGGGTCGTCCTGATTATTCGCGGGGCGACGTATGGGTAGGGCTGCCCCGCAAGCCGCGAGCAACGACAGCCCTGCCCGGTGGTGGCAGGGCTTTCTTTTTTGGTGGGATTGCCGCGTGTATCCTGTTCTGCGGTCCCGGTGACGACGGCGCACCGAGCGGAGATCAACTGATGGCCCAACCCGGCCAACGCATCGAATTGTACGACACCACGCTGCGTGACGGCACGCAGGGCGAAGGGGTCTCGCTGTCGCTTCAGGACAAGCTGCTCATCGCGGCCAAGCTCGACGAACTCGGCTTCGACTACGTCGAAGGGGGGTACCCACTTTCGAACCCCAAGGACGTTGCGTTCTTCGATGAAGTCCGTCAGATGCGGTTCAAGCATACGAAGATCGCCGCCTTCGGCATGACGCGGCGACGCGGGGTCGAAGCGTCCGACGACGAGGGGATGAAGGCGTTGGTCGGGGCCGAGACGCCGGTGATCACCATCGTCGGCAAGACGTGGGACATGCACGTGCGGGACGTGCTGCGGGTCGAGGAAGACGAAAACGTGGCCATGATCGCCGACTCGGTGCGGTTCTGCCGCGAGGCCGGCCGGGAGGTGATCTACGACGCAGAGCACTTCTTCGACGGTTACCGGGCCAATCCCGACTACGCGCTGCAGACGCTGGCCGCCGCTCAGGACGCGGGAGCGACGACGCTCGTGCTGTGCGACACGAACGGGGGGTCGATGCCGGAGGCCATCGCCGCGGCGGTCGTGGCCATCCAGCCGCATGTGTCCGCCAAGATCGGCATTCACACGCATAACGACGCCGGGCTGGCCGTGGCCAATACGCTGGCCGCAATCCGGCACGGGGCCGTGCACGCTCAGGGCACGATCAACGGCATCGGTGAACGGTGCGGCAACGTCGACCTCACCACGGTGGCGGCCAACCTCGGGCTCAAGCTCGGCAAGGACGTGCTGATCGAAGGTGCGTTGGAGCGCATCACCGAGATCAGTCGGTACGTGTACGAATTGGCCAACCTCCTGCCCATCGAGAATCAGCCCTACGTCGGGAGCGGTTCGTTTGCCCACAAGGGCGGCATGCACATTCACGCCGTGCAGCGCACGACGGAGAGCTACGAGCACGTGTCACCCGAGGCCGTCGGCAACCGGCGACGCGTGCTGGTCAGCGAGCTGTCCGGTGCGAGCATGGTGGCCGACAAGCTCGGCAAGAAGTTGGGCGTGCACAAGGACCGAGCTCTCCAGCGGCGGCTCATGGAGCGCGTGCAGAACCTCGAGAACGAGGGGTACATGTTCGAGGCGGCCGAGGCCACGTTCGAGCTGGTCTGCCGCCGCGAGCTTGGTCGGTACCATTCGTTCTGGAAGCTGGACCACTACCGGGCGGTCATCCTGAACCTTGCCGGACGCATCCAGACCACCGAAGCCATTCTCAAAATCCGCATCAACGGGCACGTGGAACACCACGTCGGAGAGGGCGACGGCCCGGTCGATGCCCTCGCCGCCGCGTTGGTAAAGGCCCTTCGGCCGCACTACCCACCCGTGGACCGCATCAAGCTCGTCGACTACAAGGTGCGGGTCATCAACGCCCGGCAGGGCACGGCGGCGAAAGTGCGCGTCGTCATCGAGTTCCACGACGACGATACCGGAACGGTTTTCGGGACCGTCGGTGTGAGCGAGAACATCATCGACGCCTCGTGGGCCGCCATCGTCGACGGCGTTGAGTACAAGCTGTTGCATGCGGAAGAGGCGGGGCAGTTGTCCCCGGCAAGTCCGGATTGACGCGAGACGAGGTTGTTCCCCGATGCCGAATGTGGAATCGCTCCCCAAGGCCTATGACCCCAAGCTCGTGGAGACGGAAACCAACGAGTTCTGGGAGCAGGGCGGGTATTTTCATCCTGAGCCCGACAACCGGGACGGGTCGCAGCGATATTGCATCGTGATCCCGCCGCCGAACGTGACCGGCGCACTGCACCTGGGCCACGCCATCAACAACACGCTGCAGGACATTCTCATCCGCTGGCACCGGATGCAGGGGCACAACACGCTGTGGATGCCGGGCACCGACCACGCGGGCATCGCCACGCAAGCGGTCGTCGAGCGGCGGCTCAAGGAGGAGGAGAACAAGGACCGTCACACCATCGGCCGCGAGGCCCTCGTGCAGCGGATCTGGGCGTGGAAGGACGAGTACGAGGCCCGCATTCTGTCGCAGCTCAAGCTCATGGGGTGTAGCTGCGACTGGGCGCGGACGCGCTTCACACTCGACGACGTGTGTGCCAAGGCGGTGCGACACACGTTCTTCAAGCTGTTTCGCGACGGGCTCATCCAACGCGGCAAGCGGCTGGTCAACTGGGACACGGCGCTGCAAACGGCCGTGGCCGATGACGAGGTCTATCACGAGACCGTGCAGGGCCACCTCTGGCACATGCGCTACCCGTTGGCCGACGGTAGCGGCTCACTGACCGTCGCGACCACGCGGCCCGAGACGATGCTCGGCGACACCGCGGTGGCCGTACACCCGGATGACGAGCGCTACAAGCACCTGATCGGCAAGACCGTCAAGCTGCCGCTGACCGATCGGGAGATCCCCATCATCGCCGACGGGTTGCTCGTCAAGATGGAGTTCGGCAGCGGATGCGTGAAGGTAACGCCCGCGCATGATCCCAACGACTACGCTTGTGCTCAGCGCAACGACCTCGAGATGATCAACATCCTCACGTCGGACGGCTACATCAACGAGAACGGCGGGCGCTTCCGAGGGATGGACCGCTACACGGCCCGCAAGGAGGTCGTGGCCGCGCTCGAAGTCGACGACCTGCTGGAGCGCATCGAAGATTACGAGACCGACATCGGCCACTCCGACCGCAGCAAGACGCCGATCGAGCCGTATCTCTCGGAGCAGTGGTTCCTGCGCATGGGTGATCTGCCGGCGGACGAAGCGGTGAAGATGGAGGGTCTGCGCGGCGCGCCGGGCTTGGCCCAGTTGGCGATGGACGCGGTCACGAGCGGCCGCGTCAAGATCCATCCCGAACGTTACGCCAAGAGCTACCTCGACTGGCTTGGCGAGAAGCGCGACTGGTGCATCAGCCGTCAACTCTGGTGGGGACACCAGATCCCGATTTGGTATTGCGGAGACTGTGAGCGGAAGCGCGGAACGGCGGCGGCGGTCGGCCACAGCGCGCTGACGCCTGTTGGCCCGGGGGACGCTGAGCCAGAACCGCACAAGTGGACATACCTTGGGTTCACTGAAGGGGCCGTTGGCATTCCTGGACCGACTCCAGAAGACGATCCGACGACGTGTCCCACATGTGGCGGAAGGAACCTCGTTCAAGACGTGGACGTTCTTGACACGTGGTTCTCGTCGGCGCTCTGGCCGCACAGCACGCTGGGCTGGCCGGACGAGAATCCGGCGCTGTCCTGCTACTACCCCACGAGCCTGCTGTGTACTTCGCGCGACATCATTACGTTGTGGGTGGCCCGGATGGTGCTCACCGGTCTGTACAACATGGGCGAGGTGCCGTTCCACGACGTGTACATCCACGTGAAGATCCTGGATGGGCGCGGCGAGACGATGTCCAAGAGCAAGGGCAACGGGGTTGACCCGACGGACATCATCGAGGCGTTCGGGGCCGATGCCCTCCGCTACGGTATGGCAGTGATTACCACCGAGACGCAGGACGTGCGCTTGCCCGTCGAGTATCGCTGCCCGCATTGCACGCACCTGACGCCGCAGACGCGCGAGAACATGACCGCGACCCGGTGGAAGTGCGAGGGGTGCGGGAAGGAGTTCGCCACGCAATGGGCCGATGCGGCCACGGCCGAGGAACTGGGCCGGGCCCTGTGCGTGTCGGACAAGTTCGAGGCCGGGCGAAACTTCTGCAACAAGCTCTTCCAGGCGTCCCGGTTCGCGTTCATGAACCTCGAGGGTGTCGAGGCCAAGCCGCTCGACGTCGCATCGCTGCCCATCGAAGATCGCTGGATCCTCTCGCAGACTTCGCAGATTGCCGCCAGCGTCGGAGAGGCCTTGAACGGCTACCAGTTCAGCCGGACGATCAACCTGCTGCGCGACTACTTCTGGGGCGACTTGTGCGACTGGTATCTCGAGCTGATCAAGTCGCGCATCCGCGAGGACAACCGGGCGGCCGAGGCCAAGCAAGTGCTGGCGTTTTGCCTCGATGTCACGCTGCGGCTGCTGCATCCGGTCGTGCCGTTCATCACCGAGCGGCTGTGGCGGTACCTGAACGAGATCGCCCCCGAGCGGGGCTTGCCGGGGACGGCCGAACTCGACATCGCCGAAGCACTGACCGTGTCGGCCTCGCCGCCGACTCAAGGGTGGCCCGCCCTCGTCGATCCCGAGACGACGGCCGTGTTTGGGGATCTGTGCGACGCCACGCAGGGCGTGCGGAACGTCCGGGTGACCCGCGGATTGCCGCCTCGGCAGCAGGTGGAGGTGACGATCAAGGCGCCGGCTGCGCGGGCGGCATCGCTTGAGCATGAGGCCCACATCGTGGAACGTCTCGCCAACGTTTCCAAGCTGGTCATCGACCCGGACGCCAAGCGGCCGGCCAACGCCGCCACCGTCGTCAGCGGTGAGTTGCAGATCTACGTGCACGACGTGATCGACGATGCGGCCGAGCGCAAGCGGCTGGAGAAGGAACTCGCGGATCTCGACAAGCAGATCGGCGGCAAGGAACGCAAGCTGGCAAACGAGAACTTCACCGCGCGGGCTCCGGCCGACGTGGTGCAGCGCGAGCGTGACCGGCTGGTCGAGTTGCAGCAGAAGCGAGAAACGCTGAAGGCCAGCCTCCGCGACTTGGGTGCCTAGCGGTTTCGTTCAGCCGGTGCCAGGAATGGGTGCCCCGCCCCTGGTCCCGGCGCACCGGGATCTGTCAGGGGTGGGGGACGAAACGCCGGCACTGGAAATGAGTTCTTCACGACTGGATCGATCAGTCCCCCACCCTTCGCGTACAGCCGCGAAGGATGGGGCACCCGCGTCGGTGGCGCAAGGTGGCTTCGTCATTCGGGCTTCGACGTTCTTTCGTCATTCGGATTTCGTCATTCGTCATTACCCATTCCGGTCCCTGCCGTGATTCCGGAAATCCTTCTCCTTATCGTTCTGCTGTTCGGCTCGGCGTTCTTCTCGGGCGGCGAGACGGCCTTGTTCACACTCACGCCGCATCAGCGCGCCCAGTTCGCCAAGTCGAAGGCGAGGCCCAGGCGGTGGGCGGCGGCCCTGATGCAGCACCCCGATCGGCTCCTGATGACGCTGCTGCTCGGGAACATGGCCATCAACGTGCTGTTCTTTGCCACGGGCACGTTGCTGGCGGTGAGGGTGGCGGAAGATGTCGGAGGATGGGCGGCGGCCGGGGCCGGGTTCGCGCCGCTCGTGGCCATCATCCTGTTCGGCGAGGTGCTGCCCAAGGTGGCGGCCCTCTCTCGCCCCGACGTGATTGCGGCCCTGGTGGCCGGTCCGATCCGGTTGCTGACGATTGTCTTCACGCCCCTGCGTGCGGCCCTCGAGCAGGCCTTCATTCGTCCGGCCGTGCGGCTGCTGGCGCCGCAGGCGCAGCGCGCCGACGACGGACCGGTCACTCCCGAGCAGCTTCAGCTTCTCTTCGAGCATTCGGCGCGGCACGGCGCGATCGACCTGAACACCCGCGCCCTGCTGCACGAGGTCGTCGAGTTGCGCGACATCAAGGTGCGCGAGGTGATGGTGCCGCGCGTCGATGTGGTCGCGTTCGATCTGTCCGGCACGCGTGACGAGCTGATCGCGATGCTGCGCCGCTCGCACCTCAAGCGCGTGCCGGTGTACGAAGGCGACCTCGATCACATTGTGGGCTTCGTTCGCGGTCGCGACGTGTTGCTGCAACCCGCTCGCCCGATCACCGACCTCGTGCGGCCGATCCGGTTCGTGCCTGAGCTGGCGACGCTCGAGAGCCTGCTCGCTCAACTGCGCGGCGGCGGCCTGCAGTTGGCCATCGCCGTGGATGAGTACGGAGGCGTGGCCGGACTGGTTACGCTCGAGGATGCCGTCGAGGAGATCATCGGCGAGGTGTACGACCCGGACGATACGCACGAGGAGCCCTACCGGCGGGTGAGCGACGACGAGTACCTGGTGCGGGGCGACTTCTCCATTCGCGACTGGGCCGAGCTGTTCGGTCAGCAGATGCGCGATCATAGAGCCGACACGCTGGGCGGGCTCATGGCCTCCGAGCTGGGCCGCATGCCCGCCCAGGGTGACCGCGTGCGTGTTCGGAATCTCGAGCTGACGGTGCACGCGATGCGGCGCCGGCGGATCGGATGGATCCACTTGCGCCGGCTTGCCGACGACCTGCCCGACGAGTCGGACGCAGCCGTACGCGAGAACGGACGAAGGAAGCGGTGATGCTCGCGGAATGGGAGTACGTGCTCTGGGGCTGGGTGGCCGTCGGACTCGTGTCCGCGGTGCTCTCGGCGCTCTACAGCGGCCTGGAGACCGGCGTCTACTGTCTCAACCCGGTCAAGCTCCGGCTGCGCAGCGAGCACGGGGCGGGGCTGAGTCGCTGGCTGGCCGACCTGTCGTCACAGCGCGAGCGGTTGCTGCTCGTGTTGCTGATCGGCAACAACGTGGCCAACTACGGGTGCACGGCGGCGGCCGCAATTCTGCTCGCCCGGACCCAGGTCGGGACGCACCAGGCCGAGCTGCTCACCACGCTGTTGGTCACGCCGGTGCTGTTCGTAGTCGGCGAGATGATCCCGAAGAACCTCTTCCAGCGATTCGCGGATCAGCTCGTCTACCGCTGGCTGTGGCTGCTGCGAGGCAGTCAGTTGCTGTTCAAGGCCACGGGACTGGTGGCGGTCATCGGTGCGCTCACCGATGTGATCGTGCGGATCGGGAGGCGGGGCACCAAGTCTGCGGACGTGCTGGGGGCTCGCGAGCAGCTCCACTCGATGCTGCGGGACACGGCCGCGGCCGGGGTGCTCTCCGGCTATCAGTCGCAGATCGCCGAGAACGTCCTCAACGTCTCCGAGGTGACCGTCGGCGATGTGATGACGCCGCTACGCCGCGTAGAGATGCTGCCGCATGACGCGACCGCGGGCCAGTTCCAGCGCCTAGCCGAGCGCAGCGCGTACGCGCGATGGCCGGTCTACAAGCGCGGCCGGCGCCACGAGGTCATCGGCGTGGTCAAGGTGCAGGACGTGCTGCTGGCCGAGGACGACAAGTGGGACCTCACGCCGCATTTGCTCGAGCCCGTGAGGCTGCCGCCGGCCACGCAAGTCATGCCCGCGCTGCTCCGCCTCCAGCGCACCCGCCGGGCCATGGGCATCGTCGTAGACGCCCGCGGCCAAGCCGTCGGCATCGTCACCATCAAGGACCTCGTCGAAGAGATCGTCGGCGAACTCGTGGCCTGGTAGCGGCGCGGCTACGTCTTCCGCAGGTCGGCTACGGCGGTGGCGAAGCCTTCGATGCGGTTGTCTGCGAGCTTGATGTCCTTGGTTTCCGGGCCGATCTTCACGCCCGTGCGTTCGGCGGGTCCGCGAGTCTCGCGGATTTCGTTCTTGCTCAGCGTGATCTCTCGGGTCTTGCCCTGGATGTCCACGGCAATGCCGTCTTCGGCGCCGCTGTCGACGATGCGGTTGCGCTCGAGGCGGTTGCGGTTGGGCCAGAAGTCCCTGCCGCGTTTGTCGGGGCGGAAGAGCACGCCGACCTTGCCGCTGGATCGGATGTCGTTGTCGCGGATCACGTTGTCCGTGTCGCGGTGGCCGATGGTGATGCCGAACTCGTTGCCCTCGAGGACGTTCTTCTCCGCGAGGCTGTACTTGACGCCCCAGCAATAGAAGATGCCGATGCGGTTGCGCTGCACCTTGTTGCTGCGGATCAGCGGTCGCTGCGAGCCGGAGCCGGGGTGCAGGCCCAGGTCGGCGTTGTCGTGGCTGTGACAGTCCTCGATCACGCAGTCGTGACAGATCTGCCAACTGATTCCGTCGCCGTTGTAGTTGCGGATCGTGATGCCCCGCATCGTGATGCGGTTGCAGTCCTGCAGGAAGATGCCGCCGCCGTAGTTGCCGTTCATGTTCTCGTTATTGGCGCGATTGCCGTCGAGCGTGATATTCTCGACCACCACGTCGGCAATCTCCTCGCCCGTCAGCATCGGGAACAGCGTGGCCACCAGCGGCTTGTCCTTGATCCAGAAGTTCTTGCGCAGCGCCCGGTCGAGCTTGAAGCGGTTCCCGGATCGGGCCACGAGTGTACGCTTGGCCGTGTCGGTCTTCTGCTTGAAGAACATTCCGTCGCCGATATCGAGCCCGGCCGCGTCGGTGAGCGTAATCTCCTGCTCGTACCAGTCGGCGTCGTCGGCAAGCGTGAACCGGGCCGACGCATTCTTGATCAGCACCGAGTCGCCGCCGCTGCCCAGGAGGCGGATGCCGGAGTGCAGGTGCACGGCGTTGCGCATGCGGTACGTGCCGGGCAGCACGTGTACGGTGCCGCCGCCCAGGCGCGTCACGTAGTCGACGGCGGCCTGGACGACCTGTTCATCGCTGCCGATGAGGTCGGCCTTCCTGGGTCCCACCGTCACCGTCAGCCGCTCCTTCCAGTTCGGCTCGACGGCCGTGTCGCCCGAGGTCGCCCGCGGCTGGGTGACGGGCGGCCGGTCGTCCGCTCGCGACAAACCGGCCCATGTCGACCCGGCCACCAATCCCGACACCGCCCGCAGCACGTCGCGTCGAGTCGTTCCGCTCCGCTGTGATCCGATCATCTCGTGGCTCCACATGTACGTGATTCGCCTCCACCCCCGGCAGGGCAGGTGCAGTATAGTGTGGCAGAATGGGCGATGCCCGCTAGAATCCGAGACGCGCCCGTCAGGAAGCGTGCCGAGTGGTCGCGCATGGACACCGGTTTGGCGTCACTTGGATCGGAGAGCGTCGAGCGTATTGTAGCGGCCGGCGCCCCGCCGGCCGTGCGGCCTGGGAGGCGCAGGCCGCTACAAGGTTGCGTGACCGAAACGAGACACGTCTCGTGGTCTGTCTGCGAGGCCTGCTCAGTGCACTACAGTATGACCAACATCGCAATCGTGCTTGCTGGCCTGTGGACGGCTGCAATTGCCCCGCCGATGTTCGGTGTCGAGCCGGAGTCACCGGCGCTGCACGTCGCACAGCGTGCCGCGCGCGCCGACGCCTACGGCAAGCTCCTTTCACGCATCGGACAAGTCAGGATCAACGCCGCCGCGACGGTCAAGGACTTCCTCGACGCTGACGAGCGCATCGCGTCGGGCCTGCACGCGCGCTTTCGTGAGGCCGCGACGTTCGGCCCGCCGCGTGTCTACACCGACGGGGCCGTCGAGGTCGACGCACACGTGACGCTGCGATGGCTCGCGGGCGCGGTGCGGGGGCTGCACACGAAGATCTACCGGGGCGATCGCATCAAGGCGACCGACGTGGCCGCGATGGCTCGAACCGACGGCGAACAGTTCCTCGTCGCAACCGGGGCCGGCCTGATCGCGGGCGGCCCGGACGCGGAACCCGATCCGGCCACGTCAACGAATCGGACGACACCCGCCGGCTGGGGTAACGTCACCGTCCAGGGCATGGTGATGGCTCGACGTGCCGCCGAGTTGGATGCCTGCCGCCGACTTGCCGAGCAGGTCACGGCTCTTCGCCTCGGCAACGGCACGGTGGCGGATTCTCTGACCGCCGACGAGCACGCCGAAGCGGCGTTTCGGGCGTTCGTTCGCAAAGCCGCGCTGGGTGCGCCCCAATACGACACCGACCAGGTCTGCATGGTGCGGGCTGCGATTAAGGTCGAGGCCCTGATCGCCATGCTGAAGTCGCTGCACGCCGACCACGAGACGACCGACGGGATCCGGGCCAACGACTTCGACAAGATTGCGCAGGCGATACAGGAGCCGGTCGTCAGCGCGGTCGGCCGCGGAGTCCCGCCGCCCAAGTACGTCGCCAAGCCCGAAGGCAGCCCGGCCGGCCCGTCGCTGCCCGAGTGGGCGAAGCGGACACTGCGCGCCACCGGGACCGGGACCCCACTCGGTCACAAGGCCGGTGCCAAGGAGTCCAAACGTTGGGCCGCCGCGGCCGCGTTCGCGAGCGCTCACCGCAAGCTGGCCGAGCAACTCGACGCAGTGCGAGTCACGCCGAAGACAACGGTCCGCGACCTCATCGAAACTGACGACTATGCCCGGGCGGACATCGCCACCTACCTGACCGGCGTGCGCAAGGTCTCGACCAAGGTCGCCGAAGACGGCGCAGTCACCGTGACGCTCGAGTTGCTGCTCGAGAGACTCTGGCACATCACGAGGCACTGCGGGAGCGCACGCGAGGTGCGAGGGCGCTAGCGCAGTCTCCGGTGGGCGGCCTCCGCGACCCCTTTTTCGTTTTTCCGGTCGGAGACTTGCCCACGTCCTGTAGCGGCCGGCGCCCCGCCGGCCGA